>JBKPMY010000371.1:0-10161 GCA_046732375.1 Myxococcota bacterium
CCGAGGAGGACTTCCAGCGGACGCTCGCCCTCACCGAGCAGGTCCGCTACGAGAACCAGTTCTCGTTCGTCTTCTCTGCTCGCCCGCGCACCGTGGCCGCGCTCAAGGAGGCGGAGTGGGGGCCCATCCCGCATGAGGTGAAGGTCGAGCGGCTGGAGCGCCTTCAGGTAATCCAGCGGCGGATCAGCGGGGAGATCGGCGCGGCGCTCGTCGACCACGAGGTGGAGGTGCTGGTGGAGGGCCCGAGCAGGTCTCATCCCTCGCGGCGCTTCGGGCGGACGCCGGAGAACCGCACCGTGAACTTCGACGGCACTGCGCCCCCCGGTGCGCGGGCCCGCGTCCGCATCACCCACGGCTCGCCGAGCGCGCTCCTCGGCGTGGAGGCCGGCCTGGTGGACCTCCCGCCCATTCCCCCGCTGCAGCCCAGGACGGAGGCCGCCTGATGGGAATCCGCGCGATCGGGGGGGTCATGCCCCGACTGCATCCCACGGTCTTCGTTGCCGAGGGCGCGCAGATCATGGGCGACGTCGAGATCGGTGAGGATTCCTCGGTCTGGTACAACACCGTCATCCGGGGCGACGTGAACAGCATCCGGATCGGGTCACGGACGAACATCCAGGATCTGACGATGATCCACGTCGAGAAGGGCACGCACCCGACGGTGCTCGGTGACGACGTGATCGTCGGCCACCACGTCGTCATCCACGGATGCACGATCGGCAACCGGGTCCTGGTGGGGATCGGCGCGATCGTTCTGAACGGGGTGGTCATCGAGGACGACGTCTTCATCGCTGCCGGTACGCTGCTCACTCCCGGTACCCACGTGCCGTCGGGGTCGATGGTCATGGGGAGCCCAGGGAAGGTGAAGCGCCCCCTCACCCAGGCCGAGCGGGCGGGCCTCGTCCCGCACGCCGCCGGATACGTCCTGAACGCAAAGCTCCACCGGGGTGGCTGAGCCCGGTCGCTGGCGCGCCCTGCGCGCTTCCTCAGGCGTCCCCCTGGGAGCGGGGGAGTGAGGCCCCCCGGGCGGTCGCCCAGTGTCCCCCCCCGGCACGGGGGGACGACGCGCCCATGCCACCCCGGGTCGGGCTTTCCCTGACCTGGGGGCGTCCCGTGGTAGAACATCCGTTCAATGCCGCCACAGGACGCTCTCCGGAGCTGCGCCCTCTTCAAGGGATTCACGGAGACGGGACTGCAGATCCTCGCGGGCATCGCCGTGGAGCGGACCTACCCTCGAGGCACACCGCTCTTCGTGGAGAACATGCTCGCCGAGAGCCTGTTCATCATCGCCGATGGTCGGGTGGGCATCACCGTTCGCAACGGGGCCGAGGAGCTCCCGCTCGGTGAGCTGCAGCGGGGGGACTCCCTCGGCGAGCTGGCGCTGGTGCAGCAGGGGCAGCGGCTCTGCAGCGCCATGGCCCTCACCCCGGTCACCGCGGTGGAGCTCCGGAGCGTGGACTTTCAGCGGCTCATGACCCAGAAGCCTCAGGCTTGCCTCAAGCTTCTGATGGCGATCGTGTCCCAGTTCGGTGCCAGGCTCCAGGCGAACCGGGAGGCGTTCAAGGCCCTGCTCCCACGTCCCTGAGCTGCCGGAATCACGACT
The DNA here is from genome assembly GCA_046732375.1 of Myxococcota bacterium. Classification (GTDB taxonomy): domain Bacteria; phylum Myxococcota; class Myxococcia; order Myxococcales; family Myxococcaceae; genus RPRB01. The sequence goes on from JBKPMY010000371.1 coordinate 1,604, forward strand.
CCCGGTGCTAATGTCCCTCGACCCGGGGCGCCCTGGGCAAGACCCGCTTGGAAGCGATCCTCAAGACACTCCTGCTCGGCTCGCACGGGGCGATGGCCTACCTGTCCATCTTTGCCGTGCTGGTGGCCTGCGGGCTGGGAGTGCCGCTTCCGGAGGACATCTCCCTCATCCTCGGTGGGTTCCTGGTCTACAAGGGCGTCGCCCACCTCTGGTTGATGGTCGCCACCGGGTTCCTGGGCATCCTGGTCGGTGACTCGCTCATCTACCTGGCCGGCAGACGGGTGGGCCGGCGGGTCCGCACCGGGCACGGCTGGCTCGCCCGTGTGGTGACCCCCGCCCGGCGGATCCAGGTGGAGGGCCTCTTCGCCAGGCACGGCGAGAAGATCGTCATCGCTGCCCGCTTCATGCCCGGGGTCCGCGCGGTGACCTACTTCACCGCCGGCTCGGCGGGGATGCCCTACGCCCGCTTCATCTGCTTCGACGGGCTGGCCGCCTTGCTCTCCGCGCCGCTCTTCGTGCTCCTGGGCTACCGGTTCGGGCGGCACCTGCAGCAGGTCATCGAGCTGATGAAGCGCTACCAGCTCATCGCGGTGGGGCTGCTGCTGGGGACGGTGCTCGTCTGGGCGGCCATCCGCCGGTGGCGAGAGATCTCGCTGGCGCGGAAGATGCGCGAGCAGCTGGGCGAGGACGACCGGCCGCCCCCCCCGGGCACCGTGCTCCGCGAGCCGGCGGGCGAGCTGAACAAGTAGCGACCGGCGCAAGTCCCCGACAGTCCTCGCGAAAAACCGGGGTCACGGCCGCCCGGGATGGCGTTTGTCCGGGGGGCGGCGTATAGAACGTCATGCTGACTGACCCCCTCCGCCTGGCGCTCACGTTTGACGACGTGCTGCTCCAGCCGGCCGAGAGCCACGTTCTCCCCAAGGACGTCGAGCTCGGCACCCGACTCACCCGCAATCTCCGTCTGAACATCCCCCTGCTCTCGGCGGCGATGGATACCGTCACCGAGTCCGCCACTGCGATCGCCATGGCCCAGCAGGGCGGCATCGGCGTCGTGCACAAGAACCTCAGCGTCGAGCGTCAGGCCGCCGAGGTGGCCCGGGTGAAGAAGTACTCCAGCGGGATGGTCAGCGAGCCGGTGGTCGTCGAGCCCGAGGCCCCGCTCCACGTGGCGCTGGACCTGATGCGGAAGAACGGCATCTCCGGCATTCCGGTGACCCGTGGCAAGAAGCTGATGGGGATCCTCACCAGCAGGGACGTCCGCTTCGAGACCAACCTCGACAAGAAGGTCGAGGAGGTGATGACCCGCAAGCTGATCACCGCCCGCGAGGGAGTGAGCAAGGCCGCAGCGCAGGAGCTCCTCCACTCCAACCGCATCGAGAAGCTGCTGCTGGTGGACGAGCATGGCGAGCTCCGCGGGCTCATGACCATCAAGGACATCGAGAAGTCCCGCACCCACCCCAATGCGGCGAAGGACGGGAAGGGTCGGCTGCTCTGCGCGGCGGCGGTGGGCGTGGGGCCGGACCGCGAGGAGCGCATCGCTGCGCTGCTCAAGGCGGGCTGCGACGTGCTGGTGGTGGACACCGCGCACGGCCACTCCCACGGCGTGCTGGACGCGGTCCGCGACACCCGGCGGAACTTCTCCGGCTTCGAGCTGGTCGCGGGCAACGTGGCCACCGCCGAAGGAACCCGGGCCCTGATCGGGGCCGGCGTGGACGCGGTGAAGGTGGGCATCGGTCCGGGCAGCATCTGCACCACCCGGGTCGTGGCCGGGGTCGGGGTGCCGCAGCTGACCGCCGTCGACGACTGCGCCCGCGAGGCAGACCGGCATGACGTCCCGGTGATCTCCGATGGAGGCATCAAGTACTCCGGCGACATCGTGAAGGCGCTGGCCGCCGGGGCGAGCACGGTGATGATCGGCTCGCTCTTCGCCGGCACCGAGGAGGCGCCGGGCGAGGTCATCCTGTACCAGGGCCGGAGCTACAAGAGCTACCGCGGCATGGGCTCGCTGGGGGCGATGAAGCGCGGCGGCAAGGAGCGCTACTTCCAGGCCGACGTCGAGGAGGAGCAGAAGCTGGTGCCCGAGGGCATCGAGGGTCGCGTCCCTTACAAGGGCGGCCTGGCGATGAACGTGTACCAGATGCTCGGGGGCATCCGGAGCGGGATGGGCTACACCGGCTGCCGCACCATCGAGGAGCTCCGGAAGAACGCCCACTTCGTCCGCATCACGCCCAGTGGGCTCCGCGAGAGCCACGTCCACGACGTCATCATCACCGAGGAGGCGCCGAACTACCGCGTGGAGTAACGCTCCCCGCCAGGCGATACGACCCAGCACGTGCACATCCACGACGAGAAGGTCCTCATCCTCGACTTCGGGAGTCAGTACACCCAGCTGATCGCCCGCCGGGTCCGCGAGCTGGGCGTCTACTGCGAGATCCACCGCCCGGACCTGCCGCTCCAGGACATCAAGGCGTTCGCGCCGAAGGGCATCATCCTGTCCGGTGGGCCGATGTCGGTCGAGGCAGAGGGCGCGCCGATGCCCGTGGCCGGCGTGTTCGACCTCGGGGTACCGGTGCTCGGCATCTGCTACGGGCTCCAGCTGATCGCCAAGATGCTCGGTGGGCGGGTGGACCGGACGGCGCACCGCGAGTTCGGACCGGCGACCATCGAGGTACTGGACAGCAAGGGCCCGCTGTCCCCGTTCGCCCGGGGGGACACCTGCGAGGTGTGGATGAGCCACGGCGACCGGGTCGACGTCCTACCGCCGGGGTTCGAGCCCATCGCCCGGACCGCGAACGCTCCGCTGGCCGCGGCCGCGCATCGCGAGCGCCCCATCTTCGGGCTGCAGTTCCATCCCGAGGTGGTCCACACCCCGCGGGGCAAGGACATCTACCGGGCCTTCCTCTTCGACGTCTGCAAGCTCTCCGGGGCCTGGACCATGAAGGGGTTCGCCGAGGAGGCGGTCGAGACCATCCGCAACCAGGTGGGGCAGGGGAAGGTCATCTGTGCCCTCTCCGGCGGCGTGGACAGCTCGGTGGCAGCGCTGCTCATCCACCGGGCCATCGGTGACCGGCTGACCTGCATCTTCGTCGACAACGGCGTCCTGCGCGCCGGCGAGCGCGAGCAGGTCGAGGCCCTCTTCGAGGGCCGCTTCCACGTGCCGCTCCGGACGGTCGATGCGCGGAAACGCTTCCTGGACCGGCTGGCCGGGGTGACCGACCCGGAGAGGAAGCGGAAGATCATCGGCCGCGAGTTCATCGCCGTGTTCGAGGAGGCGGCACGGGACATCCAGGGCGCCGACTTCCTCGCCCAGGGCACGCTGTACCCGGACGTCATCGAGTCGGTGTCCACCAAGGGCCCCTCGGCGACCATCAAGAGCCACCACAACGTGGGCGGGCTGCCCGAGGTGATGAAGCTCAAGCTGGTCGAGCCGCTCCGCGAGCTCTTCAAGGACGAGGTCCGCGCGCTCGGCCGCGAGCTGGGACTCCCCGAGGCGATGCTGATGCGGCACCCGTTTCCCGGCCCCGGGCTCGCCATCCGGGTGCTCGGCGAGGTGACCGAGGCGCGGCTGGACCTGGTCCGCAAGGCGGACCTCATCGTCCAGGACGAGGTCCGCAAGGCCGGCCTCTATGGAGAGGTGTGGCAGGCCTTCGCGGTCCTCCTGCCCGTGTCCAGCGTCGGGGTGATGGGCGACGAGCGGACCTACGAGTCGACCGCGGTGGTCCGGGCGGTGACCAGTGTGGACGGGATGACGGCCGACTGGGCGCGGATGCCGCACGAGCTGCTGGCCCGCATCTCGGCGCGCATCACCAACGAGGTCCGCGGAATCAACCGCGTGGTCTACGACATCTCCAGCAAGCCGCCGGCGACCATCGAGTGGGAATAGGCAGGCCTGCCGGCCTGGCTGACTACATGGTGAGGACGGCCCGGAACTGGGCTCTCCCGCTGATCATTCGCTCATAGGCCTCGCTGGCCTTCGCGAGCGGGTACTTCTCGATCATGGGACGAACGCCGGTCATCTCGGCGAAGCGCAGCGTGTCCTCGGAGTCGGTCGGGGTTCCGGAAGCCCAACCCTGGATTCGCCTCGTGCCGAAGACCAATGCCGAGGCCGGGACCTCGAGTGGGTCCGCGGGAACTCCGACCACGACCAGACAGCCGTTCGGTCCCAGGCCGGCAATCAGCGATGACATCGCCTTTCCGCTGGTGGCCGTCGCGAGAATCGCGCGCGCGCCGCCCAGCTTCTGCAGCTCGACTGCGGCATCGGTCCTGGCGCTGTCGATGTAGAGATCTGCCCCGAGCTTTCCGGCGAGCGCAGCGTTGTCCCCGCCACGGCCGATGGCCGCAACTCGAAATCCGAACTTCTTCGCGAACTGCACCCCCAGGTGTCCGAGCCCGCCGATTCCCTGAACTGCGACCAGATCGCTGGGAAGCGCCCCGCTGTGTCGGAGCGCGTTGAAGGTGGTGATTCCGGCGCACATCAGCGGCGCGGCCTCGGCGGCATCCAGCGACTCGGGCATCCGGGCCAGCGCCTCGACGGGCGCGACCATGAACTCCTGATAGCCACCGTCGTAGCTGACGCCGCAGAAAAGCACATTCGCGCAATTGATGAAATCGCCTCTTCTGCAGGCAGTGCACGTCCCGTCCTGACCCCCTAGCCAGCCGATACCGACCCGCTCTCCCTCTCTCCAGCCATTCACTGCGCTGCCGAGCTTGTCGATCACCCCCGCGACCTCGTGTCCGGGCACGCGCGGGTAGGAGATTCCAGGAATGAGTCCGTCCTTGGTGACGACGTCGCTGTGGCAAACTCCGCAGGCCTGAACGCGAATACGCACCTGTCCCGGGCCCGGCTCGGGCACCTCACGTTCCACCACCTCGAGGTCCCCTCCGGGCCGCGGCACCTGCACCGCCTTCATCCTTGCCATGGTGCACCTCCCTCGAGTCCGCTCTACGCCGGTCGGGAGGTGGGTGCCAGCCCTCGGTCGATTCGCCTGTTCGCGGGAACGACGAGCCGTCCCGGCGTGTTCGTTCGGCTGGTGCGAGGAGGGAAGGTGCGGCGCAACCTGGTGGCGGTGGTGTTGCTCACGTTGGGCGCGTGCTCCCACGCGCCGCCTCCGACCGAGACGGCGAAGGTCGAGCGGCGCGATGACTGGCTCCTGGCGCTGATCTCGGATCTCGACCGCATCGCGGCGAACGACGGCTTCGAGGGGCGGGTTCGGGTGCTCCACGGTGGCAAGCCGGAGGTCGACCGGACCTTCGGCGATACGGCCTGTCTCCCCCTCGGGGCCGGGCGCCAGGTGCTCGCCGCCGTGGCGGTGGGCCTCCTGGTGGAGGGTGGCAAGCTCGGCTGGGACGACCGGCTCGAGCAGCGGTTGCCCGGGACCGCGGGTACCTCGCTCGGCCCGCTCACCGTGGCGAATCTCCTGACCGAGTCGGCGGGACTGCCGCTGGCACCGCAGCCGGCCGGTGAACGCCAGGGCGACGAGCTGGACTGGCTTCTGAAGACCGTGGGCAAGGCGCCGCTGCGCGCTGCGCCTGGAACGCTGGTCGATCCCGCGGACCACCGCCCGTGGATCCTGGTGGAGGCGGTCGTGGCCCAGGTCTCGGGTCAATCCTTCGAGCGTTTCGTCCAGGAGCGGATCACTTCCCCCTCGGTGATGGGCGGCACCTCGGTCGGCGAGACCCCGGCGTGTCCGGGGGTTGCGGGGGGGACGACCACCCTCGAGGACCAGTTCCGCCTCATCGACGCGCTCCGGGGCGGGAAGCTGGTCTCTCCGCAAAGCCGGACCTCGCTCTGGCAGCCGCGCCTGCCGCTCGGGCCCGGTGCCGAGGTCACGTACGGGTTCTTCCTTCGCACGCGCGGGGATCAGCAGGCGGTGGGGGTGAGCGCGGAGGGGGCGGCGAGCGCATACGAGCTGTGGCTCGATCCCGCAGGGAACGATGCGCTCGTGCTGCTGGGCCGCTCGCAGGCGAAGACCGCACGAGGCATCCGCACCGCGCTGGGCGAGTTCTACGCCCTGCCGCCCCGGCCCTCGCAGGCGAGCTCACCCGCGAGACGGCCGTCCTCGAAGTGACGCCGCCGGGCTAGGTGCCCTTCTTCTGGGGGAGGGCGGACTGACAGGCCTCGCTCAGCTCCGAGGCGTGCTCGCGCAGGCAGGCCGCGACGCGCCGACCACCCGGCTTCACGTCGGAGCAGAGGCGCGCCACGTCCGGCTGGCAAGCCTCGCGCGCGGCCTGGAACTTCTGCCGGACCTGCTCGACGTGCGCCTTGCACTCGGCCGAGAGCTGATCGGCGTTCTGCTGGAGACAGGCGCGTACCCCCGCGCGCCCGGGCTGCGCCTGGGGACAGAGGCGGGCGACGTCGGCCACGCACGGACGCTGCGGCGAGGGCGTGGAGGGTGTCTCCTGCGCGAGAGCGGTGCCGGCGCCGAGCACGGCGAGGAGGACGAGGGCAGCAGCGGGAGAGAAGACGGGACGACGCATCGAGTGGATCTCCTGGACCGTGTTCCACGCTTCCCACACCGGAACCCATCCGGGAGATAAGAGGGCCGCACGGACGAGGGCGAGCGCGTCCGGGAGGCCCCTTGCTCGCCGGGCTCCAACCCTCACGGCGAGATCCGCTCAGCGCGTGCCCGCATCCGGCGGAGCCCTGGTCCCGCCGTCCCGCGCAGGCCCGGGAAGCTCCTCGATCAGCCATCGGCCACCGAGCCGGCTGACTCGCAGCACGAGGTACTCGGGGACCTGTCCCGAGATCCCGAGCTCGGCACGGACCTCGGCGACGTCGGGACGCTCGAAGCGGACGTCGCGGACGACGATGCTTCCGAAGGGCGCTGCCCCGCCGACCGTCTGCATCAATCCCCAGCAGCTCGAGGCAGGCTCCACCTGCGCACCGGCGCGGGCGAGGGCGTCCATCTCGTTCTTCGGCGGATCCGCCACGTCGTCCCCGATTCCGACGCAGACGAGCGGCCGGGCCTCGGTGCCGGCGTCGATGACCGGGCCACGCAGCCGGAAGAGGAGCGCCCGGAAGACCTCGATCCGTACTCCGGAGATCCGGGCGAGCTCGGCCGGAGGAGGGTTGAACGAGACCAGGAAGGTGTACGGGACCAGAACCGGCTTCCCCTTGTAGGTCACCGGGGTGTACCGGCGCTGCTGGAGGTAAGACTCGATCGAGGCGTCGAAGGGTGGCCCGCGTGGGTCGAGCACGTGACAGGCCTCGATGGCGCCGGTCTCGCGCAGGATGCAGCGAACGGGAACCGGACGCCGGTCGGCGAGGAGCGCGCCGACGTCCGACGAGTCGAGGGAGGGCAGGCTCTGCGCGGAGACCGTGACCGACTCGGCGACGCAGGCGTCCATCTCCGCGTCGGCGCAGGTGGGCTTCAACGCCCGCGGCGCGCCGGGCTGCGTGCCGCCGTTCATCAGGGCGCAGGCGGCAAGCCCGGCGGCGGCGCAGGAGAGGACGACGAGGCGACGATTCATGCTCGGCCTGCCAGCTTGGACCAGCCGGCGGACCGAGCGAAAGCGGCCTCGGACCTTGCGGCCGCGCAAACCTTGCGGCCTGGGAGGCGGACAAGCTCCCGGACTCCCCGGGGGCATCGGTCTTGCTGGCGAAGGGACCATCATGCACACACCGGCGGAGGAGATCGGGCTTGCCAACCGACGTGTCGGCGCCCGGCTCCGGGCGGCGCTGCTCGGAGTCGCGCCGGAGCGGATGCGGGAGGTCTTCCAGGGCATCCGGGCGGATGCCAGGGCGGCGATGCTCCTGTACCTGCACGCGGGTCGCGCGACGGAGGTGAACATCCTCCCCGCGCCGCTCACGGTCCTCCCGGAGCAGCTGCGCTACCTCCACGCCGCCGCCCTCACCCTGCACGAGGCGACCCAGCGGATGCTTTCGCTGTGGCTTGCGGATGCCAACGTGCGGAGGGCCCTGCCGGTGTCGCACGCCGAGGAGAGCTGGATCCGGACCTGCTGGGGGCCCGCCCACGCCCGGGCCAATCCGGTCTTCGGCCGGCTGGATGCCGCGGTGCTGCTCGAGAGCCCGCAGTGGAAGCGAAGCCTCCAGTTCCTCGAGCCCAACCTCACCGGGATCGGCGGCCTGCACATCCTCCCCAGCGCCGAGCGCATCGTTGAGCGGCGGCTCCGGCCTATCGTCGCCGAGGCGGACCCGGTCGTCCGACTCACGCTCGGTCAGGACATCCGCGACCTGCTCGCCGGCCAGCTGCTCGAGCACCTCGAGGCCTTCGGACGTCCGGGTCGGCGGATCTGTCTCATCGAGGCGCGGTGGGCGGACACCGGCCCCGAGGAGCAGACGCTTCTCGCCGAGCACCTCCGGCACCGGTTCGGGATCGAGGTCTGCCACGCGGACCCGGCCGAGCTGGTGCTCGACGGGGACGAGGTGCTGTTCAGGGGAGAGGTGGTGGATCTCGGGTACCGCGACTACTCGGTGGAGGAGCTCCAGGACCTGGGACGGCGCGGGGTGGACGTCGCGCCGGTCCGGGCACTCCTGAGCCAGAACCGCATGGTGTCCTCGATCGCCGCCGAGCTCGAGCAGAAGAGCATCTGGGAGG
>JBKPMY010000372.1:0-5638 GCA_046732375.1 Myxococcota bacterium
GAGCACACGATGAGAATGCCGCTGTCCACCTTCGCTCGATTGAGCAGCTTGATGCTCCTCCTCTCCGGCGCGCCGGTGCTCGGACATCCGAGCTACTACTCGAACAACTGCACGAGCTGCCACAGCACGACCACCAACACCTGCGCGGGATGCCATTCGCACGGCACGCACTCGTCCAGCTCGAAGAGCGACATCAACGTCAGGGGCACCACGAACAAGAGCTCCTACGCCCCCGGTGAGACGATCACCGTGACCATCAACGGCGGGTACCGGTCAGGTTGGCTTCGTGCGTTGTTGCTCGACCAGAACATGGCCGAGCTCAAGCGGAGCAGCTGCCCGGGTGGAACGGGGGGCTGCACGACCGCCGGATATCCGGTGACGCTCACCACCTCGGCGCCCTCGACGCCGGGAACCTACGTCTGGGCGGTGGCGTGGTACGGGAACAAGTACGACGCGGGAGGCGCGTCGTTCGGCTCCGGAACGTCGGCCACGCTGAAGGCGGGCTACTTCACCCCGGACAACGGGAACGCGAACCACGGCTTTCAGGTGGTCGCGCTTCCGGCATTCACCGTGGTCGCTGCGTCGGCGCCGGCAATCGCAGTGAACCCGACCTCCCTGTCCTTCGGCACGGTGACGGTGGGGACGCCCAAGACCTTGAGCATCCAGGTGCAGAACAGCGGAAACGCGGCCTTGAACGTCACCTCGGTCGCGCTCTGCAACGGGACCACAACTCGATTCAGCGTCTCTCCCTCCTCGCTCACGGTGGCCGCGGGCCAGAGCGGAACGGTCAACGTGACCTACACTCCGACCGGCTCGGCCAACGACAGCGGCTGCATCAGCCTCACTCACAACGCGACGAACCAGGCGAGCCCACTGAACGTGAACGTCAGCGCCACGGGTGCCGCGCTGCCGGTCCCTTCGATCGCGGTGAACCCGACGTCGCTGTCCTTCGGGACGGTGACGGTGGGCACACCCAAGACGCTGAGCATCCAGGTGCAGAACGGTGGGACTGCGGCCTTGAACGTCACCTCGATCGCGCTGTGCAGCGGAACCACGACCCGTTTCAGCGTGTCTCCCACCTCCTTGACCGTGCCGGGGGGGCAGAGCGGAACGGTCAACGTGACCTACAGCCCGACCGGCGCGGCCACGGATTCCGGCTGCATCGCCCTGACCCACAACGCGACGAACCAGGCGAGCCCACTGAACGTCAACGTCACCGCCACGGGGACATCCGCTCCTGCACCCTCGATCGCGGTGAATCCGTCGTCGCTGTCCTTCGGGACGGTGACGGTGGGGACGCCCAAGACGCTGAGCGTCCAGGTCCAGAACACAGGGACCGCGACCCTCAGCGTCACCTCGGTGGCGCTCTGCAACGGAACCACCAGTCGATTCAGCGTCTCTCCGGGCTCACTGACGGTGGCCGCCGGCCAGAGCGGGACATTGAACGTGACCTATACCGCCACCGGCGCGGCCACGGATTCCGGCTGCATCGCCCTTACCCACAATGCGACGAACCAGGCGAGCCCGCTGAACGTCAACCTCAGTGCGACGGGTTCTGCAGCGCCCGCTCCTTCCATCGCGGTGAATCCGACCTCGCTGTCCTTCGGCACGGTCACGGTGGGGATGCCCAAGACGCTGAGCGTCCAGGTCCAGAACACCGGGACCGCGACCCTCAGCGTCACTTCGGTGGCGCTCTGCAGCGGAACCACCAGTCGATTCAGCCTCTCGCCGGGCTCACTGACGGTGGCCGCCGGCCAGAGCGGGACGTTGAACGTGACCTACACCCCGACCGGCGCGGCGATGGATTCCGGCTGCATCGCCCTGACCCACGACGCGGCGAACCAGGCGAGCCCCCTGAACGTCAACCTCAGCGCCACGGGTTCGCTGGCTCCCGCGCCTTCCATCGCGGTGAATCCGACGTCACTGTCCTTCGGAACGGTGACGGTGGGGATGCCGAGGACGCTGAGTATCCAGGTGCAGAACACCGGAACCGCGACCCTCAACGTCACCTCGGTCGTGCTCTGCGGAGGGACCAGCTCTCGATTCAGCGTCTCGCCGGGCTCACTGACGGTGGCGGCCGGGCAGAGCGGAACGGTGAACGTGACCTATACCCCCACCGGTGCGGCCACGGACTCCGGCTGCATCGCCCTGACCCACAACGCGACGAACCAGACGAGCCCGCTGAACGTCAACCTCAGCGCCACGGGTTCCCAGGCTCCTGCGCCCTCCTTGGACGTGAGCCCGACCTCGCTGTCCTTCGGGACGGTGATGGTCGGGAGTCCGACCACCCTCGATCTCCACGTGGCGAACACTGGCACGGCGAGCCTCAACGTCAGCTCGGTCGCCCTGTGCAGCGGGACCACGACACGCTTCAGCGTGTCTCCCGCCTCGTTGAGCCTTGCCGCCGGCCAGAGCGGGACGGTGCACGTCACCTACACTCCGACCGACACGACCCCCGACAGCGGCTGCATCGCCCTGACCCACAACGCGTCGAATCAGCCGAGTCCGCTGAACGTCGACGTGAGCGGCACGGGTTCCTCGGTGGCCACGCCCTCGATCGTGCTGAATCCGACCGGGTTGTCCTTCGGCACCGTGAGGACGGGCACCCCCAAGACCCTGACCTTCCAGGTGGAGGACACCGGCGCTGCCGCCTTGGTCGTCAGCTCTGTTGCTCTCTGCAGCGGGACTCCGGCCGTCCTCACCTGGACCCCCGCAGCACCGCTCACGGTGAGCGCGGGAGGAACAACGAGCATCGACGTGACCTTTGCCCCCACGGACACTGCGCCGTTGCCCGCTGGGGCCTGCTTGACGCTCACCTCCAACGACCCGAGCCATCCCACGCTGACGCTCCCGGTCGCGGGGGATACCAGCTCGGGCCCACCGCCGGACATCATCGGCGGATGCAGCTCGCTTCCCTCCGGCGGGTCGGGCGCAGGCATCGTCCTGGGGTTGCTGCTCGCCGCTGGAACCTTCTGGAGGCGACAGCACCGCGCCCGGCGCCGTTCAGGGCGCTCGTAGGGTGGTTCCGCGACCCCAGTACAGTTCGGGCCGTTCGAGGGCGTTCAGTCCTGCCGCTGCAGCCAGTGCGCGCGGCGGGACGGCGGACGGCCGGTGCGGGAATAGCGATCCCGTGTACGACCACGGGCATGCACCGACGAACCCTGCTCGAGCTGGTCGGAGCCGCCGCGCTCATCCGTGCTCTCCCGGTCACCGCGGCGGCCGCGCCGACGCCTGCCCTCCGCGTCACCCGCCTCACCTGGGCCGGCATCCGCCTCGTCGCCGGTGAGACCACCCTCTTCGTCGACGCGACCGTCGATCCGTCCGAGCCGGGGAGTGCGCCGCTCCAGGCCTCCACACCGGAGCGCCACGCCCTGGTCACCCACTTTCACTCGGATCACTGCCAGCCCGAGGCACTGAAGCCGGTGTTCAACGCTCGCAGCCGACTGGTGTGCGACCGGGACACCGCGCTTCGCCTGGGTGACCGCGAGGTGCCGCTCCTCCCGGTGGCGCTCTACCAGCCGGAGTTTCTCTCCCCTCGCACCGCCGACTTTGCCGTCTTCGCCGTTCCCGCGTCGGACGGCCTCGGCAGCCCGCAGGTGTCATGGGTCATCGACGGCGGAGGCCGCCGGCTGTTCCACGGCGGCGACACCCAGGTCCACGGCAACTTCTGGAACATCGGCCGCGCCTACGGCCCCTTCGACGTGGCATTCCTCCCCATCAACGGCTTCCGGCAGACCCTCGGTCGTACCACCCGCGTCCCAGCGCCGATGTCGCTCACGCCGGAGCAGGCGGTGGAGGTCGCGCAGGTGATCGGCGCACGGCGGGTGGTCCCGATCCACTACGGGGGCGGAAGCCAGGGGTACGCCGAGGTGCAGGACGCCATCGGCGTCTTCGTCAAGGCAGCAAAGGCAGCAGGGCTCCCACACACCGTCCTCGCGCCCGGCGCCACGCTCGACTGACTCGCGAGGCGTGAATCCCACCCCCGGGGCTCGGTAAGGTCCGGGACCCAGGTGGCCGGCCCTCATCACCTCGTCCTCGTCCCGGGCTTCTTCGGCTTCGCGAACCTGGGGGACTTCGCCTACTTCGGGCACGTGCGCGACCTTCTGGCGGAGGTCGGGCCCGCGGCGGGGCTGGATGGTGAGATCCGGGTGGTCCTCACCGAGCCGTCGTCCTCGCTTCCCCGGCGCGCCGCGCTCCTCGCCGAGTCGATTCACCGGCTGCTCGAGCAGCGCGGCGGCGTGGTCAGCATCGTCGGGCACTCCACCGGTGCGCTCGACGCGCGGCTCCTCCTCAGCCCCCGCTCGATCCTCCCCACGCGGATCGACGTCGAGCGCTGTGCCGAAGCTGTCCGCGCAGTGGTGGGCGTGGCGGCACCGCATCATGGGACGCCACTTGCCCAGCACCTGACCTCGCTCTTCGGGAGCCAGGTGCTGAAGCTGCTCTCGCTGGCCACGGTGTACTCGCTGCGCACCGGCCGGCTCCCGGTCGGGGTGGCCCTGCGCCTGGCGCGGCTGCTCCGCCGCAAGGACAGTGTTCCCACCGGGGTGGTGGACCAGCTCTTCCTCCAGCTGCTCTCGGACTTCGCGGGAAAGCGCCGCCGCGCCATCGAGGAGTTCTTCTCCAGCGTTCACAGCGACCAGGGTCTGGTCCCCCAGCTCGCGCCCGGGGCGATGGAGCTCTTCAACGCCGCCACCGTGGACCGCCCCGGCGTCCGATACGGCCAGGTGATCACCCGCGCCCGCCCTCCGGGACTCCGGTCCCTCGGACGCGCCGGATTGAGCGGGTACGCGCAGACCACCCACGCGCTGTACGTCGTGCTGTACCGCCTCGCTCGGGGCCGGCCCTCGGACCCGCCCGCGAAGCTCTCGCCGGAGGACCGGAAGTTCCTCCGTCGCGCCTACGGAAGCATTCCCGACCATCGGGCGAACGACGGCATCGTTCCCACCCTGAGCCAGGTGCGGAACCAGCTGGTGGCCGCGGTCTGGGCGGACCACCATGATGTGCTCGGCCACTTCCACCGACCGCGCCACATTCCTCCCCACTTCGACTGGGTGGCCTCGGGCACCGGGTTCGATCGGGAGCACTTCGAGGCGGTGTGGAAGGCCGTGGCGCGCTTCATCGGCGAGTCGGTCTAGAGCCGTCGCTCCAGGGCCGACGGGTTGGCGGTGAATCCCTCGGCCTCGTACAGGCTCCGGCCGTCCGGTGTCGCGTGGAGCCAGACCCGGGCCAGTCCCCGCTGCTTGCCGAGCGCGAGGAGCCGCCGGAGGATGTCACGCGCCAGGCCCCGCCGTCGCCAGGTGGGCTCGGTGTACATGTTGAGGACGTAGCCCTCGAGCCCTCCCGGGTTGTCGGCCACGGCAGCCGCTGGAGCACGCAGAGCCCGCTGGAGGCGACGAGCCGCCCATCGACCTCGGCCACCACGGCGAGAAAGGAGCCGTCGGCCAGCGCGCGCTCGAGATAGCGCGCCATGGCCTCGGCGAGCGCGTCTGGCTGGTCGACCGGGCCAAGAGACACAAGCAGCGCGAGGCGGAGACGGATCAGCTCGGGCAGGTCCGCCAGGCCGGCCTCGCGCACGACCGGCTCCGCCGTCCGCGTGCTCATGCCGCGGAGGAGGGCGTGACGGGTGCCGGCCCGGGGG
>JBKPMY010000373.1:0-7989 GCA_046732375.1 Myxococcota bacterium
CCGAAGGGGAGATCGCCACGCTGCTCGTGGCGCACCTCGGCCTGCTGATGGTGGAGAAGGTCGAGCTCCGGCAGCTGCGCCGCATCGAGGAGCCTCACCGCGGATCGCGCGGCGTGCCTCGCACGGCGGCCAGTGCCCGGCGGCTCATCGACCTGAGCCATCCCATCCACCACGGGCTGGTGACCTATCCGGGTCTGCCCGCGCCGGAGATCACCGACCATCTCTCGCGGGAGGCCTCCGTGGCGAAGTACGCGCCCGGGGTCACCTTCCAGATCGGCCGGATGAGCCTGGTGGCGAACACCGGGACGTACCTGGACAGCCCGTGGCACCGCTACGCGGAGGGTCCCGACCTCTCCGGGCTGCCCCTGGAGAAGCTGGTGGACCTGGAGGGCGTGCTGCTCCGGACCAGCGGGACGGGCCGCCGGGCGATCGACGTGCTGGAGCTCGCGCCGCTCGAGGTGCGGGGCAAGGCGGTGCTCCTCCACACCGGCTGGGACGTGCATTTCGAGACGCCGCAATACGCGAAGGACGCGCCGTTCCTCACCGACGCAGGGGCGGCCTGGCTGGTCGACCAGGGCGCGGTGTTGGCGGGCATCGACTCCATCAACATCGACGACATGGGAGACGCGGCCCGGCCTGCGCACTCGCGGCTGCTCGCGGCCGGTATTCCGATCGTCGAGCACATGCGTGGGCTGGACCAGCTGCCCGCGTCCGGCTTCCGGTTCACGGCGGCCCCCCCGCGCATCCGGGGGTTCGGAACGTTCCCGGTGCGGGCGTACGCGGTCATCGACGCCTGAGGCGCTGGGCCGCCGCGCCGCGAGCAGGGTTCCGGTGCCGCGCATGCGCCGCCGGTAAGAACAGTGCCGGACATGATGCAGTCGCGCTGCGCGACGGCGGTCGGCAAGCTGATATGTGTCGCGCGCTCGGAGGTGCGCGGCATGCAACCTTGCGCTCTCACGGTGGCGATGCTGCTGTCCTCGGTCGTGGCTGCCGAGGAGCGCGCGGCGGACGCCTACCTGGACCAGACGCGCGAGCGCTGGATCACGCTGGCGAAGAAGATCTGGGACACGCCGGAAACGGCCCTGAACGAGAAGAAGTCGGCGCAGGCGCTGGTGGACGTGCTCCAGAAGGAAGGGTTCAAGGTGACCTGGGGCGTGGGCGGCGAGCCCACCGCCTTCGTGGCGACCGCGGGCTCGGGCTCGCCCACGGTCGGCTTCCTCGCCGAGTACGACGCGCTCCCGGGTCTCTCGCAGAAGGCCGGCACGCCGTCGAAGAGCGCGGTGGTCGACGCCGGCCCGGGACACGGTTGCGGGCACAACCTCCTCGGCACCGCCTCCACCGCGGCCGCCATCGCCGCCAATCGCGAGCGCCAGTCCCG
The DNA here is from genome assembly GCA_046732375.1 of Myxococcota bacterium. Lineage (GTDB taxonomy): Bacteria > Myxococcota > Myxococcia > Myxococcales > Myxococcaceae > RPRB01. The sequence goes on from JBKPMY010000373.1 coordinate 1,379, forward strand.
GAAGCTGCCCGGGACCATCCAGCTCTTCGGGACTCCGGCGGAGGAGGTGCTGTTCGGCAAGACCTTCATGATTCGCGACGGTGCCTTCAAGGCGACTGACGTGGTCCTCGCCTGGCACCCCGCCGACCAGAACCTGGTGACCAACCGGACGCGTCTGGCCGCCGCCGCCACCGAGGTCGAGTTCTTCGGTCGCTCCTCGCACGCCTCCGCCTCGCCCTGGGCGGGCCGCAGCGCGCTCGATGCGCTGATGCTCTTCGACCACGCGATGGCGCTGATGCGCGAGCACATCAAGCCCACGGCGCGCATCCACCGGGTGGTGAAGGAGGGGGGCGACGCGGCCAACATCATCCCTGATCACACCCGGGGCGAGTACTGGGTCCGCGACGCGACGGGGGAGAGCGTGCAGGAGCTCCTCGGACGCCTCCGCAAGGCCGCAGACGGCGCGGCGATGGCGACCGAGACGCGGGCCCAGGTGAAGCTGATGTTCTCGGTGCGTGACGTCGTTCCCAACGGCGCGCTGGACGGATTGGTGCAGAAGGAATTCGAGCGCATCGGTCCGCCCGTCTACGACGCGCAGGACCTGGCGTTCGCCAAGGCCCTTCAGAAGGAGCTCGGGGTCGAGCAGTCGGGAATGGCGCAGAAGGTCCAGTCCTATGCGGTGAAGAATGGCGGCACCGCTTCCTCTGACATCGGCGAGGTGAGCGCGGTGGTGCCGCTGTCCGAGCTCAACGTGGCGACGAGGCCGCTCGGCACCGTGGCCCATCACTGGGCGCAGACCACCTGTGCGGCCCATCCGCTCGGGTACAAGGGGATGATGGTGGCGGCGAAGGTGCTCGCCGCATCGGGAGTCGACCTGCTCGGCGATCCTTCGGCGGTGGCGGCGGCGAAGGACGACTTCCGGAAGGCCACCGACGGCAAGCCGTACCAGTCGCCGCTCGCGCCCGACGCGAAGCCGCAGGCGTCCCGCTAGCGGGACAGCCTTGCCCCGCCGGACGACGCATTGCGTGACTCACCGTCGAGCTCGACTCCCCTCGGAGCCAGAGTTCCACCGTCGAGCGTGGGCTTGCAGTCGAAGACAGCCCGGCGGTCTAGCCGTCGCGATCGTCGGCGGCTGAGCGCTCCGGACGACAGCGGCCTTCGAGCGGGGTAGCTGAGACGGAGGCGTCTGGATCGCTGCAAGCGACTGGATTTTCAGGTCTTCCATAGCACTATCCCACTCTCACAGCAGCCTGTTGCTGCGTTGCATGCACAGCGATACGGTCGCCCCCCTCTCAGTTCCCGGGGGTCCCTTCATGCGCCCTCCAGTCATCGGAGCCCTCTGGCTCGGGCAGTGCCTCCTCTTGTGTTGCGGGAATCCGGGCGCGACATCCGTGAGCGCCGAAGAGGCCACCGCCGGCCAGGTCGTGTCTCAGGCATCGAGCGCGCTTTCCTCCGCGCCGCTTCAACGGGAGAACTACTCGTTCCAGCTCAACGAACACTTCACCAACTCCGACTGCGGTGCGCCGATCGATATCGACTACGTGGCGGAGGGGTCCGGCGTGTTCATGCTCAAGGCTGGCCACGAGGATCCGACGCCGTCCTACTTCGACAACTACCGCCTCGTGGAGAGCTTCACGAACACGGCCAACCACGAGACGCTCACCGTGGTCCATCAGGGCCTGTTCACGTGGCACCGGATCGAGCACATCGAGGGCAACATCTATCGGCTCACCACCCAGGAGACCGGAAGGCCGGTGGTCGTCTACGGTCCGGATGGCCAGCGCTCTCTCTTCGACCGCGGCCTCGTCCGGGTGACGTGGCTGGTCGACACGAAGGGCGACTCTGACCCCTTCAACGACGAGTTTCTCGAACAGCTCGGCAGCCAGACTGCGGGCCCTCATCCGGTGTTTGACGGGGCGGATTTTTGCGATGCGTTGAACCTGATCCGCTGACGCACCCGTGCGCGGGGCTTACGAGCCAGGGGGCGACGGCGTGGCGACCGGGGTCGGGGGACTCGGAGGGGCGAGCTCCGGCAAGGGCGCGACGAAGCTCGCCGACGCGTTCCGGAGCCGCTGCATGACAGCCTGGGCATCGGCGCCGGTGAGTGGGTAGGGCTGGATCGGCCGTTCCGGGAATCGATCCGTCCGCAGCGGGATCAGCTCCGCCCCGAGATAGCCGCTCCGATCGAACCGTGCCTTCACCAGCACCGAATCCTTGTCCCTCGGATTCCAGTTCCCACCGAACACGAAGTTCCCGAGCGAGTAGAAGACCGGCACTCGACCGATGCGCTCCATTCCGTGCAGCACGTGCGGATGCGAGCCGAGCACCGCCGCCGCACCGGACTCCACCGCCGCCTTCGCCAGCGCGATCTGGTACGCGTCCGGCCCCTTGCTGCCCTCGCGGCCCCAGTGGAAGAAGGGGATGACCAGGTTCGCCTGCGTCTTCGCCGCGGCCACGTCCTCGCGGACCATCCTCTCCACCACCGTCCAGTCGCTCGGGTGACCAGCGACGCCGGCGGTGGTCTCCGTCGCCCAGACGACGGCAGGCTCGGGGTGCTTCTCCCCGAGGATGAGGTAGCCGAGGAAGGCGACCTTCAGCCCCGCGACCTCCACGATCGCCGGGCGTCGAGCCTCGGCCAGCGTGCGCCCGGCGCCGAAGTGGGCGATGCCGGCTGCATCGAGCGTGGCGATGGTGTCCGCGACGCCCTCGGGGCCGTAGTCCATCAGGTGGTTGTTGGCCAGGCTCACCACGCGCACGCCGGCGTCGACCAGCACCTGCACCGTGGATGGCCGAGCCCGGAAGTTGAAGTTCTTCGGAATCGGGGCGCCGCCGGAGGTGAAGGGACACTCCAGATTGACCAGCACCAGGTCCGCCCCGGCGAACAGCGGCTTGACCTCCGCGAACCCCCAGCCATCGATCTCCGGCCCGCTCTGTCCCTTCGCCCGGAGGGCGTCGACCCACTCCTCGTAGTGGAATCCCAGCGTCACGTCGCCGCCGGCGACCAGGGTGATGGGCCGCGGCTCGCCGGGCGCGGGGGCGGCGATCAGCGGTGGCGCGGTCCGGGTCTCGACCTCGTCGGGACGCACCGTGGACCGAGGTGCGCACGCGAGGGCGAGACCGAGCGTCCAGACGAGGGCGAAGCTCCAGGAATCACTGCGCCGTGCGGGGTTCACGTCGGCTCAGGAGTGTAGCTTGCAGAGCCGGTTTTCCGCTGAATACAGTGCCTCGGCACCCCCCCCATGGCCCGAGAGAAGGACAACATCGCGCTCTCCGACGAGCACAACTCCCGTGGCATCGAGCTCGCCGATCGCGGCTGGCTCGACGAGGCGATCCGCGAGTTCCGGAAGGCCATCGACCTCGATCCGGACTCGGCCCACGCGCACGACAACCTGGCGACCGTCTACGCCGAGAAGAAGCTCTATCGCGAGGCCCTGGCCGAGTACCTGACCGCGCTCAAGCTCGAGCCGGACAGCGCCACGGCGCACTACAACCTCGCCTGCTTCCTCTCCACCCACGGGCCGGAGTTCGCCGTCGCCGCCTACAAGCAGGCGATCGAGCTGGACCCCGAGTACCCCGACGCGCACCTGAACCTCGGGCTCACCTACGCCGACCACGGGCGCGTGGAGGAGGCGATCACCGAGCTGCAGACCGCGATCGAGCTCGACCCCGCGGACGCCTTCCCCCGCCACGAGCTGGCGGCGCTGCTGATGGACGAGGGCGACTACCGCGGGGCCATCGCCCAGCTGAAGGAGGTCGTCCGGCTCGAGCCCGAGGACTTCGAGGCCCACCTGGATCTGGGCATCTGCTACGCGCAGAAGGGCTTCTACGCCGAGGCCGAGCGGGCCTACCAGAAGGCGCGCGCGCTCAACGCCGAGGACCTCCTCCTCCACTACAACCTCGCGGCGCTCTATGCGCTGTGGGGGAAGAAGCCCGAGGCGCTGGAGTGGCTGAAGAAGGCCCTCGAGGCGGACCGGCAAAAGGTCTCGGGCTGGCTCGCCACCGATCCGATGTTCGACGGCCTCAAGGGCGATCCCGAGTACGAGAGCCTGCTGTGAGGCGCGCTTCTTGAGTAGCGAGGCCTGGCACATCGCCATCGCGGTGGTGCTGGTGCTGATCAACGCGTTCTTCGTCGCCTCGGAGATGGCGCTGGTCCGCGCGCGGCCGACGCGGTTCCGCGCCCTCGGCGAGCAGGGGAACCGGGCCGCCGAGCGAACGCTGGGCATGCTCGGGAACCTCCCGCCCTACCTGAGCACCGTGCAGTTCGGCGTCACACTCACCTCGCTGGGGATGGGCTGGGTCGGCGAGCCGGCCTTCGCCTCGCTCATCGAGCGCTCGCTGCAGGCGGTCCTCCCCGACCAGCGCGGCTACGTCGCCCTGGGGCACACCCTGGCGATCGTCATCGGGTTCGCCATCATCACCATCCTCCACCTGGTCATCGGGGAGCTCGTCCCGAAGAACCTGAGCCTGCAGCGCACCGAGTCCGTCGCGCTGGCCGTGTCGGGGCCGATGCGGGCCATCTACCTGGTGTCCTACCCTGCGGTGAGCGCCATTAACTGGATGGCCTCGAAGGTCTCGCGGATGCTCGGGCTCCACCCTCATGGGCCCGAGGAGAGTGCACTGAATCCGGATGAGCTGGCCTTGCTCGTCGACAGCTCGGCCCGGGCGGGCAACATCACCGCCGAGCGTGCCGAGCTGCTGGCCCGCGCGTTCTCCATGTCGGAGAAGACCGCGCGTCAGGTCCTCGTGCCCCGCTCGCAGGTGAGGTACCTCGACCTCGACGAGCCGCTGGAGCGCAACATCGCCGAGTCCCGTGCCGCGGGACACACCTGGATGCCGGTCGCGCGGGGGACGCTCGACCAGGTCGAGGGCGTGGTGAACGTGAAGGACCTGTTCTTCCTCCTCGCCAACGGCCAGCTCCACAGCCTCGGGCAGGTGCAGCGACCGGTGCTCTTCGTCCCGGAGAACGTCACCCTCGAGCAGCTGCTCATCGAGTTCCGGAAGCGCCGCCGGCAGCTGGCGGTGGTGGTGGACGAGCACGGCGGGACGAGCGGCATCGTCACCCTGGCCGACGTCGTGGCCGAGGTGGTGGGCGACGTGGCCGAGCTCGGCCGGCGAGTCTCGGAGGTGAAGACGCTGCCCGGAGGCCGCCTCGAGCTCCCGGGCACCACCCAGCTCTCGGACCTGGAGGACAGGCTGGATGTCCGCTTCGACGTCGACCCGGGCGAGGTGAGCACCATCGCCGGGTTCCTCATGGCCCGCCTCGGCCGGGTGCCCGAGCCGGGGGACCACACCGAGGTGGACGAGTTCGAGATCCGCGTCGCCGAGACTGACGGGCCGCGGGTGCTGAAGGTCCGGATCGAGCCCAAGCCGCCCGCCGAGGCGCCCCCACCGCCCGCGGCATCGGCATGACCGTTCACGTACGGTCACGCAGCGTCATGCACCGCTTGCCGGAGCGTTCACTCCAGCGGTAAAACACCCTTTCTTCCAAGGAGTTCGCCCGACCCATGCGCATCCGGCGCCTCGACATCACCGGCTTCAAGTCGTTCATGGACCGGGCGGTGTTCACGTTCGACGAGGGCGTCACCGGTGTCGTCGGTCCCAATGGGTGCGGCAAGTCGAACGTCGTCGACGCCATCCGCTGGGTGATGGGAGAGCAGAGCGCCAAGAACCTGCGCGGCCGGGGGATGGAGGACGTCATCTTCAACGGGAGCGAGAGCACGCCCCCGCTGTCGATGGCGGAGGTGTCGCTCACCTTCGAAGTGGATCCGCGCGACCAGCTCGCGCCCCAGTACGCGGGCTTCGGCGAGGTCACGGTCACCCGCCGTCTGTTCCGCTCCGGCGAGTCCGAGTACCTCATCAACCGGACGCAGTGCCGGCTCCTCGACGTGGTGGAGCTCTTCCTCGGCACCGGCGTGGGCACGCGGGCCTACAGCATCATCGAGCAGGGACGGGTCGGGCTCATCGTCTCCGCCAAGCCCGAGGACCGGCGCAGCATCATCGAGGAGGCGGCGGGGGTGACGAAGTACAAGTCACGCCGCAAGGCCGCGGAGCGGAAGCTGGAGGCCACCGAGGCGAACCTCCTCCGGGTGGCGGATCTGGTCGCCGAGCTCGAGAAGCGCCTCGATTCGCTCGGGCGCCAGGCGAAGAAGGCGGAGAAGTACCGCTCGCTCAAGGCGCGCATCCGGGAGATCGAGCTTCACCAGGCGTCCCACAAGCTGCTGGGGCTCCTCGCCGAGCAGAAGCACCTCCAGGAGTCCATCGCCGCGCTGGGTGAGACCGAGCAGGCGGCGCTCCAGCGGGTGCGCGCGCTCGAAAACGAGGTGGAGGCCCGGCGCGTCCGGCTGGAGGCGGACGGGCAGCGGCTCCAGGCGCTGGCGGACGAGGTGCACGCGCTCGACACCCAGACCCGGGAAACGGAGCAGGCGCTGTCCTTCTGGCGGGCGGACCTCGCCGCGGCGCAGGCGGCCGAATCGGCGGCGGCGGCCGAGGGCGAGGCGCTCGGGGGTCGGCTCTCGGCGCTGGAGACGCGCCGGGCCGCGCTGGAGGCGGAGGTGGCGGCGCTCACCGGGGCCTCCGCGGCGGACGAGGCCGCGATGCGCCGTGCCCAGGAGGGCCTGGAGGCCGCCCAGGGG
>JBKPMY010000374.1:0-8753 GCA_046732375.1 Myxococcota bacterium
CCCCAGCAGTACGCCCCCGCGCCACAGGCCGCTCCGCCGCAGTACACGGCGCCCCAGCCCGCCGCCCCTGCACCCCAGGCAGCGCCCATCCAGCAGGCCGCGCCGCCCGCGGCTGCAGGAGCTGCCGTCGCTGCGCCCCCGGCCGCCGCACCAACGCCAGCTCCCGCGCCAGCCACGCAGAGCCCTCCGGCCAAGCCGCTGCTGCCGCCCGGAGCGGTCCCTGTCCAGCCGGCGCCCTCGGCTGCTCCGGGGTCGCAGTCGGTGGACAATCAGCCGGGCCGGGCAGTCCAGGAGGACCTGCCAGTGTCGGGGCTGGCTCGCGAGGTCTACTACCGGGACATGCTGCGGGTCCGCCCGCACAAGACGGACGTCTACACCCAGAATGGCGCGCGCCAGCTCTCGGCGGTCGAGTTCTACCGGTTGATCGGCCGGGGTGATCTCGCCGCCGCCTCCGAGGCGCGGAAGAGCGAGCGCGGGATTCTTTACGGCTTCGGGTTTCTCACCTTCGCCGCCGGCGTGGCCTCGGGCATCTTCGTGACGAGCAACGCGCAGAATCTCAACGACCCGGCCTGCTTCGCGAACGGCACGAAGAGTTACAACGAGTGCGTCGACCGCGCGCAGAAGACGAACCTCTACGGGGCCCTGCTCATCGGCGGTGGCGTCGTCGTGGGAGGGCTGCTCGCCACCATCGCGGCGCTCACGCCGGACATGGTGACCAGCCCCGAGGAGACCGGGAAGCTCGCCGACCAGTACAATCGCAACCTCTCGAAGCGGCTCAACGCCGCAACCCACACCGAGCCACGGGTGCAGGTCACCCCGATGTTCGGCAAGGACGGCGGAGGGATCGCCGCCCGCTTCACGTTCTAGGGGGAGGCGAGGGACAACGGGGCCGGCCCGGGTGGTTCCTCCGGCGCCGGCCGCCGGCTCCCACGCAGGAGAAGGGCTCCCGCAGCGGTGGTCGCGAGCGCGAGGACCATGACCAGCGGCGACTGGAGCCGCTCGGCCAGGCTCGGGATGCGATCCAGCAGCACCTGCGCCCCGTTGTTCACCAGGTGGATGAGCACCCCGGGGAGAATGCTCCCGCTCTCCAGCGCCACCCAGCCCAGGAGCAACCCGACCGCCGTCGCGGCGAGGACGTGGTACGGGTTGACGTGGAACAGCCCGAAGAGCAGCGCACTGGCCACGACCGCAATCCACCGCGAGCCGCTGCGGCGGAGCCCGGCGAGGACCACGCCACGGAAGGTCACCTCCTCCGCGACTGCGGGAAGCAGCGCCACCAGGAGGAGCGCCGTTCCCAGCCCGAGCTGTCCCTGCTTGCCGAGAAGCTCGCCCAGCCAGTCGGAGTAAGCCCGGGCTCCCGGGAAGCGCAGGAGCTGCGCCCAGACCACCGCCCCCACGCTCCACCCACCCGCGGCGAGCAGGACCGTGGCCGCCCAGCCCCGCCCGGTGGGCCAGCGCAGCTGCAGCGTGTCCCGGAGCGGAACGCCAAAGAGCCGGCACCAGAGCAACGAGGGAGCCAGGAAGAAGCCGAGCTGGGAGACGAGGATGAGCGCGATCACGCCGCCGCGGCGCTCGACCAGCACCGATCCGTAGAAGGTCAGGACCAGGAGCACCGCAGCGAAGGCCAGAGCGTTGCCCGGGGTCAGCCCGCGTGTCTGGCGGAGCCCAGGCGAGAGCACGTCGCGCCAGGGCTTCTCGCCCGAGAGCAGCACTTGCTCCGTCTGGAACACCCGGGCCGCGAGGAGGATGCCCAGCACCGCCCAGGCGAGACTCACCGCCCAGACGACGGTGATCTGCGTGGCTCCTGCCTTTCCGACGAGGATGTCGTGCACGAGGAGCGTGACGTTGAGGAGCGGGACCAGGGCGGTTCCCGCGGTGAGCTCAGCGCCGGGCAGGAAGCTGGCGAAGCCGGCGACCATCACCAGCAGGAGGATCGGCATAAGGTAGCTCTGACCCTCGCGGTAGCTCCGGGCGAGGACGCCGACCGCCATCAGGAGCGCGACGATGAGCAGCGCCGCCGGCAGGACGGTCAGGAAGATGGCCCCGGCGCTGGAGAGGCCGAGCGAGAAGCGCGCGCCTGCCTCCATCGCGGCGGTGGCCCGGGAGAGGGTCAGGGCGATCGACCCGAGATTGCACACCGTCGCGGCGAGGGTGAGGGCCAGCACCGCCAGGTACTTGCCGGCGACGATCTCCACCGACCTCACCGGCGCGGTGAGCAGCGTCTGGAGGGTTCCTCGCTCCTTCTCGCCGGCGGTGAGGTCGAGCGCGGCGTAGAAGCCCGAAGTCGCCACCAGGACGAGGAGGAGGTAGGGAAGGAGCGCCGCGGCGAAGCTGGCGCCACGACGGGCGGCGTCGGCCAGGTCCTCCTCCCGGACGTCGAGCGGTGTCGCCGCTGCAGCGTCCTGTCCCAGCGCCGTCATCCGCCGGCGGAGGAGCTCCGCAGCGTGGTCGGTCAGGGCGCGCGAGACCCGGCGTTCCATCGCATCCGAGTCCACGTTCGTCGAGTCGGCCAGGACGCGGACCGGGATACTCGGCCCCAAGGTGCCTGGAGGCGTGAGCAGGATCACGTGGACCTTCTTCGCGGCGACCAGCGTGCGTGCCTCCGCCTCGGGCTCGGGCGGGGGCATGGCTCGGCGGTCGACGATCTCGGCCCGCGCCTGCTGCTCGACGGCCTTCAGGGTGTCCTCCGGCACCGGCCCCCAGGCGGCGATCCGGGCCCGCGTGCGCTCGAGCTCGCCCCGCTTGTCGGTGGCGACTGAGCCCAGGAGCGTGAAGAGCAGCGGATAGATGAGCGCCGGGACCACGAAGGCCATGACCACCGTGCGGCGATCGCGGAGGGTCTCCACCAGGTCCTTGCGAAAGATGTGGAGGACGATGCGAGGTCTCACGCGGCGACCTCGTCGCCCACCCGGGCCAGGAAGGCGTCGGTGAGCGTCCGGGCGCCGGCCCGCGCGCACACTTCGGGAATGGTCCCCTGATCGAGCACCCGGCCCCGGTGGAGCAGGACCACGCGGTCGCAGAGCGCCTCCGCGTCGCCGAGCACGTGGGTGCTAAGGAGGATGGCCTTGCCGGCGGCGCGCGCCTCACGGAAGGCCGCGAGGAGGAAGCGCCCGGTCACCACGTCCAGGGCGGTGGTGGGCTCGTCGAGGATGAGCGCGGGGGGGTCGTGCACGAAGGCCCGGGCGATGTTGGCTCGCTGTTTCTGGCCCGCAGAGAGCTTGCCGCACTGCCGGTCGGCGAAGTCGGTGAGCCGGAAGCGGGCCACGAGGGTCTCGATGCGGGGGCCGAGCGCGGCCTCGGGGATGTCGTGGAGCCGGCCGAAGTACCGGAGGATCTCGCGGGGGGTGAGCCGCTGGTACAGCGCGGTGTCACCGGTGAGGAACCCGAGCGACCGCTTCAGCTGGAAGGCCTCGCCCTCGGTGCCTTGACCGGCGACGCGGACCTCGCCGGAGGTCGGGGTGAGCACCCCGGCGAGCATCCGGAGGACGGTGGTCTTGCCCGCGCCGTTGGGGCCCAGCAGGCCCACGACCTCTCCAGGGGAGACGGTGAAGCTCACGTCCGAGGCTGCCACCACCTCGCCGTAGCGCTTGGACAGTCCGCGGGCCTCGATCATCGTGGACGGGGGCTCGTACCACAGAGAGCCGTCGTGCCGGTCGTACGGGGGGCGTAACGAGGTGTTTCGTAACGAGGTGTTTGGCACCTCGGGACCGCACCTCGGGACCGGGAGGGCATTCGGGAGTGCAACCGCGGCGAGCTTCTCGGCCGGGTCCGTGCCGAAACAGAGCGACGTTTGCTGGTTGAACGGCGGGCCCCCCGTCGACCGGCGCGGACTCGGCCGTCCAGCCACCCGGATTCACGAGGTGTCGCGACGGCACCTCGGAGGGCACCTCAGGCGCGTAACGAGGTGTTTGGCACCTCGAGGCCGGTAACGAGGTGTTTGGCACCTCGAGGCCGGCACCTCGAGGCCGGGGAGGGCGCCTTGGGAGACCGTAACGAGGTGTTTGGCAGCTCGGGGAGGGGCACCTCGGGGAGGGCGGCCTCAGGTGCCCTCCCTGGTCAGGGTGCGCCCGAGGCTCCCGTTACTGCTGGACCTGCGGGAACGTGGCCCCGGTGAACCAGCAGATGCCCGTCCCGGGGTCCTCGCCATAGAGAGCGCCGACCTCCATGTTGCAGCTCACCGGGTAGAACGGGTTCACGCCGGAGCCCGCGGCGCGCCCGTTCGCCGGATCGGCGAAGGGATTGCAGTCCGCATCCGTCGCGCAGGTCGCGATCGGCGTGAGAAGCAGGCCGTGGTAGTTCGCGCTGCATGCCCCGATGGTGTAGGTCGCGTCGCTCTCGGCCTGAGAACCCTGATACGCCGGGGCGCTCAGGAATTTGGTGTTGGACAGCGTGATCGAGCGCGGCGGGTTGGGAGGGTTCCCGTCGCTCAGTGCAGGTACGGCGTTCGCGGTGGTGAAGCTCGCCACGCTGCAGATTCCCTGCGCATCGGGTGAGGTCCCGATCTGCCCCCGGCCCACGTCACCGGTCGAGGCCGGGAAGTCGGGGTTGCCGTCCGCGTCCACCGGGATCATCGACTGCGCCCGGAACACCACCTCGAGCTGCTCGGCGCCGAGCTTGTCGAAGCGGATGTTGTCCGCCTGGCGCTGCGGGAGCACGGAGTCGTCACACCCCGCGCCACCGCTCACTGCGCCCTGCCGATCCATCACGAACAGGTAGCCACCCAGGCTGGGTCGCTGCACCAGGCAGGTGGTGTTGACCTCACCTCCGCAGGCCGCGAGCAGCGCGACGAGGGGCACCACAAGGAACGAAGGCTTGAACATGGTGTCGTCGATCCTCAGAAGCTGAAGCGGGCGGTGAACCGGAAGCTGCGCACGGCCTGGTACTGCGTGGGCCGGCCCCAGTTCGGGTTGATGGCGTAGGTCTGCGGCTGCTGATCCGGATCGGGGAGCACGACCGTCTTCAGCGTCGGTCCGTTCGGTCCGGCCACGACGCCGCCGCGCGGCAGGGACCCGTTCACCCCGTACGGCGGAGGAACGTTCCCCTGCGTGCCGTTGACGATCGGTCCGGGATCACGCCCGTTGCCGGTGAGCGAGGGCAGTGTCACGTACTCCTCGTCGACGCGGATCGGGTTCTGGAAGTTGAACAGGTTGAACCCGTCGACGCCAACGGTGATCACGCTGTCCTTGCTCAGCCGGTAGTTCAGAGCGAGCCGGGCGTCGACACTGTTCACCCAGGAAAGCCGCCCACCCTGACCTCGCTGCAGGATGTAGACCTGGCCCGGGCCGTATCCCGTCTCGTTGGAGGGACCGGTGTAGCTGATGGGCGGTCCCGACGCGCCGGTATAGGTGAGCCCGAGCGACAGACTGAATACCGGGGTGATGGCGAACTCCTTCGCCAGGAACACCTTGATGGTGTGGGTGATGTCGCCGGACAGAGGGCCGTCCTGGTTCACCAGGAGCTGGGCCAGGTCGAAGGTCGCGTTGATGTTGGGATCGAGCTGCCCGGTTCCGTTGACGAACAGACCCTCGTAGTTTCCTCTCAGCTTCGACCAGGTGTAGCTGACCTGCGCCTGCCAGAGGTCGCTGAAGTTCTTCGTGAACTGGAAAGTCACCGCGTGGTACGTGCGTGACGCCTTGGGGAACGAGGTGGCGATGCCCTCGCCCGGGTTGCCGATGAAGTAGGTGTTCCCGTTGTCCGCCGACATGTCCTCGATCGTGCGGACCAGGTTCCGGTACGTGTAGGAGACCCCGAGGCGAGCGTTCGGGAGAATCTCGTACTCACCGCCGGCCACGATCTCGTCGTTCGAGGTCGGCTGGAGGTTCGGGTCGGTCGGCGTCTTGTCCACCGCGACGTTCCGCCACTTGACGTTGGGCCTCGCGATGTTCGAGGCCCGGTTTGTGGTGGTCAGGTCGCAGCCCGCGACTCCCACGACACGCGGATCGCAGTCGTGGTTGGCAAGGGCCAGGCTCTCACCGGAGAGCGCCCGGTCGGCGATGTCCAGCGGGATCGACTCGTAATACCGGCCGTAGTTGGCGAAGACCTTCGCTCGGCCCTGCTGCGTCGGATCCCACACGAACCCGATGCGGGGCGACCACTCGTTGCCGAGCTTCATCGCCAGCAGGCCATCCTTGTCGTAGAGGTACTGGCCGTCCCACCGCAGGCCGACGTTCAAGGTGACCTTGTCCAGGATGCTCCAGCTGTCCTGGACGAAGCCGCCGATGATCACCGACTTGCTCTTGACGGTGAGGATCCCGTTGCCCGCCGGCGTATCGATGTCCGAGAGGTACCCGAACCGGCGCGCCTCCTGGACGCCGAGCGCATTCCCGGCGCCGAATGCTCCAGGGCCGAAATCGAAGTACCAGGCGCCGCCCCCGTAGGTCTTGAGGTGGTCGTAATACGAGAGGCTCCCGTCGACACCGGCCTTGATCACGTGATGGCCGAGCGCGCTGACCAGAAAGGTGATGGTCGCCTTCCCCTGAAACGAGTCCAGCACCTGACGCTCGAGGAAGTTGTTTCCACCGTAAAGAAGCCAGGAGGTCTGACACTTCGTGGTTCGGTCACCGGTACCGCACGCCTCGCGTACGCTCGCCGGGACCTGATCCTCGAAGTCGAGCACGTTGCTGACGTAGAGCGGCGCGAGCGAGGGGATGCCGGCCAGCGTGTTGACGTTGTGAATGTTGTCGAACCCGCTCCCGTCGCCCGGTGACCCCTCGTCGAGCTGGTGGTGCCAGCCGATCCGCACGTCGAGGAGCAGCCTCTTGTCGAGGAAGCTGCTGTTCAGCTCACCGCTCACGTCGTAGGCGGTGTCGTTGGTGAGGTAGTGCTGGGAATTGAAGGTCTGCAACGTGTACGCGGCGAGCGGGAAAGGAGCGCGGGCCTGGAGCACCCCGGGAGCCCGCACGGCGAAGGCCGCGTCGCTGCCCCCGGTCGTCGGCGTCCCGGTCACGGTGAGGCTCAGCCGGTGGTCCGAGGTGATGAGGTAGGTCAGCTTGCCGATGAACTGGAGCGACTTCTCGTCCGCGAACCGGCGCTGGTTGCTGTTGGGGATGAACGAGTAGGCCTGGTTCCCGTCGGCGTCCACCTGGCCGGGGTTCTCGATGTAGAACTGCCGCGTGTAAGAGTACCGGGTGAAGCTCGGCTGGATACCGGCGAAGAACCAGAGCCGGTCCTTGATGATGTAGCCGCCGAGCGTCGCCCCGAAGTCACCGATGTTGTAGAGGTCGCGCTTGCCTGCCACGACGGCACCGGCGGTGGTCACCGTCTTTGCACGACCCTGGAGCGCTCCGGGGGTGAACGTGCCCCAGACGCTGCCGTGGAACTCGTTGCCGCCTGACTTGGTGACGCCGCTCACCGCGCCACCGGTGGTGCGGCCGTACTCGGGCATGTAGCCGCCGGTGATGACGTTCACCTCGTCGAGGAACTCGACCGTCAGCGGCGTGCCGAGAACGCCGTAAGCCGGGTTGTTCACCGATAGTCCATCGATCAGGTACGAGTTCTCGGGCGAGGTCGCACCGCTGATCGAGATGCCGTAGAGGTCGAGCGCCGCCTGCGGTGCCGCGGTGGCGATCGAGTCGAACGAGCGCACCGCCCCGCCGATGCCTCCAGCGCGACTCAGTGCGAAGTTGCGCAGGAAGTCCTGGTTGATGGTGGCCCCGACCGTGCTGGAACCCACGTCCACCACCGGGGCCGCACCGGTGATGACGATGGTCTCGCTCTGGAGCGCCTCGGGGAGGAGCTCGATGTTGAGCCGCAGGGTGCGATCCGCCGCGACGTCGATCGCGGTCCGGGTGTAGGGCCGATAGGTCTCCTTCTCGAACCGGAGGGTGTACGTGCCCGGCGGCAGCTGCGGGATGCGGTAGAGCCCCGTGGAGTCGGTGACCACCACCTGCTCTCCCTGAAGGCTGGGCGAGGTGGCCGTCACGACCACGTCGGGGACGGGAGCGTGGGTCTGGGTATCGACCACGTTTCCGGTGAGGACCGAGGTGGCCCCCTGCGCCAGGACCACCGAGGGAAGCAACGCTACGGCGAGTGCAAGCGCGCCGAACCCTCTCGAACGAATCAATCGCACGAACATCCCTCCTCCGTTTCGAGGAGGGATACCGGAGCCGGCTCGGTCACTTCCTTGGTCCGACCAACCGGTACGACGCTGGTACCCGTGGTCCGAATGAACGGTACGAAGCTGGTACGCGCGGGCGCCGATGCCGCCGCAACGAAGTGCGTGCCGCGTGTCGTGAATCGCTGCGCGGAGGAGTCGACGCAGGGACAATCCGCCGCTGCCGCTTCTTCCGATGCCAGGAGAGGTCGAGGCCGGGAACCACGTTGCAGAGGTCCGGCTCGAAGGTCCTCGCCCCCGTTCGCGATGACCGATCGACGTGCCGATCGGCGACCCGTGCGCCGTGAAACCGCCGACGGTGGAGTCTCCTGTGACAGAGCGCCACCGCGGAGCGCGGACGACCGCGTTGCCCGACTCGAGAAACCGGATTCGAGGTGCGGATTCGAGGTGCCAGACACCTCGTTACCGGGAACAGCTCGTTACGCGGATGCCTCGTAACCCAAGCCCTATTGGGGCTAGCCCACTGCGTCAGGCGCCATGACCGAGACTCTGCGACCCGATTCGAGGTGAGCGATTCCTAGTGCGATTTCGAGGTGCCAGACACCTCGTTACCGGGGACGGCTCGTTACGCGGATACCTCGTAACCAAGCCCTATTGGGGCTAGCCCACTGCGTCAGGTGCCACGACCGAGGCTCTGCGA
>JBKPMY010000375.1:0-5298 GCA_046732375.1 Myxococcota bacterium
TGTATAAGAGACAGCTCCCGCAACCTGGCGTGTCATCGCCATCGCCGCGGGTGCCCGGCCGGGTTCTCCGGGGGCCGATGGGACGCCGGAGGAACCACTGACCCTCGAGGAGCTGCAGTCCATCGTCGCCATTCCCACCGAGGGCTCCGTCCGCGTTCGCGATCCGATCTGGCTCACTCACTTCCGGCTGCATCATCGGCAGATTTCCCATTACCGGCAGGGGCGCGTGTTCCTCGCCGGCGATGCCGCCCACATCCACAGCCCCGTCGGAGGACAGGGCATGAACACCGGGATCCAGGACGCGTGGAATCTGGGCTGGAAGCTGGCGCTGACCTTGCGCGGGGTAGCCGCGGAGCGCCTGCTCGAATCGTACGAGTCCGAGCGCTGGCCGGTTGGCCGATTTCTCCTCCGCTACACCGATCGGGTCTTTTCCGTCTTCCTGCGTGGAATGTCCGGTGGACGCTTCGCCTCATGGGCACGGCGGGTCGTGATCCCGCAGGTGCTCCCGCGCCTCTTCGCACCCGGCAGGCTCCGTTCGGCGGTGTTCGGCTTCATCTCGGAGCTTCGGATCCACTACCGACGGGGGCCGGCAATCACCGAAGGACGTCCCCGGCTTCACCGTGGGGCACGAGCAGGCGACCGGCTCCCCGACGCCGCGGTGACCGTGGACGGACGTCGGACGTCGCTGCACAGAGCGGTGGTCGGTCCCCATCTGGCGCTGCTCCTGTGCGGCGACCCCCCTGTGTGGGAGGGTGCCGGTCTCTCGGAGCTCGCAGAGCACAAGGTCGGGGTGATCAAGATTCATCGCCTCACGGCCGAGCCGTTTCCTGGAGCACTCCTCGACGAAGGTGGTGCCCTTGCGCTGCTCGGGGTCAGCGACCCGGCGCAGTTTCTCGTGAGACCGGACGGCTACATCGCCTTCCGGTGCGCCGGCAGCGATCTGGATGCCCTGTCGCGGTATCTGACCCGGTGGTTCCCGGGCACAGGGTGACCCGCCACTTGCGGCGATCCTGGATCTCCCTTAGCCCTGGGCCCATGGCGACGCGCCCGATCGGCTACTGGGTCAAGGAGCTGGACCGCCTTCTGGAGGAGTCCTTCCGCCGTGCGCTCGGCTCGGAGGGCTGCACTCGCCGCCACTGGCAGCTACTCAACGTGCTCGAGGCGGGGCCGGTGACGGACGCGGGGCTGGAAGCGGCGGTGGCGCCGTTCGCCGCGAGCGATGCGGAGGAAGTCCGGGCGGCGCTGGAAGAGCTCGTGCAGCGTGGGTGGGCCGAGCGGCTGGCGGGAGCGCGGGTACAGCTCACGTCTTCGGGCAGGGAGGCGCATCGACGTCTTGAGGCAACGGTGGCCGAGCAGCGTCGTCACATCGCCGAGGGCGTGAGCGAGGGGGATTACCGGACGACCATGTCGGTGCTCGAGCGGATGGCTGGCAATCTCGAGGCGTTCCTCGGGCGAACGCGCCGAGGCTGAGCCGGCGCAGGGCGGCGGTGCTAGGGAACGAACGTGGCCCTTCTCGACGTCGATCGCGCGCTCGCTCGGTGGATGCCCCGGCTGGTGGCGGTCTGGCGGCGGCATCGCAAGCTGCCCGAGGGCCCGCCCACGCTGGTGGGCCGGGAGCTGAAGGAGATTGCGCAGGGCATCCGCACACTCTCCGCGGGGCTCACCCGGGACCGGGCTCTGGTCGGCGCGCGGTACCTGGACGATCCGCGCCTGCTGGGCGCCTACCTCCTGTTCTACTGGCCGGTGAGCTATGCGCAGGCCCGTGCGGTCCTGGGCGAGCTGCCGCGGCGGCCGCGTTCGGTGCTGGACCTGGGCAGTGGTCCAGGCCCGGTTGCCTTCGCTGCGCTGGATGCGGGCGCGTCCGAGGTGACCGCGGCCGACCGGAGCGCGCCTGCGCTGACCCTGGCGCGGGCTCTGGCTGCCGAGGCGGAGGAGCCCCTGGCCATCCGGACCTGGACTGGCGGCGCGGCGTTGCCGGAGGGGCAGTTCGACGCCATCACCCTCGGGCACGTGCTGAACGAGCTGGGGCGGGGACCGGGGGCGATCGCCGAGCGGGCTGCGCTGCTGGAGCGGGCTGCCGGGCAGCTCCGGCCGGGGGGTTCGCTGGTGGTGCTGGAGCCGGCGCTGCGGGACACCTCCCGGGAGCTGCTCCAGGTCCGTGACCTCGTCGTCCAGCGTGGGTTCGCGGTGCGAGCTCCGTGTCTGTGGCGTGGGCCGTGCCCGGCACTGGTGAAGGCGTCCGACTGGTGTCATGCCGAGCGGAGCTGGTCGCCGCCGCCGCTGCTGGACGCGCTGGCGCGGGAGGCCGGGCTGCACAAGGAAGCGCTGAAGATGAGCTACCTCGTGCTCGCGCCACGGGGAGAAGCATGGGTCGATCCGCCGGCAGGGCGGTTGTTCCGGATCGTCTCCGAGCCGCTCGAGGGGAAGGGGCGGCAGCGATTCATGGGTTGCGGGCCGGAGGGGAGAGTCGGCCTGGCGCTCCAGGAGAAGCACCGGACGGCGGCGAACGAGGTCTTCTTCTCACTCCGCCGGGGCGACGTCGTGGCGGTGGAGGGGACCGAACCCCGGGGAGACGGGCTCGCGCTGGTCGAGGGCAGCTCGGTCAGGAAGGTTGCCTCGGCCGGGCAACCGTTCCCACCCTCTGGTCGTGAGAGCTGACCCTGGCGTCGGGGCCTGTCGAAGGTGTTTGACACCTCCGGGTGCGACGGCCGGCTGACACGTCCGATTCCAGCCCTAAAATTAGACACTTACGAGAGTTTGCAGGCCAGCGACGTCCCCAGCAAACCTCTCGGGACACCACGATGCTCAGTGGTGCGGGCGAACCTTTGTCGAAGGTGTTTGACACCTTCGGGGGATGACCGAACCCTCATCCTGGAGATGAGTTTCACTTGAGTTGCGTTTTGCCCGGACCGGCCGTGCCCGGGTCCTGGGCCGAGCGGCAGGCGCTCTCCGTGGCCCGGGTCGGCCACACCGCCTCGCCCTCCCGAGAGGACAGGTGCTGCTGCTCGGAGGGGCGAGCGGCTCGGGTGCCTGGCCCATGAAGGCCGCCGAGCTGTACGACTGACTCCCCCGCCCGCGTCAGAGGCTCAGGTGTCGGGCGAGCTGCTCGAGGCTCGCGAGGTCGTTCGCCGGCGCGAACACGTCCAGGTGCGGGAGCGCCGCCTGCATGCCCCGCGTCAGCGGCTCGTACCCGGGACTCCCCAGAAGGGGATTGAGCCAGACCAGGCGGCCAGCCCGGCGATGAATCACCGCGAGCGCCTCGCCCAGCACGTCGGGGTCGCCGGTCTCCCAGCCGTCGCTCAGGACGACCACCACCGTGCGCCGATCCACCAGGCGCGGCCAGCTCGCGAGGAAGGTCGAGACTGATTCGCCGATGCGCGTGCCACCGCTCCAGTCCTGCACGCGCTCCGAGAGGTGCCCGAGGGCCTCACGGTATCCCGGCGTCCGCAGCTCGTCGGTCACCCGGCTGAGGCGGGTGGCGAAGACGAAGGTCTCGACCCGAGCGAAGGCGTTCTGGAGCGCATACAGGAACTGCAGCAACAGCCGGGCGTAGAGGTCCATCGAACCCGAGACGTCTGCGAGGATGACCAGCCGCGTTCGCCGGAGCTTCCGGCGCCGGTAGGTCAGCGTCGACAGCTCGCCCCCCGTCTTGAGCGCCTCGCGAAGGGTGCGCCGGAGCGAGACCTGCTCCCCGCGCCGCGAGAGCTTCCACCGGCGTCCGGGGCGGGCGCTCAGGCGGCGGGCGATGCGCCGGGCCAGCGTGGTCACCGCCCGCAGCTCCTCGTCCCCAAACGATTCGAAGTCCTGGCGGCCCAGCGCCTCCCGTGAGCTGGGGGCGGGCACCGCGAGCTCCTCCAGCTCTTGCCAGGACTCCACGCCCCGTTTCCGCTGCGGCGCCGCCGCTCGACTCTCCCGCTCCTCCTCGGCGTCCGGCGGAATGACCGGGGGGTTCCGGGGAACCGGAACGGGCCCGCCCCAGAAGGACTCGAACAGCGCATCGAAGACCGGCGAGTCCTCCAGCCGCTTGAGCAGTGCCGTGCGGAGCGCCAGCCGGACGTCCTCCCGGTCCAGGAGGTCCACCGAGCCGAGCGCCCGGGTCGCGTCGAGCGTGTCCCCGGGTCCGAGCGGAAGCCCCTCGGCCCGGAGCCGCCGGCAGAATCGCGCGGTGTGCTCGACCAGGTCCGCGGAAGGAGCGCTCATGTCACGGGTGACGAGAGCGCGGCGAGCTCGCCCGCGTCCAGGCGTGCACTCACTGTCCGGAGATCCTCCTCGTCCTTGAGGAAGCACCCCAGCGTCTCCCGCACCAGCTCCTCGTCGAGGTGCGTGGCGTGCAGCACGACCAGCGCCTGCGCCCAGTCGAGCGACTCGGCCACACCTGGGACCTTTGCCAGCTTCATCCGGCGCAGCGAGTGAATGAAGGTGGTGACCTCGCGCGCCAGCCGCTCGTCGATGCCCGGGATGCGGGTCCTGACGATGCGCAGCTCCTTCTCCAGCGAGGGGTAGTCGATCCACAGGTAGAGGCAGCGGCGGCGAATCGCGTCGGAGAGGTCACGTGCACGGTTCGAGGTGAGGACCACCGACGGGCGCGCCGCGGCGCGCACCGTGCCGACCTCGGGGATCGTCACCTGGAAGTCGGAGAGCACCTCGAGGAGGAACGCCTCGAACTCCTCGTCGGCCCGGTCCACCTCGTCGATGAGCAGCACGGGCGGACGGCCCTGGTGGGTGATCGCCGCGAGCAGCGGGCGCTTGAGGAGGAAACGCTCGCTGAAGATGTCCGCCTCGCGCGCCGCGACCGGCCGGTCCCCGTCCTGCTGCAGCCGGATGTGGAGGAGCTGCTTGGGGTAATTCCACTCGTAGAGGGCAGTGGTGGCGTCCAGCCCCTCGTAGCACTGCAGCCGGATGAGGTCGCCCTGCTGCACGGTCGCCAGCACCTTCGCGATCTCCGTCTTGCCCACGCCGGGGTGCCCCTCCACCAGGAGCGGCTTGCCCAGGGTCATCGAGAGGTGGACCGCCGTCGCCACCGCGCGGTCGGTGACGTACCCCTCCTGCTCCATCGCCTGCTGGATGCGCTGGATTTCCTCGCGCACGAGCTCAGTGCTCCGACCAGGGTGGTTTGACCGCTGCGCCGGTCGATCTTCTCGCTGCGACGCGCAGCCACGTCGACACGCTGCTCGACGTCCCCCGCGCCGGGGGGAGGCGCGCGGCACGTGCAGGCTCATCGTCCCGACGCACGCCTCTCTCGCTCACTCCTGCTGTGCGCACCATCACGTCGGTCTCACTCGCCTCGTCGCGCTCACC
>JBKPMY010000376.1:0-7696 GCA_046732375.1 Myxococcota bacterium
GATCTTGCCATCGCCAATCTTTCCGGACTTCGCGGCCCGCTCGATCGCCTCGACGACGCGGGGCGCCTGATCGTCGTCCACCACGATCTCGATCTTCACCTTGGGCAGAAAGTCCACGACATACTCGGCGCCCTTGTACAGCTCGGTGTGCCCGCGCTGTCTTCCGAACCCCTTCACCTCCACCGCGGTGAGACCGTGCACGCCAACCTCGGCCAGGGCGTCCTTCACCTCGTCCAGCTTGAACGGCTTGATGATCGCCTCGATCTTCTTCATCCCATTGGCTCCCAGGATTACCGCGCGCGCGCCACCGTGATCAGGCTCAACCCGACGGGAAGCTTCCACATCGCCTCGGCCCGCGCCAGAAGCGGTGCGATGCGGTCATAGATCCGGAGTTGCAGCGCGGGCAGCACGCGGCGCTTGAGGATCTTGCCGTTGAGATACCAGCCCAGGATCCCGAGAAGATTCAACCACTCCATCGAGTCGATCTCGAACCCGTTGCTTTCGATCACCTGACGGAGGGTCTCCGGGTCGTACCTCCGGTGGTGACCCACGGCTTCGTCCAGCGTCCCGAAGAGTGGTGGAAGCGCCGGAACGAGCACGACCAGCCTTCCACCGGGAGGCAGGACGCTCCGAAAGTGGCGAACGGCGCCCTGGTCGTCCTCGATGTGCTCGAGGACATTGCTGAGGAACACCGTGTCCAGGTTCTCTCTCGCGAGAGCCGCCCAGTCCGTTTGCTCGACCGGCGCGTGCAGTGGCTGCACGACCGACGAGCCCCGGAAGAGGTTGGACAGGCGTTGTGCGTAGTACGGGTCTGCCTCGAGCGCGATGACCCGCTCGCGCCCCTCGGCGATCTCCTTGGTCAGGGTCCCGATCCCCGCTCCCACCTCGAGCACCCGGCGGCCGAGGTGGGGCCGGAGCTTCGACCCGAGCCACGCGTTGTAATGGGGGGCGGATTCCAGCCGTTCCAGGGTGTTGTAGCCTTCATGCTCGTTGTCCGCGTCGTTGGCGAACAGTGCGTAGCGGACGAAGGTCGCGACCAGGTCCTTGGCCTCCGAAATCGAGCGCCGGCCGGCTGCTTCCGGAAGCGTGACCTCCTGGAAGCGGAAGCTCTGGGCCGCGAGCTTGACCAGGATCTCGGCGCTTACCCCCGCACCTCTCGAGACGAGCTTGAGACTCTTGAGCGCATCCGTGCGGATGGCCTGAACCGGTCCCAGAGGCCGCCGGACGGGAAGATCCGAGAGTTCTCGTGCCAGCCGATTGAGGATCGGATGCTCGTCCCTGCTGGTCCCGACGACGACGTCGGCCCGATCCCTCAGCACCGGCGCACAGAGAGAGGGAAGCTGGGCGGCCACCGCCGTGGCATTCGGCTCGAGGAGGACGGTGCAGTCGCTCTCCACCTCGCGGACCCCCCGCTGGACGGCCTCTCCGCGACCACCCCTGGTGAGGACCCGCCGCACCCTGGGCCCTGCCTGGATGTCTCCCTCTCCGGAAACCACGACCTCTGCGGCGCCTGCGTCCAGGGCGGCACCGGCCGTCGCCGCCGCCGCTTGGCTGGAGCGGGACTCGAATGGAATCAGAACGGAAAATGCTCCGGACACGGATACGTCGTACCACATGGTCATCGCGGCCAGGCCCGCAAACCCCCGGTCGAATTGACCGATTCCGCCCATCGGGGCACTCTCGGAGTTCGGCCGCGGGGGCCCCGCGGCGGGCATTCCCAAAGGAGTCCGATGGACCTCGGTTCGGGTGCTTCCGGCATCGACCTGCGTGCGATCTGGCACCTCGCTGTCCGGCGGCGATGGGTGATCCTCGCCACGGCAGCGACGGTCTTCAGCGCAGTCGCGCTGCAAACGCTCAGACAGCCACGGATCTTCGCCGCGAGCACCTCCATCGTGATCGACGCTTCACCGCCTCGGATCCTCGATTCCCAGGTGGCCGACGTGTCCGAACCGGGGGGCGCGGGGTACTGGTATTCGCGGGAGTACACCGAGACTCAGACCAGCATCATCACCAGCCGAGCGGTATCCCAGAGAGCGGTGGAGAAGCTTGGGCTGGATCATGACCCAGCCTTCCTCGGCGTCGGCGCGATCCACGATCCGAAAACTCGGGATGAGGCGATGCGGTCCGCCGACGCGGCAGGGTTGCTTCAGAGCAAGCTCACCGTCATCCCGGTCAAGGACACGCGCATCGTCAACGTCCGCGTCGAGGATCTAGATCCGAAGCGCGCCGCGCTCCTTGCGAACGAGGTTGCCGAAGCCTACATCGCCGAGAACCTCGCGCTGAGGCTCCGGATCTCGGAATCGGCGAACCGCTGGCTCGAGGAACGGCTCGCCGAGCTGGAGCAGCGGACGAAGCAGACGGAGATTGCGGTCTATGACTTCAAGAAGGACGCGGACATGCTCACGACGTCCCTCGAAGACCGCGCGAGCATCGTCTCCCAGCGGCTGAACACGTACAACGGCGCATTGACCGACATTCGCACCCGGATCGCCGGCTTGAAGGCTCGCGTCGACGCGATCAATTCCCTCCGGCGGAACACGGATACTGCCAAGGACCCGGCGTGGGCTGATGTGCTCGCCTCGGGCGGTGGTCCGGGCGGTCTCACGACCTTGAAGGCGCGCTTTCTCCAGGAGAAGGCCGACTGTGCGGCGCTCAGCGAGAAGTATCTCCCCGACCATCCCAAGCTTGCGACGTGCCTGCAGAAGGTTGGGCAGGCCAGAAGCGATCTCGTTCACGAGCTGGACAACGTCGTGCGTGGCGCACAGCTGGATCTGACGGAGGCATTGGCGAAGGAGCACAACCTCCAGCAGCTCCTGGACGGCACGAAGGCCGAGGCCTTCGAGGTCAACAAGCGGCAGATCGAGTTCGATCGGCTCAAGCGCGAGGCGGACAACAACCAGCGCCTCTATGACATGGTGCTGAAGCGCCTGAAGGACACCGAGCTCTCGGGCATGCTCCGCACCAGCAACGCCAGAATCCTGGATGCGGCCCGCCCGAATTCCTCGCCGATCAGGCCGAAGGTCCGCAACAACCTGGTCCTGGGCCTCCTCCTCGGGCTGCTCGGCGGCCTTGGGCTGGCCTTTGCGCTCGAGCAGCTCGATACGACGGTTAAGTCGCAGAGTGACGTCGAGGAAAAGGTCGGTCTTCCTTTCCTCGGCCTACTTCCACGAGTGACCCTGGAGCGCGATGCCCCGCCGGGCGACCTGGATCTCTACGTTTACCGGCATCCGAAATCGACTGTCGCCGAGGCATGCCGGGCGGTGCGCACCAATCTCCTGTTCATGTCGCCCGATCGTCCGTTGCGAACCATGCTCGTGACCTCCAGTGGTCCGAGGGAAGGCAAGAGCACGATCGTCATCGCGACGGGCATCGCGATGTCCCAGAGCGGCGGCCGCGTTCTCCTCATCGATACCGACATGCGGCGCCCCCGGCTTCACCGGGCGCTGGGAGTTCCCAACGACAAGGGCGTCAGCTCGGTCCTGGTCGGAGACGCCACCATTGACGAGGCCATCAAGAGCACCGAGGTTCCGGGGCTGTTCCTCGTTCCCAGTGGGCCGATCCCTCCCAATCCTGCCGAGCTCTTCCTTACCCAGGCCTTTCACGAGTTCGTGGCCCTGGTCTCGGCTCGCTTCGATCGGGTCATCTTCGATAGCCCCCCGGTGAATGCAGTGGCGGACTCAACGGTCCTCGCCACGCACGTCGATGGAACGCTCCTGGTCATCCGCGCCGATGAAACGCACAAGGCGCTGGCTCGCCGAGCCGTGCGTGTCCTCACCGACGTGAAGGCCAAGGTCTTCGGTGGGGTGCTGAACGACGTGGAGCTGAGAAACCCGAAGTACGGAGCTCTCTACGCGGCCTACGCTTCCGAGTACCACGAGTCTCACGAGGGAGTTTGAGCGCTCGATGCGCGTTTTGCAGCTCGGGAAGTACTACGAACCGCACGTGGGCGGAATCGAGACGCACCTCGCCCTTCTCGCCCATGGACTGGTGGAGCATGGAGTGGAGGTGGAGGTCCTCGTCCACGGCGGCGGCACCCGAACGCTGCGCGAGACGGTCCGGGGGATCTCGGTCACCCGGGTCCGTTCGGTCGGTCGCCTGCTGTCGACCGAGCTCTCCCCCGGCCTGGTCAGCGAGCTGGCACGACCGTACGACGTACTCCACCTACACACGCCACACCCAATGGCGATGCTCGCCTATCTCGCAGCGCGGAAGCCTGCGCACGCTCTAGTCGTCACCCACCACAGTGACATCGTCCGGCAGGCACGGATCCGGAGCATTCTCCAGCCGCTCTTCGGGGCAGTTCTTTCGCGAGCGAATGCGATCCTCGCAACCTCCCAACGCTATCTCGAGAGCTCCGATGAGCTCAGGCCCTACCGCGAAAAGACGAGGGTCGTCCCTTACGGGATCGACCTGAAGCAATTCTCTCCATCGCTCAAGGAAAGCCGTTCCGCCCGCGAGCTGCGGGCGAGGTACGGAACGCGCATCGTCCTCGCGACTGGACGTCTCATCTACTACAAGGGATTCGAGGTCCTCCTGGACGCCATGCGCTCCGTCCGGGGGCACCTGCTCCTCGTCGGAGACGGCCCCCTTCGGACCGCCCTGGAGCAACGGGCACGACGGAACGGGATCGACGACCGGGTGACCTTCGTGGGGGCGGTTCCCAATCACGAGATGGGCACGTACTACGGCGCTGCTGACGTCTTCGTTCTTCCCTCCATCGCGCGGAGCGAGGCATTCGGGATCGTGCAGGTCGAGGCTCTCGCGTCGGGCTTGCCCGTGGTCAACACTGCTCTGGCCTCCGGTGTTCCAGACGTCAGTCTGGACGATGTCACCGGACTCACCGTCCCACCCAACGCTCCCGACTCTCTTGCGGCGGCGCTGAACCGGCTGCTCGAGCAGCCCGACCTGGCTCGGCGCCTGGGGACGAGAGGCCGTGAGCGCGCGATCGAACGCTTCACGAGCAAGCGGATGGTGGAGGAGACGCTCGCGATCTATCGAGAGATCACGACCTCGGGTGGAGTCGCTGCAACACAGGTCGGAGTCGGATGAGAGTTCTTCACCTCGCCAACGGGAACCTCTTTGGAGGCATCGAGACGTTCCTCGTCACCCTGGCGCGGCTGGAGCAGGGTGACCGTAGCCTCGAGAATCGCTTCCTGTTGAGCCATCGCGGGCGCCTGTCCATGGAGCTGGAGGCCGCTGGTTCGAGCCCCTACGTGGTAGAGGGCGTCCGCCTCCGTCGCCCCTGGTCCGTGCGCCGGGCGAGGCGCGAGTGCCGAGTGTGCGTTCGCGAGCTGCACCCGGACGTCGTCGTTGCGCACGGGCCGTGGACCTACGTCGTGTTCGGACAGGGGCTCCCGGCGAGCGAGCCGTTGGTCTTTTTTCAGCACGGCGTGGCCCGGAGAGACGTGCTTCATCTACTCGCTGCCCGTCGGCTCCCGGTCGGCGTGATTGCGGCGAGCTCGCAGACCGCCGCGACGACGAAGGCGATTTTCCCGCTCCTCGAGCCGAGGATCTGCCCAATCCCCATCCTGCCGAGAGCGCCGATCCGTCCTCGTCACGAGGTCCGGTCCAACCTTGACGCCGGTGACGAGCCCATCATCCTGACGGTCGCCCGGTTGGAGCCAGGGAAGGGCCACTCCCTCCTCTTGCACGCACTGGGTGAGCTGGTTGGTCGACCTTGGAAGCTCTGGATAGTCGGGGGGTGGTCCCGCCGCTCCGAAGTGGAGCTGCTTCGTGAGCTGGAAGGACAGGCAGAAGCACTCGGGATCCGTGGTCGCGTCACCTTTCTCGGCGAGAGAAGTGACGTTCAAGACTTGATGAACGCAGCGGATATTTTTTGTCAAGCAAGCACGACCCAGGAAGGCTTTGGCCTCTCCATCATCGAGGCCATGGGCGCAGGTCTCCCGCTCGTGGTCACCGAGCCGGCCGCCATCGCCGACCCGGTGGGACCCGAGATCGGTCGGCGTGTACGTCCGGTAGCAGGGGAGCTCGCCGCGGCCGTGGATGAGCTGCTCACCGATGAAGCCAAGCGTCGACGCCTTGGTGCTGCTGGTCGACAGCGGTTCATGGAGCATTTCGCTTCCGGGCCAGCTCTTGATCGTCTTCGAGACGCGCTGGCGGACTTGTCGAAGCGGGATCCAACAGGCAGGGTTGCATGGGCCTAGCGCTCTGCATCCTCGGCTTTGCCGGCGTTGCGTTCGCGGCGCGGCGGTCCCTGGGGGATGGCCTCGGCCTGCTTCTCGCCATTGGCGCCATCTACGGGATTGCCCGATGTCAGATCTTCGATGGCTTCACGCACTTCCTCTTCGATGCTTCGGTTCTAGGGGCATACCTTGGTGGCTACACCAGGGTGCGCGAGCACGCGCGCACGAAGAGCGGCGCCCTCCGCTCGTGGCTCCTGGCGCTGAGCGCGATTCCGCTCCTGCTGATCCTGCTCAGCCCGCTGCTCGACGCGCAGCCCGTGCCAGTACAGTTGCTCGGGCTTCGACCGGCGCTTCTCTTCCTGCCGCTCATGCTACTCGGGGCTGCCGCCACTGACGAAGACTGGCGCAAGCTTGCCCTCTGGGCTGCATTCGTCGCGCTGGGATCGGCTCTGGTGATGGCGGGCGAGTACTACTGGGGAGTGGAACGGTTCTTCCCCGTCAACGACGCCTCGAAGATCATCTACCTTTCTCGCGACGTGGGGGAAACGCCCCAGTTTCGACTTCCCTCGGTATTCAGCTCTGCGCACGCCTATGGGGGGACGATGGTGGCCCTTCTACCCTTGCTCATCGTGCTCGTGGAGCTCGGAGGGTGGAAGAGGCGACTCGGGACGGCTGCCCTTGCAGCGGCGGTGCTCGGAGTCTTCGCCTGCGGGGCCAGGAGTCCGGTCCTGTCGCTGGGTTTCTTCACCGTTGCGATCAGCGTGCGCATGATCAAGCGTCCGGCGCTCGGGCTGGCAGTTCTGCTCGCTGGGCTGGTTGTTGGAATCGTCGTCCCACGTGAGAGCCGCTTCCAGAGGTTCGAGACGCTTTCGGAAACAGCCGACGTTCAGAGCCGAGTCTCGGGGAGCGTGAACCTGTGGTTCCTCGACCTAGTCATCGAATATCCTCTCGGTCGAGGGCTCGGCTCGGCGCAGGGGACGTCCATTCCATATTTCCTGGCTGCGGAGGCAAAGCCGCAGATCGGGATGGAGAACGAGTACGCCAGAATCGCCATCGAGCAAGGAATCCTTGGTGTCATGCTCTGGATCAGCTTTCTCACCTGGATCCTGTTTAGAAATCCAAGTCGATTTCAAAAGTTGGGGGGAGTTGCAGATATTGGAATATGGGCGTCATGTGCGTTCAGCTGGGTACAGGGGTTCATCGGAACGGGCGTCATGGGTTCGGTCCCCGCGACGATGATTCTGATGATCTACATGGGATTCTTGAGTGGCGTTCAACTGGGGCCTGATCCGCGACGATTTGAGACGGTTGCCGATGAGAGGCTCGCCCGACCACAGGGTGCCTGACGGTGTGAGGTGGCTGATCGTCACCGGAGGCGCTCACAGGCGTGGCGGGCAAGACAGGGCCAACCTCGAGGTGATCCGGTTCCTGTCGGGCCGAGGACTGGGTGAAGTCCATGTGGTGACCCATGAGGTGGACCCGGAGGTCTTCCAGCTCCCAGGAGTTCGCCTCGAGCTCGTTCCTCGGCCACTGGGAAGCATTGCCCTCGGGGA
>JBKPMY010000377.1:0-9878 GCA_046732375.1 Myxococcota bacterium
CCGTCGACGTGCATCCACAGCCCGTGACGCCGCGCCACGGAGGCGATGGGGCCGAGCGGATCGATCGCCCCGGTGCTCACCGTGCCGGCGCTGGCGACGACGGCGATCGGTCGGCGGCCTGCGGCGAGGTCCTCCTGCACCGCGCGCTCGAGCGCCGCGACGTCCATCCGCAACGCCTCGTCCACCGGCACCGGCCGCACCGCCGCGTGCCCGAGCCCGAGCACCGCCGCGGCCCGGGGAATGGACATGTGCACCTCGGAGGAGGCGTACACCGTTCCGCCCGGCACCACCCCATGGAGGTTGGCTGGCGCGCGCGCCTCGCGGGCCATCGTCAGGGCCATGAGATTTGCGGACGAGCCACCGCCGGTGAGGCTCCCCACGAAGCCCGGGCAACCGATGGCCTCGGCCAGCCAGCGCACCACCACCCGCTCGATGGTGACCGCGGCCGGCGACGACCGCCAGGCGGTGACGTTCTGGTTGAGAACGCTGGCCAGCAGATCCGCCAGCGCCGCGACCGGCTCGCCCGAGCCGAGCACGTAGCCGAAGAAGCGCGGGCCCGGCGGGCGCGACAGGGCAATGACCCGGGCCAGGGCATCCAGCGCCGTGGGGCCCAGGCCTTCCTCGGGAAGTGGAGCATCGAACGCAGCGCTCACCTCGGCGCCGGAGGTCTCGGGGAAGGCCCTGGCCTCGGGAAGCTCGGCGAGGAGGCCGGCGGCGAGCTCCACCACCCGTGCGGCGAGGGCCCGGAACTCGTCCGGGGTCAGCGGGAGCCGATCCTTGCTCAGCGTTCCTCCAGGAGCAGCTTCAGCTCGCGAATCCGCCGGGTGATGCTGTCGCGCTCCATCGTCCGGTACACCTCCGGCAGCAGCTCCCGGCTGGTGCACTCCTGCACTGCGGCGAGGTTCTGCAGCTCGATCTCCAGCGGGTAGCTGGGGGGCACGAAGTCCGAGACCACCGCCCGGACGTCCTCCTCCCCCGGCTCCTCGCGCCCGGCAGCCAGCGCCCGGAACTTGGCGCGAACCAGCACCGCCTCGATGTCCGCTCCCGACATCTGCGTTCCCTTCGGAAGGAGCGAGGCAAAGTTCGAGATGACCGGCACCTTCACCTTCTTCGCCACGATGCGCGCCAGCTCGTCCCGCTCGGCGTCGTTCTGGGGATAGAAGAGCGCCAGGTGCTCCTCGGCGCGCCCCTGCCGCTTGAGGTCCACCGGGAGCAGGTCCGGCCGGGCGGTGAGGAGGAACCAGACGATCTTCCCCCGGTACTCGGTGTTGCCCATGAACGAGGCGATGGAGGCGAACACGCGGCTGGAGGTGCCCGAGTCGCCCGAGGCCTCGCGGTTGCCGAGGAACGCGTCCGCCTCGTCCACCATCACCGCCACCGGCCAGAGTGCCTTCAGGAGATTGAAGATCTTCTCCAGATTCGCCTCGGTGACCCCCTGCCACTGGCTGCGGAAGTTGAGGAACTTCACGCAGGGGATGCCGATCTCCCCGGCGAAGCAGGTGGCGAGGAAGGTCTTCCCCGTGCCGACCGGGCCGGAGACCAGATAGCCCATGGGGAGCACCTCGATCCGCCCCTTCTTCAGCGCCGACGCCGCCTGCCGGAGCATCTCCTTGGCGCGCCCGTGCCCGGCCACCGAGTCCAGGGTGTGGACCGGCTCGATGAACTCGAGCAGCCCGTGGCACTCGGCCTGGATGATCTCCTTCTTCTTCTCCTTCAGGATCTCGGGGGTGATCCGCACCTCGCGCTCGGTCGCCTCGGTGAGGATCCGGTCGAGGTTGATGCGGGACAGCCCGGCGCTCATCTTGGCCAGCGCCGGGGCGGGGATCTCCGAGACGGAGGCCAGCCGCTTCCCCTGGAGCTTGACCTGGACGAAGTCCTGCCGCTCCTCCTCGGTGGGGAGGGGAAGCTCGATGCTGGCGACGTAGGGGTTGCGCGACAGGCGGCCGGAGATCTCCGCCAGGTTCTCCACCAGGAGCACGATCGACAGGTCCCCGGCGAGGAACTGGGGATCGCTCGCCCACTTCACCAGCGTCGCCAGCGCGAACCGGTCCTCGGCCGAGAGGCTCCCCATCTCTCCACCCGGGGCAAGGGTCTCGGCGAAGTCGATGATCAGCGCGAGCGACTGTCCGTCGGACAGCCGCATCCTGAGGTAGTTCTCCAGGATCTGCAGCGCCCGGCCCGGGTCCCGGGGGAGAACCTTCGCGTACTCGGTCCCGTAGAGCGTGTCGTACGCGGAGAGGCTCCGGGTGAAATCCTTCTGCGAGTCGGGGGTGGCGGCCCGGATGCCGCTGGAGCGGTCGTAGTGGAGCACGTGGCTACGGCCGCCGAAGAGCTCTTCGGTGAGAAACTGCTTCAGCGGGCCATAGCTGCGGTCGTCCGGGGGACCCAGAGGCTGCAGGTCCCGAACCGCCCCGTGGAGGAGGAAGGTGCTGACGGTCTTCGTGTAATACGCCTGGGCCAGCTTTCGCGCCCAGGGCGGCAGGTCGGCCAGCGGGTCAGAGGCCTTGCGGGTGCGGGAAGCCATGGGGCCGCGAGCTTAACGGGAGCCGAGCCATGAGGGCATCGGAACGACCGACGCCGTTTTCAGCGGCAGCCGGGGACCTTGCGCAGCGCCGCACGGACCGGCACCCGGGGGCCTGGCTGCTCGGGGAGGCGGAGCGGCACCTGGGCGGTCTCGAAGCAGCGCTTGCGGAAGGTGAGCGCCGAGGCCGTCGCCGGCACCCGGGTAGCGAGCGGCGTGACGCCGAGGAGACGCTCTCCGCTGAACACCACCGCGCCCGGCGGGGTCGAGGTGACGGCCAGCCCGAACTCCAGCGGCTCGAGCGCGGTGCGGAGCTCGACCGGCTCCTCCGCGCTCCGGGCGCTCACCTTCGTGTCCACCGGGCGGTAGCCGGCGCGACGGATCTGCAGGCTGTGCTCCTGGCCAGGGACCAGCTCACCCACGAACGAGCCGCGCGTGCCGGAGCGCTTCACCACCTGACCGTCCAGACGCACCTCGGCGTCGTCGGGCTCGGGAAGGACCGTGAAGCGCGCCATCGTCGCCGCGCGCTGCAGCGCCACCAGCACCGAGGTGGGCGCGTTCCCCCGACTGACGATGGCTTCCACCAGGGCAGGCTTGAAGCCGTCCGCCGAGGCGAGGATCTCCACCTTCCCCGAGCGAACGCTCTGGACCACCGGCCAGTGGCTGGGTACGCCGAGATCGGCACCGTCGACGGTGAGCCGCACGCGGCCGCGGGCCTCCGGGGGGCTCACGTCGAGCACCACCCGTCCGGTCGAGGGCGGTTGCTGCTTGATGAAGAACCAGGCGGCGCCCGCGCCCCCGACGGCCACGATGGCGAGGACGAGCGTCCAGGGCCACACGCGCCGGCCCCTGCTGCCCAGCGCGGCCGCGCGGTCGACCGCTTCCAGCTCGGCGGTGGAGGACCCTCCGGCTGCCAGGGCGGGCGAGAGGAACGGGAACTCGTTCGGAGAGCCGACCGGCGGCGAGCGCGGGAAGGCGGGCGCCGCCTCTGTGACGGGCCCGGACGGCGCCCCGGGAGCGGGCTGCGGAGAGACATCGGCCGGAGCCAGCGACGGCGCTGCACCGGCCAGGGCACCGTCCGGCGCCGGTGTCTCCGGGCTCTCCGGGGGGGCGAGGGTGACAGGCCCGATGCTGGCGAGCACCGGAACCCCGCCGATCGACTCCGGAGGCGCGGAGGCAGCGGGCGACGCCTCGTCCACCGGTGGTACCGAGGCCTTCGGCCTGGGGGGAAGCGGCGGAGGCGCCGCCGCAGCGCGCTCGGCGGGCACCGGGGTGGGCGCTCCCGGTCGATGCCGGACGATCGTCTCGTCGACCGGCGAGACGGGGGCATCGTCTGCGGACTCGGCCTCCGGTGCGGAGCCGGCGGCTGCCCGTTCGGGATCGGTCTGCGGGTCGGAGGCGACGATGGGTTGCATCGTCGGCTGCGCCGCCTCGACCGACGCGAGCACCTCGCTGTTGTCCACCACCTGGGTGCCCTCGTCCTCCCGCGGCTGGGAGACGGGGGCGGCGGCGGTGAGCTTGGGGAGCGAGGCGCTCTTCACCACGCCCGGCGTGGAGGGGGGCGTGGGGACGGCGGCGAGGATCGGGCCAGTGGTTCGGGCGATCACCGGCACGCCGACGCCGCCCTCGCTGAGCATCCCCTCCGGCGCCTTGATGTCCGCGTACTCGGACATCCGCGCCCGCTCGCGCTCCACCTCCTCGGCGAAGGTGGACTTCATGTATTGCATCAGGTCCTTGCGGCTGAAGATGCTGTCCGAGGTGATGAGGAAGCGCTGCAGCTCGTCGGCGAGCTCGCTCGCGTACTGGAAGCGTTCCGACGGGTCCTTGGCCAGCGCCTTGAGCACGATGCGCTCCAGCGCCTCGGGGATCTTCCGGTTGTAGGTGGAGGGTGGGAGCACCTCCGCCTTGCGGACCTTCTCCAGCACCTGGAAGTCGCTCTCCCCCACGAACAGCCGCTCGCCGGTGAGCAGCTCGTAGAGGCACACCCCGATGGCGAAGACGTCGCTCCTCCGGTCCAGGGGAAGCCCGCGGATCTGCTCCGGGCTCATGTAGCCGAACTTCCCCTTCAGGATTCCGGCCTGGGTCTTGGTCACCTTCCCGGCCGCCTTGGCGATGCCGAAGTCAATGACCTTCACCTCGCCCTCGAAGGAGATGAGGACGTTCTGGGGCGAGACGTCACGGTGGACGACGTTCAGGTCGCGGGCGTGCCCGTCCTTCTTCCGGTGCGCGTAGTCCAGCCCCTCGCAGAGCTTGCCGATGACGTAGCAGACCAGCGGGACCGGCGGCGGCTCGCCCTTCTTCCGGGCCCGCTCGAAGATGGAGCGGAGGTCCTTCCCCGGGACGTACTCCATCGCGATGTAGAGGCTGGGGCCGATCCGGTTCAGCTCGTAGATCTGACAGATGTTGGCGTGAGTCAGCTGGACGCTGATCTTCGCCTCGTCCTGGAACATCGAGATGAACTCTTCGTCCTCGGCGATGTTGGGCAGAATCCGCTTGATCGCCACCAGCCGCTCGAAGCCGCCGGCGCCGAAGACCTTCCCGCGCCAGACCTCGGCCATGCCGCCGATGTTGATCCGGTCGAGGAGCAGGTACCGTCCGAAGGGGATCGGCTGCTTCTTCGGCGAGAGACTGGTCAAGGGAGGACGGGTGTGAGGAGCGACCGCGGGCAGGAAGCCTAGCGACCGGCCGAGCGGAGGGTCAACGAGGCGCCGGTGTGCGTGTCAGTCGTTCCGGAGCGCCTTTTCACTCGCCCTTGAACGCCGGCGGACGCTTCACCAGGAAGGCCACGATGCCCTCCTGGAAGTCGGACGAGGCGAGCAGCTTCAGCTGCCCACGGACCTCCCCCTCCAGGGCCTCGTCGAGGGTGGAGTGGCTCGCCGCCTCCACCGCCGCCTTGACTGCGCGGTGCACCAGGGGCGGTCCGGCGGCGAGGGTCCGGGCGAAGTCCCAGGCGGCGGACTCGAGCTGCGCCGCCGGGAAGACGCGATTGGCCAGGCCGATTCGGTGCGCCTCGGCGGCGTCCACCAGCTCCCCGGTGAGCATCAGCTCGAGGGCCCGGCCGAGGCCGATCAGCCGGGGCAGCATCCAGGTGCCACCTCCGTCCGGCATGAGCCCCCGCTTGACGAAGATCTCGCCGAAGCGCGCCCGGTCCGAGACCAGTCGCAGGTCACAGGCCAGCGCCAGGTCGCATCCGAAGCCCGCGGCGGGCCCGTCCACCACCGCGAGGGTCGGCAGGGGGCAGGCGCGGACCGCCCGGATGAGGCCGTGGAAGTGGGTCCGCATCCGCGACTCGATGGTCTCCGGATCCATCCCTTCCTCGGCCGCGACGCGCAGATCCAGCCCCGAGCTGAAGGCGCCTCCAGCTCCGGTGATCACCACCACCCGGGCGCCGGCGCCGGGCGCGGACTCGACGGCGGAGCGCACGGCATCGTTCACCTGCGTGGTCAGCGCGTTGCGGGTCTCCGGGCGGTTGAGGGTGATCCACCGCACCCTCGCTTCGTCGATCGTCAGCACGTCGGCCATGGCAGCCGGGACTCTACACGGCCTCGGACACCAGCACGCTGCTCACGGTGCGGGTGCGGTGCACCACCGGCGGCGCGAATCCCGATCTCCGGAGCAGCGCCGCAAGCTCTTCCACCGAGCGCTGCCGGCCGCCGTCGGTGAGGGCCAGCATCTGGAGATCCACCAGCGAGGCCAGCGGCTCCACCGGACCGTCGCCGAGGAGCAGCTCCACCAGGAGCAGGCGGGCTCCGGCAGGCATCGCCTGGCGGACCACCTCGAGCAGCGCGAGCGCCCGTGCGTCGTCCCAGTCGTGCAGCACGTCCTTGAGGACGTAGGCTGGAAGGCCCTCCGGGATCCGGGCGAACACGTCCGCCGGCTCCAGCCGCACCCGGCCGAGGAGTCCCGCGCGCTCGAAGCGCCGCCGCGCGAGCTGCACCACCGACGGCGCCTCCACCAGCACTCCCTGAAGCCCGGGGTGAGCCAGGAGTGCAGCCTCGAGGAGCGCGCCGGTGCCCCCGGCCACGTCGCACAGTCCGACCAGACCGGCGAAGCCCGGCGTGTCCACCACCACCTCGGCGTCGAGCCGGGTCAGCGCTTCCATCGCCCGGGCGAAGTGCGCGCCCTCCTCCTCCGAGCCTTCCAGGTGCTCCCAGATCCCGTGGCCGTGGGCGCGCCGGAACGGCACCTCGCCGGCGCGGAGCGCCTCGAGGAAGCGGCTCCAGGCGCGGACGTTGGCCTCCGAGGCGAAGAAGGTGGCGAGCGGCGCGAGG
Source organism: Myxococcota bacterium (assembly GCA_046732375.1). Lineage (GTDB taxonomy): Bacteria > Myxococcota > Myxococcia > Myxococcales > Myxococcaceae > RPRB01. The sequence goes on from JBKPMY010000377.1 coordinate 6,793, forward strand.
GTGCGCCGGCCATCCGGCTGGAGCCCACGAGTGAGGCGGTTACGCCGGAACCCAGCCCCGACGCGGTCGACCAGCCCGAGCGCGGCTGCTCCCCGGAGGAGGCGGTCGGCGCTGTCGGGCTCGAGGGCCCCATCGCCCACCAGCTCCCGCGCCGAACGGGGCCGGTCGTCGAGGCGCGCGACCAGGCCGCTGGAGACCAGCGCCCCGGCCACCGCCGTCGCGGCCACCCCGGTGATGCGCTCTGCGAGGAGGAGCTCGGGAGGCGCGAGCCGGTCCACGGACGCCCGGAGCCGCTGATGCAGCCACACCGCCAGGCGCGCAGCCCGGGCGGCGGGTCTCATTCTCGCACCCGGGTGCGGTGCCCGGCGGAGGCCCCCGGTTCCTCGGCGACGTCGATGAACTGCTCCAGCTCGCGAACCGTCTTCTCGGTGGCGGTGACCTCCGCCGCCAGAGCGTCCAGCATCCCGCTGACCGCCGCCGGGTCGCGGATGGAGATCGACTGTTCGTGGGTGAGCCGCATCAGCTCCTCGATGCTCGCGAGCTGGTGGCTCACCACTGCCCGGCTCTCCTCGGCCTGGCCGAACCGCTCCAGCCGCCGCCGGAGGATGTCCGCCCGCTTCTCCTGCACCTCGCGAAGCCGCGGGTTGTCCTGGCCACCGAGCTCCGCCTCGAGGAGCGACAGCTCGCGGCGAATGGCCTCCCGGTCGGCGATGCCCAGGTAGCGGCGGTGGTCGTTCAGCGTGGACAGCAGGCGCAGGAAGGCGGAGAGGAGCGCCGCGAGCTGCGCCTCGCTCGAGGCGGCCAGCACCCCTCCGCCGGGGAGCTTCCGGTAGTTCTCGAGGATCGAGTCGCGCAGATCGCGCAGCACGAAGTAGTGCTCGCGCTGGCTCTCGGCCAGCTCCGACAGCAGACGCTCCGCCTCGTCGTCCTCCGGTCCGCCGGTCCGGGAACCCACCGCGCGCCGCAGCGAGGGAACGAGACCCACGGCCGCCAGGTAGACAGCCTCGGCACCCAGCGCCACCAGCGCGGGAAGCGAGTGTCCGGTGACCAGCGCCGCACCACCGGCGGTCATCAGGCCGATGACGTTTGCCGGCGCGAGCAGCGCGGCCCGGAGCGTCCGAGCGGCCCGGCTCACGGGCGGCCCTCCCCGAGGCTGCGCAGCACCGTCACGTCCCGGGTGTCCTCGGCCGCCGGAGGCGGAGGGGACTTGGCGATCCGGGCCTCCAGCGCGGCCGCGCTCTGGAACAACTCGTCGTAGGTGACCGGTGCCTGTCCGGCGATACCGAAGAAGGCCAGGTTCTCCCGCAGCGTCGCCGGCGGCTCGCCGTGCACCGCCTCGCGCGGATCCCCGAGCGAGGGAGCAACCTCGCCGAGCAGCCGCGCCGCGGGAACCGGGTCCCGGAGCGTGGCTGCCGCCGCGTCGAGCAGTCCCCGGATGATGCGGCGCACCCCGTCCGGATAGCGGGCCGCGAACTCGCCCCGGACCACCAGCACCGTGGCGATGAGGTGTGGCGCGTCCGCGGTCGTTGCCAGCATCTTCCCGCTCCGGTCGGCGATGGCGGCCTCCACGTCCCCCCGCAGGCCGACGACGGCGTCCGCCCGGCCCTCGCGGACTGCGAGGCCGGCGTCGAGCTCGGACGGCAGGTCCACCCAGCGTACATCTCCCATTCCCAAACCAGCGCGCATCAGCAGCCAGAGGGCGAAGTACTGACCGGGGCTGGCGGGCGCCATCCCCAGACGGCGTCCCTTGAGCTCGGGGAGCGCCGAGATTCCCGTCGCCCCGAGGGCGTCCGCGCCCTGGCTGCGGGCCAGCAGCAGCACCACCCGCGGCGCCGCGTCCCGGAGCGGGTGGATCCAGCTCGCCACGCGGTCCACGGTGAGCGCGGCCATGTCCACGCCGCCGCGCTCGGCGCCGTCCTGCAGCGCCTTGCGGAGCTCACCCGAGCGGGCGAACACCACCGCGCGCGTGTCGAGCGAGTAGCTGGCGCGGAGCAGCCCGGCCGGCTTCGCCGAGGCGTCGGCACCCACCCCGCCGGTGGCCACGAGCAGCGCCGCCGCCGACCCGCGCGGGATGAAGCCCATCAGCGTAGGCCGCAGGGGAACCGAGGCGATGTCGCCCCCCGGAGCCGTCACCCCCGCGGGGAAGTCCCCCGGGGAGAGCGTGCCGGTCCTCTCCAGCGCGGGAAAGAGACGGCGGCTCCAGCGGTCGAGGAGCCCCAGCCGGCTCGCCCCCAGCCAGGCTCCGGCGGCGATGAGCAGGGCCAGGAAGAGGTACAGCCCCGTCTTGCGCCGCCAGGCCATTTCTGGAGGGTTTGCTTACTTCACCTCTACCTTCTTGCCGATGGTCTTCTCGGGGGCCTCGCCGGTCTCCGACACCGGGGCCGGAGTGGCCAGGCCCATCTCCATCTTGAACTGCTTGACCAGCTCTTGGGCCTGGAGCTTCTCGGCGTCCTCCTCGATCTGCAGCGCCTGGTGGTCCACCGACTCCAGCGCCATCTGCATCCGGGCCTCGTTGACCGCGGCCTGCTCCTGTACCTTGCGGAGCATCTCGTCGTGGGTCGCGTCGATGCCGGCGACCTCGAAGGACTCCATCGCGTCGGCCACCTTGGACTGCCACTGCGCGCGGCGGGCGTCGCGGATGGCGCCCATCGCCTCCTGCGTCTTCCGCTCCTTCTCGCGCATGAACATCTTCTTGACGTTCACCGCCTTCTCGTAGGCCGCCTTCGCGGTCTCGAGCTGCTGGCGGTTTCGCTCCAGCGCCTGCTTCTCCATCTGAAGCCGCGTGGCGTAGGAGGCGGCGAGGTCGTCGCGGTTGGCCTGGATCGCGGCCTTCACCTTGGCGGTGAGGTCGTTCACCTCGGTGCTGTACTTCTGGTTCTCCTTCTCCAGCAGGGTGAGATTCGCCCGGACCATGGCGATCGACTCGTTCATCCGCGGCACCTGGTCATTCAGGTCACGGATGTTCTGCTCGAGGATCAGCTCCGGGTTCTCGATGCCCGAGACGAAGAAGCCGAAGAAGCTGCGCATTGCTCGCTTGAAGCGTTTCCACATGGGTCAGGTCACCCTCGTGAGGTGGCGGCTTACCA
>JBKPMY010000378.1:0-7986 GCA_046732375.1 Myxococcota bacterium
GTCGTCCGGTAGCCATCTCGACCCTCTCCAGGCCGCTCCCACCAACGAAGAAGACCTGCCCGCTCGCGACTGCCAAGCCGCTGGCGAGCCCTGCGTCGCTCCGGCCGATGATCGACGAGGAGCCGCCGTCGCTGGGAATCACCTCGACGGTCCCGTCGACCGTGTTCGTCCAGTAAATGCCGGTGTCATCGAGCACCATCCCGTAGTCCTTGATCGGGCTGCCGTAGAGAAATTGTGCGGGCGAGGAACGGGCAAGCTCGACGGGCGACCCTCCTCCCAGCCCAATGCTGAGGACGCGGAGAGGACCCGGGTTCGAATCGCCCGGTTGCTCGACCCAGTACGCGCGATTCGTATCCACAACGATGGCGGTCGGGAATCCGCCGGGGGTCATCGCGAGCGTGTCTACCGCTCCGCCGTCCAGCGGCGTCGACGCGATGATTCCGCTGATCATCCCGCTGCCGACCACGTCGTAGCTGGTCCAGTAGATCCGCGTCCGATCGGCGGCGAGTCCCACGGGGCCCCTCGCGAGCCTCACCAGCTCGATCGGGGTTCCACCGGCGAGGGACACGCTGTTCAGCGTGAAGGGGAACGACGGCAAGCCCCAGACCAGCGTGTCGCCGGTCACAACCATCAGGTTCGTGTAGTAGTCCTCGGAGGCAAGCTCGGTCAGCCCAGCATCGAGGAGGCCGGCCGGCACGCAGGTCCCCTCGTGGCAGGTCATCGTCCCGGAACACGCAGGATTCGTAGTGCAGCACGACTCGCAACGGCCGCCGCACATGGGAGTCGGGGGGAACCCTCCGACGATACACAGTCCGCGCGATGGCGCGGTGCAGATCAACCCGGGACAGCACGGTCCGTCGTGGTGGCAGTTTCTCTGGTCGCTGCCATTGATGCAGGCGACGCAGAGGCCGTTGAAGCACGATGCCCCTGCGCCGGTGCAGGCAAGGCCGGTCGTGCAACAGGCCTCCCCGGTGTCGCCGCAGTGGGGCTGTGTCAGCGCCTGGCAGCTTCCATCGTGGCAAGACAGGGCCCCCGAGCACGAGGGCCCACTCGAACAGCAAGGCTCGGAAGAGCCGCCGCAGGAGGACACCGCAGTCGAGTGACACGCCACCAGCGACGGGAGCACCGCGAAAGCGCACAGGACGGCCAGCGTGGCGAGGCCCGGTCGGCGAGGCGAGAACGACGCCCCTGCGCTGCCCTGTCCGTCCAATGTCACCGTCCCCCCGAAGCACGTCAGGAGGCGCGAGCCTACTGCGGTCCGGGCGCCGCATAATTGACATCCCGTCCAGACGGGCGAACCTCAAGGCAACGTCGCGACAGCCCTGTCGCACGGCAGAGGAGTTCGCCTGCATGGAACCCAGCCCCAGCCCCGGCGTCCCCGAGACGGCGGCTCCGGCCGAGCAGTCCGGGGAGCCGGACGCGAGCTTCACCGTCAGCACGCACGTGCTCGTCCCCGAGGAGGACGTCCGGCGGCTGAGGGCGCTCTCCGCACGGACCCGGGTGGCCCAGAGCGACTATCTCCGCGAAGCAGTTGAGGACCTCCTCAAGAAGTACGGGGTGGAGCCGTGAACCCCGCGCCGGGCGAGCGCCTCGAAACGCAGGTGTTGCCCCGTCCCGGCCCCAAGAGCCATCCTCTCCGCCCTGACCCCCGCCCGCGCACCCGGGCCGAGGGCATCGTGGAGGCGATCCAGGCATGGCTCGACGCGCAGCTCTGATCGCCCTCGCCGTCGGACTGGTCTCCTGTGGCAGCAACGACGGGGGCGGCAATACCCCTGGACGTGCAACTGGCGGTGCAACTCGGCCGACCCACCGACCAGCGGGACGCAAACCTACCCTGCCGGGGCGAACCCGACCGCCCAGTGCAATCAGGAATTCGGCACCGGGTGCAGCAACTTCACCTGTTCCTGCACCCAGAACTAGCTAGGCCGCGGTCGACGGCGCGTTCTCCTCGCGCTCCAGCCGCCCGGCGATGTCCCTGAACGAGAGCTGGTCGATCGAGAGGAAGACCAGCCCCAGGCAGATCTGCTGCGCCGCCTGGCAGAGCCAGAGGACGTTCGCGTAGGCGAGCCCGGGGCCGTTCACCACCGACGCGGGAAGGAAGATGGACAGGCCGAGCTTCACCGCGGCCTGGAAGGTGCCGACCATCCCTGGCGCAGCGGGAATCATCACCCCCACCACCACCAGGCACATGCAGACGTAGGACTGGAAGAGCGAGACCTGGAAGGGGAACGCCCGCATCAGCACCCACATCCCGAACCCGTTCAGCCCCCAGTAGAGGAGCGTCCAGCCGATGAAGGCGGCCAGCTCGGCCGGGCGGTGTGCCTGCTTCAGCGCACCGACGAAGCTGTCCACGATGCCCGAGGCGCGCTCGCCCAGCGTCGGCGACAGTCGCCCGAGGGTTCCCCGCACCAACGCCACCGCGCGGTCGTGATGCCAGGCGGCGAAGAGCAGGAAAAGAAAGCCGCCGAAGAAGATGAGAAACATCGCGTTGGCCCCGTAGCGGGCCAGGCGGATGGGCGTGCCATCCCCATGGACGAAGAAGAGCAGCCCCCGGAGGAGCAGCGCGACGAACACCCCGTCGGCGATTCGCTCCAGCACCACGCTGGTCATCGCCGCGCTGCGCCGGATGGTGCTCCGCTGGGCGATGAGGAAGGGCCGGGCGAACTCGCCCAGCCGGAACGGGAGCACCAGCAGCATCATGAAGCCGATGGCGCTCGCATCGTTGAGCGCCCGGAATCGCACCCGCTCCTGAGAGGCCAGGAGCGCGCCCCATCGGACCGTCCGGCAGAGGTGGATGAGCAGCAGGATGACCAGATAGGGCAGCACCCAGACGTAGTTCGCCGAGCGGAGGCTCGCCCACTGCTCGGCCCAGTGGGTGTCACGGAAGGCCCACCAGCCGAAGACCAGGGTGACGGCCAGGCTGGCCAGGAACTTGAGGAAACGCTTCACGGGGTGCCGCCGTCTACCCTACCCGCGTCGGGCATTTCCACCGTCTCCCCCGCCAGGACCCGTGCCGGCGCGTCGCGGAACAGACGCTCGACGGCTGCCTCCCCGGCGCAGGCCCGCAGCTCCGAGAGGGCCCGCTCCAGCCAGCGCCGCGCGCCCGCCGGCGCATGGAGATCGGTCGCCGCCACCGCGTAGAGCCCGGCCTCGAGCAGGGCTCGAGCGGTGCGTCGGGCCACCGGACCGTACCTGCCGCTCAAGGCGCCCAGGTCCAGCTGCAGCCGCGCGCCGAGCGCCACCACCTCCGCGGCGCGCCCGGGCCGCTGCAGCTCCAGGCAGCGCTCGGGATGGGCCAGAAGCGGGACGACGCCCTTGCGCATCATCTGGAAAACCAGGGTGGGCAGGGCCGGAACCGGCGCGGAGTACGGCAGCTCCACCAGCACGTAGGGGCCGCGGTGAACGGGCCGCGCCGCCGGCGTCCCCAGCGCCTCGAGGAAGCGGTCCTCCACGAGGGCATTCTCCGCGCCGAGCTCGAGGGTGAGCGGCACGCCGGCCTCGGCCAGGCTCGCGCGCAGCGCGGCGAGGCGCTCGGCGCACACCTCGACCGGGGCGCACCCCGCCCGGGCGTGCGGGCTCACCGCGACGGTGGACACCCCGAGGTCGACCAGGGCCCGCGCCATCTCCAGCGCATCGGCGGGCGTGCGGGCGCCGTCGTCCACTCCCGGAAGGAGGTGGCAGTGCAGATCGACGTAGCCGCTCATCGTTCGGAGGTGTCGTCCGGGGAAGGCGGCTGCTCCTCGCCCTCGACCGGCGTCGAGGGGACCCGGTACTCCTCCCCGAACCAGCGGCCGAGGTCGATGCGGCGGCAGCGGTCGGAGCAGAACGGGAAGGCACGGTTCCGGCTGCGCGGCTCCGTCGGCTTCTTGCACACGGGACAGGGGACGATGCGTTCCACGGACCCCACCGTTCTACGGCCGGGGCCGCCCGGGTTCCAGCACCGTGCCCCGGTGCTCCTTCCGGAGGCGCGCCGCCAGCCGGTGGGGCACCAGCGAGCGCCCCTGGAGGGCAACGAGGCCTGCGCCGGCCACCACCATGGGAACGAGGAGGCTCAGGTGGTACAGAAGCACGAACGCGAACGCAGTGTGATGGGGCACGCCTGCCATGGCGAGCGCGAAGGCCCCGGCTGCCTCGAAGGAGCCTGCCCCGCCCGGCACCGGGACCACCGTCCCGAGATTCGCGGCGGTGAGCAGCGCGAAGGCGACCATCGGCGAGAGCGATAGCCCGAGGGCGTGTGCGGCCACCATGATGACCGGCACCTCCCAGAGCCAGGGGAGCGGCGAGAGCCCGGCGACCACCACCACCAGGCTCCGGGTGTCGTGCGCCCTGAAGCCCGAGCGGAGCTTCTGGAGCCAGCGGGGCCCCGGATCCAGCCGGGGAGAGAGCCGGCGAAGGACCGGGAGGTGGGCGATGCCGACCAGCGCTCCCGACCCGAGAACGAGAAGCGCCAGCACCCCCATGGCGTGGAGCAGCCACTGCTGGGGCGATTGCTTCCAGCCGACGAGGCTCACCACCCAGGTGATCAGGAAGGCCAGGAGCCATCCTGCCTTGTCGCTCCAGTAGTCGAGCAGCTCGGTGCCGAGCAGCGTCACCCGGCTGGTGCCGGTCCGCTTGCCGAGGTACTGCACCCGGAGGACGTCTCCTCCCCGTGCGGGGATCAGCACGTTGAACGCCGAGGCCACCAGCATGGCCGAGAAGGCCTCGCGGTAGCGGAGCGGAAGCACCGGCTGCACCACCCGCCACCAGCGCAGCGCCTGGAGCGCGAGCAGGACGAAGGTGCCCCCCACCGCGGCGAGCAGCGGCCAGAGGCGGGCGCCCCGGACCGAGGAGACGAGGTCGGCGAAGCGGATGCCCATGAGCCTCGCCACGAGCACCGCGCTCCCGACGCCCAGGACCACGCCGCCGGCGGTCCGGAGAAAGGTGACCCAGCGGGGTCGCTCCTTCGGTTCGGTCTCGGAGTCCTCCATGGAGCGAGGGAAGGTGGGGTGCTCGCCCCGCCCTTGCAATCTGGCCGGAAGCAGGGCAGGCGGGTCGCCCCGAGGAGAGCCACCATGCGTGCGGTCTGCATCGAGCAACCCGGAAGCGCCCAGGGACTGCGCCTGGTGGAGGTGTCGGAGCCGGTCCCCGGGCCAGGGGAGATCCTGGTCGACGTCCACGCCACCGCGCTGAACCGGGCGGACTGGCTGCAGATCCTCGGCAAGTACCCCGTGCCACCGGGCACCCCGGCGGACCTGCCGGGCATGGAGTACGCGGGCACGGTGCACGCGGCGGGGCCGCGGACGTTCCGGTTCCGGCCCGGTGACCGGGTGATGGGGCTGGTCCCGGGGGCGGCCTTCGCCGAGCGGCTCGTCACCCACGAGCGGGAGGCGGTACCGGTCCCCGAGCCGATACCACTCGGCGAGGCGGCGGCCATTCCCGAGGCCTTCTTCACCGCCTTCGATGCGCTGGTGCTCCAGGGCCGGCTCTGCGCCGGCGAGAGGGTACTGGTCCACGCGGTGGCGAGCGGCGTGGGCACTGCGGCGGCACAGGTCGTTCAGGCCGCGGGCGCGACGACCATCGGGACAGGAAGGCACGAGGCCAAGCTCGAGCGCGCCGCGGCGCTGGTGTCCTTCACTCCGCTCACCGTCGCCCGGGACGCTCCGCGCTTCGCCGAACGGGTGCTGGAGCTCACCGGCGGCGAAGGAGTGGACTTGGTCCTCGACCTCGTCGGTGGCCGCTACACGGCTGAATCGCTGGCCTGCCTCGCCCCTCGAGGGCGGATGATGCTGGTGGGCACGGTGGACGGGGTGAAGACCGAGCTCGATCTCCGGCTGGCGCTTGGCAAGCGCGCGCAGATCACCGGCACCGTGCTGCGCGCGCGACCGGTCGAGGAGAAGATGGCGCTCGCGCGGGCCGTGGAGCGCCACGTGCTCCCGCTCTTCACCCGCGGCACCTACAGGCCGGTGGTGGATCGGATCCTTCCGGTGGACCGGGTGGTCGAGGCATTCGAGCATCTGGTGGCGGACCGGAACGTGGGAAAGATCGTCCTCCGATGGAGCGACCGATGAGCTTCGACCCAGGTGCCCCGGGGCTTCCGGGAAAGGCCTATGGCCTCCCCCACTCCGTTGACGAGGCGCGGGTGGTGCTGGTGCCCGTGCCGTTCGAGGCGACCACCTCGTACGGCGGTGGCGCGGCCGAGGGTCCGTCGGCGGTGCTGCGGGCCTCGGCCCAGGTGGACCTCTTCGATCTGGAGACCGGTCGCCCCTACGTCGACGGGATCGCGATGCTCCCGGAGGACCCCCGGGTCCGGGTTTGGAACTCCGAGGCCAAGAAGCTCGCCGAGCCCATCATCGACGCCGGCGGTGTCCCGGCCGGGGACGCAGGCCTGGCCAGGGTGAATGCGATCTGCGAGGAGCTCAATGGCTGGCTCGAGCGCACCGTGGCCCGGCTCGTCGCCGACGGGAAGCTGGTCGCCACGGTGGGCGGTGACCACGGGAGCGTCTACGGGGCAATCGCAGCCCACGCGCACGCGTACCCGGGGATGGGCATCCTCCACCTGGACGCGCACGCCGACCTCCGGGATGCGTACGAGGGCTTCACCTGGTCCCACGCCTCGATCTTCCACAACGTGGTCCGCAGGCTCCCCGAGGTGTCGCGGCTGGTCCAGGTGGGCCTGCGCGACATCTCCGAGGCCGAGCTCCGGCTGGTCGACTCCTCGGGCGGCCGGGTGATCATCCACACCGACCCGGAGCTGAAGCGACGGGCGTTCGACGGCGAGCCCTGGGCCAGGCAGGTGGACCGCATCGTCCAGGCGCTCCCGGAGCAGGTTTACCTGTCCTTCGACATCGACGGGCTGGACCCCATCCTGTGCCCGCACACCGGGACCCCGGTGCCCGGGGGGCTCTCCTTCCCCGAGGCCACCGCGCTGGTGGGCGGGGTGGTGCGCTCGGGCCGGAGGATCATCGGGATGGACCTGGACGAGGTGGCCCCGGGACCGGAGGGCGACGAGTGGGACGGGAACGTGGGGGCCCGGCTGCTCTACAAGATGATCGGCTGGGCGCTGCGCTCCCAGCGCGGAGGTGAAGGACGCTGATGCGCCCTCTCTCTTGCTTGGCGCTCGGGTTGCTGGTGCTTCCGGCGGCCCGCGCAGACGTCGCCCGGCGACGCTCCCCGGTGGTGGACGTGGTCCAGAAGGTCGGGCCGGCGGTGGTGTTCATCGGGACCGAGCAGGTGGTGGACCGGAGGATGCGCGGCACGCCTCTCGAGGAGCTCCTGCTCGGCGATGGCCGGCGCCCCCGCCGCCAGACGGTTCAGTCGCTGGGCTCGGGGGTGATCATCGACCCCTCGGGGACCATCGTCACCAACGATCACGTCATCCGCGGGGCCTCGGCAGTGCACGTGGTGCTGGCGGACGGGCGCCAGATCGACGCCGAGGTGGTAGGAGCCGACGCCCAGAACGACCTGGCGGTGCTCCGGATCCAGTCGAAGACGCCGCTTCCGGCGGCGAAGCTCGGGACCTCGAGCGATCTGATGATCGGGGAGACGGTTGTGGCCATCGGCAGCCCCTTCGGGCTCACCAAGACCGTCACCTCGGGCGTGCTCTCCGCCTTGGGCCGGAGCTTCAAGGCCAACGATCAGCTCTACATCGACTTCCTCCAGACGGACGCGGCCATCAACCCGGGGAACTCGGGCGGGCCATTGATGAACCTGGATGGCGAGGTCATCGGCATCAACACCGCCATCTTCAGCGGAGCGCAGGGCATCGGCTTCGCCATCCCGGTGGACAAGGTGCGGCGCATCGTCGAGGAGCTGAAGAGCTTCGGGAAGGTCAGGCCTGCCTGGGTTGGCATCAACGCGATGGATCTGACCCCCCCCGTCGCCCAGAAGCTCGGCTGGGACCGGAGCGACGGCGCGGTGGTGGAGTCGGTGGATCCGGGCAGCCCCGCGGCTGCGTCGGGCGTCCGACCCGGGGACATCGTGGCCGAGCTGGGCGGTACGCCGGTGAAG
>JBKPMY010000379.1:0-28682 GCA_046732375.1 Myxococcota bacterium
CCTGTCGGTGGGGCAGGCCGCGCTCCTGGCGGCCATCGCTCGCTCCCCGGCCCGGGTGGACCCCTGGCGTGACCCGGAGGCGGGGAGGCGTGCGATGCGTGAGGTGCTCGGCCGGATGCGCCGGGCCGGGCGGCTCGATGCCGAGCTGGAGCGGGTCGCCGCCGCGGCGGACCTGGACCTCGTCCCGCTGGCCCGTGCCTTCGGAGCTCCGCACCTGGTGGTGGACCTCGCCGGCAAGCTGGAGACGCTCGGCCTGGGCCGCGCGGTCGAGGTGCGAACGACGCTCGACCCGGCGCTGCAGCGCGACGTCGAGCGGTCGGTCCGCTCCGAGCTGGCCGCCGACCCTCGCCTCGGCCAGGCCGCGGTACTGGTCCTCGACAACCTCACCGGCGAGGTGCTGGCGTACGTCGGGTCGGCGGATTTCCTCGACACCGCCCGCGAGGGCCAGAACGACGGAGTCCGTGCTCGGCGCCAGCCGGGCAGCGCCCTCAAGCCCTTCGCCTACGGGCTGGCGCTCGCGAGCGGTTGGACGCCGGCCTCGGTGCTGAGCGATGTGGATCTGGAGGTGGGAACGGCCGGCGGCGCCTGGCTGCCCCGGAACTACGACCGGCGTCAGCACGGGCCGGTGCGGCTCCGGGCCGCCCTGGCCAACAGCTACAACGTCCCGGCGGTCGAGCTCACCGAGACCCTCGGGCCCGAGCGGGTGCTGGACGTGCTCCGTCAGGCGGGCTTCACCTCGCTCGAGGACAGCGCCGAGCACTACGGCGCGGGCCTGGTGCTGGGGAACGGCGACGTGTCGCTCTGGGAGCTCGGTCGCGCCTACCGCGGCCTCGCCCGGGACGGCGTCGTCGAGCCGCTCCGCCTGGTGCGCGCGGCGACCGGTTCCCGCGGCGAGCGCCTCGAGGTGAAGCCGGAGCTCGCCCCCCGTCGCTTCCTCCCTCCGGACGCGGTGGCGCTCCTGACGGACCTCCTCTCCGACGAGGGCGCGCGCGCTCCCGCCTTCGGCCTGGACAACGCGCTCCGGCTTCCGTTCAGCGTGGCGGCGAAGACCGGAACCAGCCGCGCCTACGTGGACAACTGGACCGTCGGCTTCACCCACGAGCGAACGGTGGCGGTCTGGGTCGGGAACTTCGACGGCCGCCCCATGCAGCGCGTGTCGGGCATCACCGGCGCCGGGCCGCTCTTCGCCCGGGTGATGCGACGGGCGATGGCGGGCATCCGTCAGATGCCGCTGGTGGACCGTGCGCGGTTCGAGCACGTCCGCATCTGCCCCCTCTCCGGGCACCGGGCAACCGAGGCCTGTCCCGGGTCGTACGAGGAGGTCTTCCTGCCAGGGAGCGCGCCGGCAGAGCCCTGTGCGATGCACCGGCTCGCCGACGGGCGCCCGGTGCTCGCGCTCGACGCGCGGTACGCCGGCTGGGCCGAGCGCGAGCGGCTCGAGGTCGCTCCGGCGGCGGGGGGCGGTGACGCCATGGGGTTCCTCACCCCGCGCGACGGGGACGAGTTCCTGCTCGAGGCCAGCATCCCGGCCGCCTCCCAGAGCATCCCGGTGCGAGTTCGCGGCCAGGGTGAGCTCCGCGTCGATGGCGAGGTCGTCCCGCTCGATGCGCTGGGCCGGACGCGGGTGGTGCTCGCCGCCGGCGTGCACCGCCTGGAGCTCCGCTCCCGCCAGGGGTCCGGTCCGTCGCCGGCCGTGCAGATCCGCGTGCGCGGCGGCGACGCGTCCCCCGCGCCTCGTCGGTGAGGCTCAGCGCGCTTCCGGAAGCCCGTGGAGCACGTAGAGGTGGCCCAGGCTGCGGCCGAACATCAGCGCAAGCTCCGGACCCGGAGCAGCCGCGACGGCTCTCGAAACGGCCACGGGGCCACGGACCTCCGTCCGTGACCCCGCGTGCGATGTCTTCGGTGTTCCGGTGGCTCAGCGGTTCGACGGGCTCATCACCAGCTGCGCCTCATCCGAGCCCGGGCCAACGTCCGTCCCGGAATTCGCGATGTGCAGCGCGGCCGGCACCCACTCGGTGCTGCCCGACGGACCCCGAGCCGAGGCGACCTCGGTCGGCTGGACATCCGCGAGCGCGAGCGCGACCGGGAGACCCATCACGCACAGGAAACCCGCCGCCACGCTCCGAACCCGCATCCAGTTGCTGTTCTCGACCTCGGTCTTCATGACTTCCGTTCCTCCGTGGCGGGTCTGTCCCTTTGCTGCTTGCCGCCGACGTTCTCTGGAGATTGCACCCCCAATGCCGAGGCCAAGTGCCCGGAATCATGGATGTTTCAGGCACGAGTCGTCGCGTGGGGCTCTACACACCTCCCTGGATGTTGCTGGCAGGGCAACATGCCCACCGGGATTGGCAGAGGGAGTCTCGATGTCGGACGAGCTGCTGTACCTCGCGGAGGCGGATGTGCGCACGGCGGGTCTGCCGATGCGTTCGCTCATCGAGGCGCTGGAGACCGCCTTCCGCGACCTCGGAGAGGGCCGCGCGGAGGTGCCGGCGAAGATCGGCGTGCATCCCTCGGCCGCCTCCTTCTTCCACGCGATGCCGGCGCTCTGGCCGGCCGGATCGGCGGCCGCGGTGAAGTGGGTGGGCTCCTTCCCCGGGAATCGCGAGCGGGGCCAGCCGAGCATCTCCGCGCTCCTGGTCCTGAGCGATCCGGAGGATGGACAGCCCCTTGTCGTGATGGACGGCCGCTGGCTCACGGTGCGCCGGACGGCGGCGTGCTCCGCGCTCTCCGCCCGCTTCCTGGCCCGGGCCGGCGCGCGCAGCCTGGGGGTGCTGGGCTGCGGGCTCCAGGCACGCGCTCACCTGGAAGCCTTCCGCGCGGTCCTGCCGCTCGAGCGGGTCAGCGCCTTCGACCGGCACCCGGACCGTGCCGCCGCCTTCGCCGAGGACGCCGCCCGCGAGTATCCGGTGGAGGCGAAGGCCTACGGCTCGGTCCGGGAGGTGGTGGAGGGCATGGACGTGGTGCTCACCGCGGGGGCCATCGCCGAGGTTCCCGAGCCGCCGATCCGCGGCGGCTGGCTGGCCCCGGGGGCCTTCGGCTGCAGCGTGGACTACGTGAGCCCCTGGAGCCTGGAGTCGCTCGGCGAGGTGGACCTGGTGGCGACCGACGACCGCGCCCAGCTCGAGGCGGCGCGACGGTCGACCCCGGTGGGCCGGCTCCCGCCCGTGCACGCCGACCTGGCCGAGCTGGTCACCGGACGGAAGGTGGGGCGGACCTCGGATGGACAGCGCACAGTCGCCTGCAACCTGGGGCTCGCCCTCGCCGATCTGGTGGCCGCGCTGCTGGTCTACCGGCGAGCCCGGGAGGCGGGCCTCGGAGCTCGCCTCCCCCTCTGACCGCGAGAGCGGCGCCTACTCGGACTGCGGCGAGGTCACGAGGAGTGCCTCGTCCGACCCCGGGCCCACGTCCACATCGGCCTGCGCCTCGTGCATCCCCGGCGGCACCCACCTGGAAGCGGCGGCCGGCGCCTGCGCGGTGGACGACGGCGGGCGCACTCCCGCGGCGGCCAGGCTGAGGAACGCCGCGATGAAGAACGCGCCCGCGGCAACTCGTGACCACGCCCGTACCCTGATCTCGTTCGTCATGTTTGCTGTCCTCCGACAGGGGGCGGCCTCCGGCATCGGAGCACCGTCCCGTGCGGAGGCACTGCAGATGCGATGCCGATCGCAAGCTCCCGCGTTCACCCGATGCTGCGCGCGCGGACGTGTCCTCGGCGGCTGCGAACTGTCGCGGCCCGCGCAACCGTACGCGGCGTGCGCTGAGACCTCCGATCATGTGTGCGAGAAGGCGCGAGTGAGCGCGTCGATCTCTCCGGACTCGACGCGCCGGTGGCATTTGCGCGGGTGCCGTCGCCCATCCCCCAGCTCAGCTCGCTTGCGTCGAGAGTCGCTCGCGCCGGAGGAGCGCGCCCGCGGTGTGAAGCGCGAGCGTTCGATCTCAGCGCATCACAGTGGCCGGTGGAGCACTCGCGACAGCTCGCCGATGATGCCCCGGCGGAAGGCGAGCACGCACACCACGAACAGCGCGCCCTGGACCACTGTCACCCAGCCGCCCAGCCCGGCGAGGTAGCTCTCCACGCAGATGATCGCCACCGCGCCCACGATGGGCCCGAACACGGTCCCCAGCCCGCCGAGGAGCACCATCAGGATCACCTCGCCCGACGTGCCCCAGTGCACGTCGGTGAGCGACGCGAGCTGGAACACGATGGACTTGGTGCCCCCGGCCAGCCCGGAGAGCGCGGCCGAGAGCACGAAGGCGATGAGCTTGTAGTGGTCCGACTTGTAGCCGAGTGACACCGCCCGCGGCTCGTTCTCCCGGACCGCCTTCATCACCTGTCCGAAGGGCGAGTGGATCACCCGGAAGATGAAGAAGAAGCCGAAGAGGAAGATGGCGAGGACGACGAAGTACATCGTCAGGTTGCTTTCCAGCGACACGAGCCCGAGCAGCTTGCCCCGCGGGATGGCCTGGATCCCGTCCTCGCCGCCGGTGAACTTCGCCCGGAGGCAGTAGAAGAAGAACATCTGCGCCAGGGCCAGGGTGATCATCGCGAAGTAGATCCCCTTGCTCCGGGTGGCGAGCCACCCCACCACGAGCCCGAGCAGCGCGGCCGTCGCCGTTCCGGTGAGCACCGCCAGCTCGAAGGGCAGGCCCCACACCTTCGCGGCGTGCCCGGCGAGGTAACCGGCGGCTCCGAAGAAGAGCGCATGCCCGAAGGAGAGCAGGCCGACGTACCCGATGAGGAGATTGAACGCGCAGGCGAACAGCGCGAAGCACAGCATCTTCATCAGGAACACGGGATAGATGACGAAGGGCGCCACCAGTCCCAGTAGCACCATCGCGACCATCGGGATGCGCAGCGAGCGCACCTCGTCGCGACGGGAAATCCGCCCTTCCACCCGGGCCGGCGCCTCCACCCCGTGCGTGGTCACGCCGTCCTCCCGAAGAGGCCGGCCGGCTTCACCAGCAGCACGAGGGTCATGATCACGAAGACCACCGTGTTGGAGGCCTCCGGATAGAAGACCTTGGTGAGCCCCTCGATGACCCCCAGCGCGAAGCCGGTGACGATCGAGCCGAGGATCGATCCCATGCCACCGATGACCACCACCGCGAACACCACGATGATCAGGTCCGCGCCCATCAAGGGATTGACCCGGTAGATGGGGGCCGCCATCACCCCGGCCAGCGCGGCGAGCGCCACCCCCAGGCCGTAGGTGAAGGTGATCAGCAGAGGGACGTTGATCCCGAACGCCTGGACCAGGACCGGGTTCTCGGTCGCGGCCCGCAGGTACGCGCCCATGCGGGTCCGTTCGATCATGAACCAGGTGAGCGCGCAGAGCACCACCGAGACCAGGACCACCCAGGTCCGGTAGTTGGGGAGGAACATGAACCCCAGGTTCTTTCCTCCGGTGAGCTGCTCCGGGACGTCGTACGGCTCCCCGGAGACGCCGAAGTAGTTGCGGGCGACCCCCTGGATGACCAGCGCCAGGCCGAAGGTGAGGAGCAGGCCGAACAGCGGATCGAGGCCCTGCAGCCGCTTGAGCATCGTCCGCTCGATGAGCACCCCGAACAGCCCCACCACGACCGGCGCGATGATGAGCGATGGCCAGTAGCCGAGGCCGAGGAAGTGGAGCAGCAGCCAGGCCACCAGCGCTCCGAGCATGTACAGAGCGCCGTGGCAGAAGTTGATGATGTTCAGGAGGCCGAAGATGAGCGCCAGGCCGAGGCTGAGCAGGGCATAGAAGGACCCGTTGATCAGCCCCACCAGGAGCTGGCTGAACAACGCCTGGATGGGGACCCCGAAGACGGTGGTCATCGGCCTGGTGGTGCCCGCCTCACTTCTTGGCGGCGGCGGCGACCAGCGGGCACTCGCCCTGGTCGAGGGGACGGAAGGCCTCGGCGGCGGGGATCTCGCGGATGAGCTTGTAGTAGTCCCACGCCCCCTTCGACTCGTTGGGCTTCTTCACCTCGAAGAGGTACATGGGATGGATCTTCCGCCCGTCGGCGCGGATGGTGCCCTTGCCGAACGCCGGGTCGTCGGTGGGGAGGGACTTCATCTTCGCCACCACCGCCTTGCCGTCCTCGTCGGACTTCAGGGCCTGAACCGCCTTCAGGTAATGCAGCACTCCGGCGTAGACCCCCGCCTGGACCATGGTGGGCATCCGGCCGTTGTGGCGGGCGGCGAACTTCTTGGACCAGGCGCGGGTCGCTTCGTTGGTGTCCCAGTAGAACGCCGACGTCAGCTGCAGCCCGTTGGCGGCCTTGAGCCCCAGGGCGTGCACGTCGCTGATGAATACCAGCAGACCGGCAAGCTTCTGGCCACCCTGGACGATGCCGAACTCGGACGCGGCCTTGATCGAGTTGATCGTGTCGCCGCCGGCATTGGCGAGGCCGATGATCTTTGCCTTGGAGGCCTGGGCCTGGAGGAGGAAGGAGGAGAAGTCCGAGGCGTTCAGGGGATGGCTCACCGACCCGAGCACCTTCCCCCCGCTGGCCTCGACCACCGCCTTGGTGTCCCGCTCCAGGGCCTTGCCGAACGCGTAGTCGGCGACCAGGAAGAACCAGGTGTCCCCGCCCGCCTTCACCACGTACTTCCCGGTGCCGTTGGCCAGCGACCAGGTGTCGTATGTCCAGTGGACGGTGTTGGGGGTGCAGGCCTTGCCGGTGAGGTCCGAGGTCGCCGCGCCGGAGTCGATGAACACCTTGTTCTTGTCGGCGGCGATCTTCGCCATCGCGAGGGCCACACCGGAGTTGGGCACGTCGACGATGACGTCCACCCCGTCCGCGTCGATCCACTTGTTGGCGATGCCCGAGCCGATGTCCGGCTTGTTCTGGTGATCGGCGCTGACGATCTCGATCGGCATCCCGGCGACCTTGTTGCCGAACTCCTCGGCCGCCATCTTCGCCGCCAGCACCGAGCCCGGCCCGCCGAGGTCGGCGTAGAGCCCGGACATGTCGTTGAGGACGCCGATCTTCACCACCTTGCCGCCCTGGGCCATGGCGCCGGAGGGCACCAGGCAGGTGAGGGCGAGAGCGAATAGCCGTGAAGCGAGTCTCATAGGGGAGGGCGCTCCTGGAACCTGCGAGTGAAAGCGACGTCTAGACACCGAGATAGGTCTGCAGCTGCGGCATGCTCGACTGAAAGCGATCGGCGGGAATCTCGTCGACCACCCGGCCACGGTCCATCACGTAATGGCGTTCGGCAATCGAGGAGGCGAATTTCAGATTCTGTTCCACCAGCAGGATGGTGAACCCCTCGGCCTTGAGCCGGCGGATGGTGGCCCCGATCTGCTGGACGATCACCGGCGCGAGACCCTCGGTGGGCTCGTCCAGCAGGAGCAGACGCGCCCCGGTCCGGAGGATGCGTCCGATGGCCAGCATCTGCTGCTCGCCACCCGAGAGCTTGGTCCCCTGGCTGGACAACCGCTCCCGGAGGTTGGGGAAGAGCTCCAGGACGGCGTGCAGGTCCATGCCGCCCGGCCGCACTTGCGGAGGCAAGAGCAGATTCTCCTCGACGGTGAGGCTGGCGAAGATGCCGCGCTCCTCAGGGCAGATCGCCATCCCCAGGCGGGCGATCCGGTGGGGCGGAAGGCGGATGGTCTCCTGGTCCTCGAGCACCACCGAGCCCTCGCGGCGGGGCACCATGCCCATCAGCGACCGCAGCGTGGTGGTCTTCCCCGCTCCGTTCCGGCCGAGCAGGGTGACCAGCTCGCTGGGGCGGATCTCCAGATCGACTCCGTGGAGGATGTGGGACTCGCCATACCAGGCCTGGAGCGCCGTGACCTTGAGCATCGGCCGGGGGGCGGGCTCGGGCGCGGGACCGGAACGCGCGGTGGCGGCCTCAGGCATGCTCGGCCCCCATGTACGCCTGCATCACGTCCTTGTTCTTCGACACCGCGGCGTAGTCGCCCTCGGCCAGCACCTCGCCGCGGGCGAGCACGGTGATGGTGTGCGAGAGGTTGGCCACCACCTTGAGGTTGTGCTCCACCATCAGCACCGTGCGGCTCGCGCCGACCCGCTTGATGAGGGCGGCGATGCGGTCCACGTCCTCGTGCCCCATCCCCGCGGTGGGCTCGTCGAGGAGGAGCAGCTCGGGATCGAGCGCCAGCGTGGTCGCGATCTCCAGGGCGCGCTTGCGTCCGTAGGGCAGCTCCACCGCCGGGACGTGCAGGAAATCCAGGAGCCCCACCGCCTCGGCAAGCTCGTTCGCCCGGGGTTCCAGGTCCTTGAGCGTGCGCTCGGAGCGCCAGAAATCGAAGGAGCTGCCGCGCTTCCGCTGCAGCGCCACGCGGATGTTCTCCAGCACCGTGAGGTGGGGAAACACCGCGGAGATCTGGAACGAGCGCACCACCCCGCGGCGGGCAACCTCGGCCGGTCTGTCCGAGGTGATGTTCTGACCCTTGAACTTGATGGTGCCGGCGGACGGGGTGAGGAACTTGGTGAGGAGGTTGAAGCAGGTCGTCTTCCCCGCACCGTTCGGACCGATCAGGGCGTGAATCGTTCCTGCGCGCACGGTGAGGCTCACGTTCTTGACCGCGATGAACCCGCGGAACTCCTTCGTGAGCCCGTGCGTCTCGAGGAGCGGTTCGCCCGTCTGACGCGCCGAATCGACCATGTGCGCTGACCCCGGGAAATCGTTGGGGAACGCAGCTAGACACGTTGCATCGCGCAGGTCGAGCCTCTTTCGCCGCGACCTTGTGCGGCTCAGCGTTCGGTGACGTAGAGGCCCGGCGCATCCGCCAGCGGCGGGAACTCCTCGCTTCCGGGCTCCGCCGGTGCCTTCACCTGCTCGCCGGCTCGGGCCTGAATCCAGCGGGCCCACGAGTTCCACCAGGTGTCCCCGTGGCGCGTTGACGCAACGTGCCAAGCCTCGGGCGTCTCGTGCAGATGCTCGTGCAGCCAGTAGGCCGCGCTCTTGCTCGGCGGGTTCACCACGCCGGCGATGTGGCCCGAGCTGCTGAGGACGAACTGGACCTTCCCCCCGAGGAGGCTCGCGGTCCGGAACGCCGACCGCCACGGGGTGATGTGGTCCTCCACCGCGCCGACGATGAAGGTGTCCTGCTTCACGGCGCCGAGCCGAAGCCGCGTGCCCTGGATGCTCATCTCGTCCCGGGCCAGCGCGTTGTCGAGGTAGCAGCCCTGGAGGTACTCGGTGAGCAGCCGGGCGGGAACGTTCATCCCGTCGTCGTTCCAGGCCAGCAGGTCGAACCCCGGCGGCTCCTCGCCCATCATCCAGGCCGAGCCGAAGTAGTTGAAGTACAGGTCGTTGGGACGGAGCAGGTTGAAGGTCCGCGCCATCTCGTGCGCCTCGAGCAGCCCGCGGCGATTCACGCGCCGGAGCATCCGCCCCATGGTGGCGCGGTCGGTGAAGGCTCCCAGCGGCCCGGGCTCGCTGAACTCCACCAGGGTGTTCATCAGGGTCAGGGAGTTGACCGACCGGTCGCCGCTGGCCTCGAGGTACGCGGTGAGCATCGTGGCCAGGGTGCCGCCCACGCAGAGCGCAGCGATGTTGACCTTCGGGGAGCCGGTGATCTCCTTCACCACCCGGAGCGCCTCCAGCGGGCCCTCGAGCAGGTAGTCCCCCAGCCCGACGTCCCGGAGGGACTCGTCGGGGTTCCGGTAGCTCATGCAGAAGGTGGTGTGGCCGTTCTTCACCGCCCACTCGACGAAGCTCCGGCCGGGGGCGAGGTCCATGATGTAGTACTTGTTGATGAACGGCGGGCTGCAGAGGAGCGGAACCGAGTGCACGGTCGCCGTCTGCGGCGCGTACTGGATGAGCTCGAACAGCCGGTTCCGGTACACGACCTTCCCCGGAGTGGAGGCGATGTTCTTGCCCACCTCGAATCCGGAGCGGTCGACCAGCCGCGGCCAGCCCTCCCGGTTGCGGAGATCATCCAGCCACTTGCGGGCCCCCCGGAGCGCGCTGAGCCCGCCGGTCTCGAAGGCCCGGCGGAGAGCGTTGGGGTTGGTGAGGAAGAAATTGGTCGGGGCGAACGCGTCCACCAGCAGCTGGCTCGCCATCCGGGCCTTGCGCTCGGCGCTCTGCTCCAGCTGGGCCGCGTCCAGCAGCTCCTTCGCCAGCTGCTCACGGAGCAGGTGGTTCTGGAGCAGCCAGAAGTAGAGAGCATTCTCCGTCCAGGTCTTGTCTCCGAAGCGCCGGTCCTTGGCCGGCACCGGCATCGGCCCCTGGCTGGGGGAGCCCACGGCTCGCACCAGCGAGACGCCGGTCGCCACCAGAGCGCCGTTGGCCCAGCGGGCGACGGCCCCGGCGGTGGAGAGCGGGTGGCGGAGGAGGCCCGCCGCCTCCGAGGCCAGGGCGCGGCCGAAGCCCACCGGGTCCACCCGGTCCAGGGCCTCGTCGGCGACGCGGCGCAGGCCGCTCTGCACGGGTCCGGGCGGAGGGGTCGGGGGGAGCGGCGGCTCCTCCTCGACGGCCATGGGACGTTGCGGAAGCTCCAGGACCTTCATCGGTCACTCCCTGTGGGCGAGCCGCGGGTGCGGCGCCGGTGCTTGAGGGACTCGAGCGCGTGGCGCTGAGTCTCGAACAGCTGGGGGTCCACCTGGTGCGCCTGGAGGGAGGCGCCGAGCTTCAGGCGGAGGAAGGCGCTCGAGGTGTAGCGGGTCACGCCTTCGTAGTAGCGCTCGGTGAGCTCCCGGACCAGCTCGGCGTAGGCGTCGGCCAGGTGGACGGGCACGCTGAATCCGTCATAGTCGACGACGGCCCGGATCCGCCGGCCGAGAGGAGCGCAGACCTTCTCCACGGAGGCGGCGATGTCCCGGAGGTCCTGCTCGCTCCGGATCGCCAGCCCGGCGAAGTTGATGAACAGCACCTCGCGCTGCGGGTCAAACTCGAAACGGGTGGAGAGGGGTCGCTCCTCCAGGATCCGCCGGAGACCCATGGGCTCGGTCCGGAAGAGGCGGGGGTCCATGAATCCCAGCGGCCGTTTGATCTCCGGGGTGAACTCCATCTGGCCCAGGACCTCGTGCTCGAGGTCGATGCCGGGAGCGATCTCGTCCAGGCGGAGCCCCGCATCGGTGAGCCGGAACACCGCCCGTTCGGTCACGTACATCGTCTCGTGGCCGAGCTCGCGGGCGCGCTTGCCGCTGAACGTGACCTGCTCCACGGCGGGGAGGAACTTGCGGCTCCGGCCCTCCTGGAGGATCCGGATCCGTCCGTCGCCGATCTCCAGGGACAGGCCGCTGCACGTGAACGTGCCGACGAAAACCACCTTCCGCGCGTTCTGGCTGATGTTGATGAACCCGCCGCAGCCGGCGAAGGTCTTCCCGAAGCGGCTGACGTTCACGTTCCCCGCCGCGTCCACCTGGGCCATGCCGAGGTAGGCCTGGTCGAGCCCGCCGCCGTCGTAGAAGTCGAACTGCTGGTTCTGATCCACCAGTGCCTCGGTGTTCACCGCCGCGCCGAAGTTGAGCCCCGATGCCGGCAGCCCGCCGATGACGCCGGGCTCGGCGGTGAGGGTGACCAGGGACAGGAGGCCCTCCTCGGCCGCCACGCCCGCCACCGACTCCGGCATGCCGATCCCGAGGTTGATGAGCGTGCCCGGGATCAGCTCGGAGGCCGCGCGGCGGCCGATGACCTTGCGGCCGTCGAGCTGCGGGGAGGGCAGGGACTCCAGTGGCACCCGCAGCTCGCCGGAGTAGGCCGGGCTGTAGGCCGTGGCGTAGGTCTGCGCATGGTACTCGGCCGGAGCCACCGCCACGCAGTCCACCAGCGCCCCCGGAATCTTCACGCTGCGGGCGGGGAGGGAGCCCGCGTCGGCGAGGCGCTCCACCTGGACGATCACCAGGCCGCCGCTGTTCTTCGCCGCCATGGCCATCGCCAGGTTGTCGAGGGTCAGCGCCTCGCGCTCCATGCTCACGTTCCCGTTCGGGTCGGCGGTGGTTCCCCGGAGGAAGACGACGTCGATGGGGAAGGCGCGGTAGAGGAGCCATTCCTCGCCGTGGATCGGGTGGAGCTCGACGATGTCCTCGGTGGTGCGGGAGTTCACCTTCCCCCCGCCGTTGCGCGGGTCGACGAAGGTGCCGAGGCCGACGCGGGAGAGCGTGCCCGGCTTTCCGGCGGCGATGTCCCGGTAGAGGTGCGAGATGCAGCCCTGGGGGAGGTTGTAGGCCTCGATCTCGCCGGCGAGGGCGAGGGCGCCGACCCGGGGGATGAGCCCCCAGTGGCCGCCCACCACCCGCTTGAGCAGCCCGGGGACCGCGAGACGATTCAGGCCGCGGGTCTTCCCGTCTCCCTGCCCGGCAGCGAAGACCAGGGTGAGGCCGCCGGGCCGACCGTGAGTCTGGTAGGCGCGAGCGAGCGCCTCGAGGAGCCCGTCCGGGGTCCCGATGCCGACGAAGCCCGAGGTGGCGAGGGTGCTGCCCGGCTGCACCAGGGCGACGGCCTCGTCGAGGCTGACGACCTTGCTCACCGAGGCAGGCGACATCGACGACCCCCTTCAGAGTGGCCCGTCGGGATCGAACAAAAAAAAGGCGGGTCGACCCCGGGCGCCGATGACGCCAGGGGACCCGCCGGAGTGTCAACGGTCGCCCGTCGACGAGACGACCTAGTTCTTGGGGGTGAGCAGCTCGAGCGTCCGCTGGGCGTACTCGTTCACGGCCTTCCGCCACTGCGCGCTGATCTGCTCGGAGGCGCTGATGGCCTCCTTGGCCACGCGGCCGGCCTCGTCCACGGCCGACACGGCCTGGGCGACGCCCTGCTTCTCGATCTTCTCCACCTCGGCCAGGGCCGCGGTGAACCGATTGGTGCCCTCGGTGACCAGCTTGAACCACTCGGTCCCGAACTGCTGCATCTGCGTAAAGACGGTCTTCTGATCCATGGTGATCTCCTTCCGCGACTCGCGGTTGCTCACTCTTGTAACACCGGTCCCTGAGGCGTCAAGGCCGTTTTGTTGCACCGCAGCAAAATCGCGCTTCTGGGGCATGGTTTCGGCCGCTGCGGGCTCACCTGGCGTCGGCGGGCGCCGGACGCGTCCAGGGACATTTTTCCGAGTCATCTCGTCTCCTCCCGGGTTGCCGGGTTCGGGTGCTGTTCGCACCGCGGGGCCGGGGAGTCAAGAGGCCCCCTGTTGCAATGCAGCAGAAATCAGCGCCGGCGCGATGGCTTTCTCTTCAGGCCCCGGCGCAGGGCCGCCACCTCCCGGCGGAGCTCGGCGAGCTCGTCCCGGCCCGTGGGGGCGGCAGCCTCGGGAGCACGGGGCCGTTCCTGGGGCGGTGGGGCAGGGAAGGGGCGGAGCGCGGAGAAGGGGTTGTACAGGCTCCCCAGGCCGCTCCTGGCCTGGAGGTACATCTCCAGGGCCCAGCTCACGTACCGCCCGAGGAAGTCCGCCAGCGGCTCGTCTCCCATGCGGATCAGCTGGACCAGCAGGGGGACGGGGAGCAGCCGGGCGGCATTCCGGTCCTCGAAGATGATCTGCGCCAGCGTCGGTGCGGTCAGGTCGGCGCCGCTCTTCGCGTCCACGACCTGCACGTCCGCGCCGCCGCGAATGCGCTCGGCAATCTCGTCGAGCCGGACGTAGCGGCTCTCCTCGGTGTCGTAGAGGCGGCGGTTGCCGTACTTCTTCACCAGCATGGGGGGCGACCTCCCTCCTGCGGCGGTTCCGGCGGCCACATCCTGAGCGGTTGCAGCAAATGTAGGATGGGAAACATTCCCTGGACCTGTCGGACGGGGGTGGTTAGATTTTCGAGTCAATGTACTTCGCTCACGACCTCGGTCGAGCGTTTACGCGCCCGCTTCACAGCTGGGCCTCGATGCTCCGGACGGCGTGGACGCATCCCTTCAACCCGGCCTCGCTGCTCCCGCCGGTCCGGGCGATGGCGGCCGCGGCGGAGCTGGTCGAGCGCGCGACCGCCGAGTACCCGAAACCAGCCTTCGGGCTGAGCCAGACGGTCATCGACGGCCAGGAGGTCGCGGTCCGCGAGCAGCTGGTGCACGAGACGCCGTTCTGCCGGCTGCTGCGCTTCGAGCGGGACATCGAGCGGGAGGACCCGAAGGTCCTCATCGTCGCCCCGCTCTCCGGGCATCACGCGACCCTCCTCCGCGAGACGGTGCGGGAGCTCTTGCCCGATCACGACCTGTACATCACCGACTGGGTCGACGCGCGCCAGATTCCCCTCTCGGCGGGCCGGTTCGATCTCGCGGACTACGTGGACCTGCTGATCGCGCATCTGCGCGAGCTCGGCCCGGACGTGCACGTCCTGGCGGTGTGCCAGCCGGCGGTTCCGGTCCTGATCGCCACCGCGGTGCTGGCCGAGGCCAGCGACCCCGTGCAGCCGGCGAGCATGGTGCTGATCTCCGGACCGGTGGACACCCGGGTGAACCCCTCGTCGGTGAACCAGTTCGCGCGGGTGCATTCGCTGAAGTCGCTCGAGGCGATGGTCATCCACCGGGTTCCGGTGGGGTATGTCGGCTCCGGCCGACGGATCTACCCGGGGATTCTGCAGCTCTGGTCGTTCATGTCGCTCGACCCGCACCGGCACGTGGACGCCCACGTGGGGCTGTTCAAGGACGTGCTGAACGGCGAGCGGGAGTCCGCCGAGAAGCGCCGGAAGTTCTACGACGAGTACTTCGCGGTGATGGACCTTCCGGCGGAGTACTACCTGGAGACCGTGCTCCACGTGTTTCACCGGCACAGCCTCCCCGAGGGTCGGATGCTGCATCGCGGAAGACCGGTGCGGCTCGACGCCATCCGGCGGACGGCGGTGATGACCGTGGAGGGGAGCGAGGACGACATCACCACCCCCGGCCAGACCCACGCCGCGCACGGTCTGCTGACCGGCATCCCGGACAGCTGGAAGGAGCACCACCTCCAGGAGGGTGCGGGGCACTACGGCACCTTCAGCGGACGGCGGTTCCGGGAGCAGATCGCTCCGAAGATCCGCGCCTTCTTCCGCGCGGCGCGCTGAAGCCTGAGCCGGCCCGACGCTGGAGCGAGCCCGAGAAGCTGGCTCCGGAGGGGACGGCGCTTCGTTCCTGACCGATCTGCGACGGGCAGCTGGCGCTCGGCCCTGAAGCTCGCCCTCCCATCGTGCCGCGGAGCCCCGTAGTCTTCGCGGCGATGGGCACGGGACCGCTCGAGGAGCTGGGGGTGGCGGCGGCGATCGGCCTGCTGCAGCGGGGAACCGTGACCTCCGAGCAGCTGGTCCGCGCCTGCCTGGACCGCATCGCGCGGGATGAGTCGCGGATCCAGGCCTGGGTCTGGCTCGATCCAGAGCAGGCGCTGGCCGAGGCCCGGTCCGTCGACGCCCGCGGCCGCCCGGCCCCGCTCCACGGCCTGCCGGTGGGCATCAAGGACATCATCGACACGGCGGACGTGCCCACCGAGTGCGGGACCCCGCTGTACCGCGGCCGCCGGCCAAACCGGGACGCCGCCTGCGTCGCGGCGTTGAGGTCCGCGGGTGGCGTGGTGCTCGGAAAGACCGTGACCACCGAGCTCGCGTTCTTCGCACCGGGGCCGACGTGCAACCCGCGGAATGTCGCGCACACGCCGGGGGGCTCGTCCAGCGGATCCGCGGCCGCGGTGGCCGACTGCATGGTGCCGGCGGCGCTCGGCACGCAGACCGCGGGGTCCATCATCCGGCCCGCTGCGTACTGTGGCATCGTGGGCTTCAAGCCTTCCCACGGCCTCCTCTCGCTGGAGGGCATTCACCCCTTTGCGCCGTCCCTCGACACCCTCGGGGTGCTGGTCCGGGAGGTCGCCGACGTCGCGCCGCTGCTCGGAGCCCTCGGCGCGCCGGTGCGGGTCTCGCCGCTCCCACGTCCGCCTCGCATTGGTCTCTGGCGGAGCGCCTGGTGGTCCCACGCGACCTCGGCGATGCAGGCGCGCCTGGAGGAGGTGGCCGGGATTCTCGCTCGCGGCGGGGCGACGGTTCGAGAGGTCGACCCGCCGACGGATGAGATTCGGCTCTTCGAGGACCAGAAGGTGATCATGGCCGTCGAGGCAGTTCGCTCGTTCGGGACGCTGCGTCCAACCGGCGCGCTGAGCCCGCAGCTCACCGCGCTCCTCGATCACGGCACCGCGGCCAGCCGCGACGAGGTCCAGGCAGCGCACGTCCGCGCGGGGCAAGCGCGAACGGCGGTCGCGCGGACGTTCGTCGAGCTGGACGTGCTCCTCACCCCGAGCGCGCCGGGAGAGGCCCCGGAGGGGATCGCCAGCACCGGCGACCCGGTCTTCAATCGCGTGGTCACGCTCCTGGGTTTCCCTGCAGTCAGCCTTCCAGCCGGGGCCGGGCCTTCGGGACTTCCGCTCGGCGTCCAGCTGGTGGGAGGCCCGCGGGCCGAGGCGGAGCTCCTCGCGTCTGCGAGCTGGATCGAGCCTCACGTTCGCTAGCCGTGCCGCCCCGGTTCTAGTGATCGAGGAGCCTGGTCAGGGGTGTCAGGTCGAACCGCTGCTCGAACTCGGTCCGGAAACTCTCGGAAGGGACGGTCTTCTGCCATCTCCAGTACACGACCACGAACTGCGGCGCGTACCGCGGCAACCGCGCGTCGAGGTAGGTCTGGTCGAGGCGCATCAGCGCCAGTCCACCCTGACCTTCGGGCGTGAAGTCCTTGAAGTGGACGACGTTCTCCGGGGAGAGGAACGCGGGCTGCTCCGCCTCCCCGGGCGACATCCGCGCCAGTCGGGCCCGCGCGGCTGACTGGAGATTGCTGATCTGCTCCCGTCGCTGCTGGACCGCGGCGGCCTTCTTGTCGGAGTCGAGCGGCGAGTTCTCGATGCGAGCGATCATCGGGGCGGCCTGTTCCTCGACAGAGGCGATGTAGGCCTCGAGGAATTGCCTCCGCGTCACGGGCTTGAGCGGCGAGCGGCCCGGACGGCTCACCAGGATGGCGCGGGAGAAGGTCTGTCCGGCATTCGAGCTCTTGTTGTGGATTCCCTCGTAGGCGGCGATTCCCCTGAAGGTCCCGGATCGTCGTGTCAGCAGGAACGCTGGCTGGCCCTCGACCCGGAGCGTCTTGAGCGGGTCGGCGAACCACGTCAGTTGATTCACGAAGGCGTATGCCCAGGTGGCGGTCTCTGTTCCGAGCATCAGCCGGTGGACGTTGGAGTTGCAGTACCAGCCCTGGTACAGCGACCGGTACGAGTAGGCGTAAGGCCCGTTCTGGACGAGCTGGGGCCCGTCGAGGTCACGGTACCCAGCGGCCTCCATTCCCCTCGGCTCGGGATAGGCCGTGCGGAACAGCTGGCCGATCCGGTCGACGCGGATGGTGAGCTCCGAGGCCAGGCTCGCCGGGATGGCCGTGCTCCGCCCGACGTCCTGCCGGGTCGTCCACTTCCCTCGAATCGCGAGCAGGTTCTCCCTCCCGGTGCAGGCGCTGCCTTCCGTCGGCACGGCATGGAGCAGCGAGGGCAGAAGCCCCAGCGCAAGCAGGGTGATGTGTGCCATCCACGACCTCCGAGGAGCGATGCTAGCCGCGTCGGGTGTCGCCCCGGGGTGGGAAGCACCAGGCGGCGCCCTGCGCTTTGGAGCAGGGCGTGTTACACGCGGGGCCGATGTCGTCCCCCGTGGACATGCCGCTCGACCTCCTGGGTCTCCCGCTCGACCGCCTGACGCACTTCCTGGTGGACGAGCTCGGGGAGCGACCGTTTCACGCGCGGCAGCTCTACCGCTGGATCCACCAGCGCGGGATGACCGACTTCGATCAGATGACCGATCTGTCGAAGGCGCTCCGGGTGAAGCTCCGGGAGCGGTGCGCGCTCGAGCCGCTCACCAAGGACCTCGAGCAGCGCAGCAGCGACGGCACCATCAAGTACCGCTGGCGCACCCGCGACGGCCGGCTCATCGAGAGCGTCTACATGCCCAGCCCGGACCGGAAGACGCTCTGCGTCTCGACCCAGGTGGGCTGCGCCATGGCGTGCAAGTTCTGCATGACCGGGACGCTGGGGCTGCTCAGAAACCTGACCGCGGCGGAGATCGTCGCCCAGGTGCACGCGGTCAACCGGGAGGTGGCGCGGAACGAGGGCCTCGCGCTGACCCGTCCCCTCACCAACCTGGTCTTCATGGGCATGGGTGAGCCGCTCCACAACTTCGAGCACCTCAAGGACGCGCTGCACGTCCTCCAGTCCGAGGACGGGCCCAACTTCTCCCACCGGCACATCACCGTCTCCACCGTGGGGCTCGTGCCGATGATCGCCCGGCTCGGCGCGGAGACGGACGTGAAGCTCGCCATCTCGCTGAATGCGAGCACCGACGCTCAGCGCGACGAGCTGATGCCGGTGAACCGGAAGTGGAAGATCGCCGACCTGATGGAGGCCTGTCGCACCTTCCCCCTGCGCCAGGGGCGGCGCATCACCTTCGAGTACGTGCTCCTGCGCGGGGTGAACGACACCGACGAGGACGCCGCGCGGCTGGTGGACCTGCTTCGCGACGTCCCGGCCAAGGTGAATCTCATCCCCTACAACGAGAATCCCGGCCTCGGCTTCTTCACCACGGACGAGGAGCGGGCCGAGCGCTTCCGGGAGATTCTCGCCCGCGGGCACGTCGCCGCGTTCATCCGCGAGAACCGCGGTCGGGACATCGCCGCGGCGTGCGGCCAGCTCGCCAACCGCCAGGGCCCTGGCGCGGCGGCGCAAGAATCGCCAAGCGGCCCGACCGCCTGAGGGTGCACACCGGGGGCATCATGGTTCCCTCTCCATTCCTCGACGCTCTCTCCGCCACCGGCCCCGCGCAGGATCGGGCGAGCGGCCTTCAGCTCTACGCCTTCCTCGTCGGCAGCTGGTCGCTCGAGGCCCGCTACCCGCAGCCCGACGGCTCCGATCTCCGGAGCAAGGGCGAGCTGCACGCTGGCTGGGTCCTGGAGGGCAGGGCGATCCAGGACGTGTGGATCGTCCCCGCCCGTGAGCTTCCGCGCGGCAAGCTCCCGGCAGCCGCCGAGTTCTACGGGAGCACGCTGCGCGTCTACGACCCCGGCCTCGACGCCTGGCACATCCTCTGGAGCGATCCGATGCGGCAGGTCTACCGTCGCCAGCTCGGCCGGGCAGAGGGTCCGGACATCGTCCAGCTCGGGACCGACGACTCGGGCGCGAAGGTTCGCTGGTCGTTCCGGGACCGGACGGCGGACTCCTTCCGCTGGTGGGGGGAGCGCTCCGCGGACGGGATCGGCTGGACCCTGCAGGCGGAGTTCCTCGCCCGCCGCACGGGCTCGCTATAACTACGCGAGATCCCGAGCCGTTCTTGACAAGCAGGCGAGCCACGACTAATCCCGCCCCTCCCCAAGACGGAGAGGATTCATGGCTGTCGTGCTTCGGCTCGCGCGCGCGGGCGCAAAGAAGATGCCGTACTACCACGTGGTTGCCACCGACTCGCGGAACCCGCGCGACGGCAAGTTCATCGAGGCGATCGGAGCATACGACCCGAACCTCGAGCCCCCGAAGATCGAGTTCAAGCAGGAGCGCCTCGAGCACTGGCTGAAGGCGGGTGCAACCCCGTCCGAGACCGTCGCCGGGCTCATCAAGCGCGCCAGCAAGACCACGCCCAAGGCCTAGCGAGCGTGGAAGAGCTGTTGATGTCCCTGGCCCGGGGACTGGTGGACCGCCCGGACCAGGTGGAGCTGCGGAGCCAGCCGGCCGACGGCGGCACGCTGTTCGAGCTGAAGGTCGCCCCCGAGGACGTGGGCAAGGTCATCGGCCGTGACGGCCGCACCGTGAACGCCATCCGCACGCTGCTCTCCGTCGCAGCCCAGCGGCGTGGCGTGAAGGCGCGACTCGAGGTGCTCGATGACCGACGGACCGCCGTCCCTGCGCCGCCCACCGAGCCTCCGCCGGCCGGATGAGCCCGCCTCGCCCCACGCTCGAGGTGGGGTACGTGGCGCGTGTGCACGGTCTCCGGGGTGAGCTGGCCGTGCGCACCTTCGACCCCGAGTCCGAGGCGCTGACCCAGGTGCGCAGGCTGGTGCTGCGCCTGCGCTCGGGCGAGGAGCGGGAAGTCACCCTGACCGCAGCCCGGCGTGGCGGTGACGCGACGCTGGTCTCGCTCGCCGGGGTGACCACGCGCTCGGGTGCCGAGCCGCTCAAGGGAGCGACGGTCCTCGTCCACCGCGAGGACCTCCCGCCGCCCGCGGAAGGGGAGTGGTTCCAGGGCGATCTGGTGGGGCTCGAGGCACGCACGCCCGAGGGTGTGCCGCTGGGCCGCGTCACCGAGGTCTGGAACACCGGGCCGGTCCCGAATCTGGTCATTCAGGGCAAGGGGTCCGAGCCCCTGGTGGTCCCCTTCGTCGACGAGTTCGTCCCCGAGGTGAACGTGCAGGCGGGGGTGCTCGTCGTCCGCCCTCCTGAGATGCTGGAGTAGGCGACCGGCCATGTGGCAGGCGGAGATCCTCACCCTGTTCCCGGCGATGGTGACCGGGTACCTCGAGGCGAGCATCCTCGGGAAGGCGCGCGTCCGTGGGCTGCTCCGCGTCGAGCCGCGCGACATCCGGGACCACTCCGAAGGGAAGCACCGGGTGACCGACGACGCGCCCTACGGCGGCGGGGCAGGGATGGTGATGAAGCCCGAGCCGCTGGTGGCGGCGATCGAGGCCGCCCGCCTCGCGCTCCCCGGTGCGCGGGTGCTCCTCACCTCGCCGCGCGGCGAGCGCTTCACCCAGGGAATGGCGAGGGAGCTGGCCACCGGTCCGACGGACCTGATCCTCGTCGCCGGCCGCTACGAGGGCGTGGACGAGCGCGTCCGAGCCTACGTGGACGCCGAGGTCTCGCTGGGGGACTTCGTGCTCACCGGGGGGGAGCTCGCCGCCCTCTCCGTCGTGGACGCGGTGGCCCGGCTCCTTCCGGGCGTCCTAGGCAACGTCGAGTCCTCGGGCTCCGAGAGCTTCGAGGGTGGACTGCTCGAGTACCCGCACTACACCCGGCCCGCCGAGTTCCGGGGGGTGTCCGTCCCCGACCTGCTCCAGGGAGGTGACCACGCCCGCATCGCGCGGTGGCGGCGCTGGCATCAGCTCCGGCTGACCCTTGCCCGGAGGCCGGATCTGCTCGACTCTTCCGAGCTGTCGGACGAGGACCGGCGTCTGCTCGCACTGGAGGAGAAGGACCTCTGAATCCGGGGGGTTGTCCTTGCGATGGGACGGGTCGTCTGCTATCTGGCCCGGCTCCCCATCAGTTGGAGTCAGTTTGCCATGCGCCCCAGCGCCCTGGATTACATCGAGTCGAAGCAGTTGCGGAAGGACGTCGCGGACTTCCGCACCGGTGACACCGTCCGTGTGCACTGGAAGGTCCGCGAGGGGGAGAAGGAGCGCGTTCAGCCGTTCGAGGGCGTCGTCATCCGCAAGACCAAGGGTGCCAACCGGGCGACCTTCACCGTGCGGAAGATGTCCTACGGGGTCGGTGTGGAGCGCATCTTTCCGCTGCACAGCCCCCGCTACGAGCGGATCGAGGTCCTGACCCGGGGCGACGTGCGGCACAACCGGCTGTTCTACCTGCGCGATCTCCGCGGGAAGGCGAGCCGCGTGGATACCCAGGAGGAGCTGGAGGGGACCGCCGCGGGCGCTCCCGAGACGACTCCCCCCGCCGAGGCCGCTGCGACGGCGCCGGAGACTCCCGCACCCGCCGCCCCGGCCCCCAAGGGCAAGAAGGGCAAGGCCAAGACGGGCGCTGCCGCACGGGGCTGAGTCTCCGGGTTCAGCTAGACTCGATCCTTGCGCATGCACTGGGTCGAGTTCGCGCTCCAGGGCGTCCGCGGGTTCCTGCCCAGCGTTCGCGTCTCCCTGAAGCCGGGTTACTGGACGTTGCTCCCGAACACGCCGGGCGCGCCGCTCGTGGGCCTGACCTCCGAGCTGTGCTTCCCCGACGGGCGCGGGGGTGATGCGCGCTACGCCTCCTCGGAAGGGGGCAACACCAGCAAGGCCGCGCTGTGGATCGTGGGTCGAGACGGGGTGACCTACCGCATCCTCCGCGAGCTGGGCCGCTCGGGCTCGCTGCACCGGGTGAACGCCAGCACCCGCGGGCACGACCTGGTGACCGAGGAGCCCACCGAGATGGCGCAGTTCCTCCGCGCCCAGGTGGGTTTTCCGCCGCGCGGACGGTACGAGACGCTCTTCACCTTCACCGCGGGGCAGCTCCCCAGCCGCCGCCCGAAGCGCTCGGCGGGCCCGGGTGGGCGGCCGGGAGGCGCGACACCGGTCCCGGAGACGCCGATCGACCCCGCGCAGGCTCGCACGCGACTGGCCGAGCTGGAGAAGGAGCTGGCGCTGTCCTCGGAGGTGGAGCGGCTCCAGTTCCGCGCCGACGGGGTGAGCGCGCAGATCTTCCAGCTGGAGACGAAGGTGAAGTCCGTGCAGGCGCTGGAGCAGGAGCTCGGCGAAGCACAGCGCGGCCTCCAGCAGACACCCACGGTGGAGAGCCTGGGGCTCATCCCGGACATCGTGGAGCGGGCGAAGGTGTTTCCCGCGCTGGTGGCCAAGGTGGACGAGACGTTTGCCAGGCTCGAGGCCGACCGGCAGCTGGACGTGGTGAAGGCGCCGACCGCGACCCCCCTGCAGCGCGACGCGCGGTTCTGGGCGGGCATGGCGCTGGGGGCGGCGGCGCTGTTCACCGGGGCCACGGTCACCGGTCCCCTGAAGTACATCGCGCTGCTGGACATCCCGGCGTTCGGGCTCGCGGCGCTGGTGGCGCTGAAGCGGGTCGAGGACCTCCAGTGGGCGGAGCTCGCCGTTCGGCGAGGCGATCGGCTGGGGGACCGCGAGCGCCAGGTGCGCGACCAGTTCGAGGCCGACGCTCAGCCGGTGCGGAACGCGATGAAGATCCTCGGTGTCGAGCAGCCGCACGAGATCGTCCTCGCGCTCGAGGAGCACGGGCGGTGGGCGGTGAAGGTCGCGGACCTCGAGAAGCGGGTCCACACGGCGAAGCTGAACCCGGAGTACATCGCGGCGGCCAACCAGCTCGCCGAGCTCCGCGCGGAACAGGAGGCCCTGAGCGCCAGGCTCGCCGAGAAGGGGAACTACGTCCGCGACGCGCGCGAGGTGGAGCGGGAGATGGCGCGGATGCGCGAGGCGCTCGCTCCAGCCCCTCGCAGGGTCTCCAGCCCCGGGGTCCCGGCGGCGGGCGGGGCCGACGGTCTCGACGACTTCACGACCGGGCTGATGAGCGCTGCGGCGGATCTGCTCAGCATCGATGTGCCAACGCTCGCCGCGCGCATCGGCGAGCGGTGTGCGCAGTACGTGAGCGCGCTGACCGAGCGGCGCGTGGAGGGCCTGGAGTTCACCTACGACGGGCAGTGCCAGGCACGGGTGGGTGGGAAGCTGATCCCCATCGGCCAGGTGCTGGCGCGCGACGTGGACTGGGTGTGGCTCGGGCTGCGTCTCACCCTCCTCGAGCGGCTGGTGTCGCAGGAGCCGATGCCGGTGCTGCTCGAGGACATGGCGACCGGGATGGACGAGGCGCGACTGCCGCTGCTGGGCCGGATGCTCAAGGGGCTGGGAAGCGGCACGCAGGTGCTCCACGTCACGGCGCACCCGGTCTTCGCCTCGATGTCCGACGGCTCCCTGAACGTCTGACCCGCCCCCTACAGTCGACTGCGGATCGCAGGGGGTGGGGAATGGGCGAGGTGG
Organism: Myxococcota bacterium; assembly: GCA_046732375.1. Classification (GTDB taxonomy): domain Bacteria; phylum Myxococcota; class Myxococcia; order Myxococcales; family Myxococcaceae; genus RPRB01. The sequence continues at coordinate 23,552 of JBKPMY010000379.1, forward strand.
ATCGATCGCGGCTGGGCTCCGAGGCCGAAGAGCAGTGCGTGGCCTTCCTGGCGCGGGCCGGGTACCGCATCCGGGAACGGAACTGGCTGGTGCGGGAGGGCGAGCTGGACATCGTGGCCGAGCGGGACGAGTTCCTGTGCTTCGTCGAGGTGCGGATGCGGACCTCGGCGGTGTTCGGCGACCCGTCCCTCACGGTGACGAGGGAGAAGCAGCGGCGGGTGGTGCGGGCGGCGCTCCGCTACCTGCAGCGCTGTCCCGCGCCCCGGCGGATGGTCCGCTTCGACGTGATGACCGTCCTCGGGCGAGGCCGGGCGGCGGTCATCGAGCACCTGCCCGGAGCCTTCGACGCCGGGATGTGAGAGCGTCACCGGCCGGAAACGCATGGCCGGAACGCTCCACCTCGTCGCGACACCGATCGGCAACCTGAGGGACGTGACCACCCGGGCAGTCGAGGTCCTGCGTTCGACCGCGTTCGTCGTCTGCGAGGACACGCGGCACTCCGGGCCGTGGCTCCGGTCGCTTGGGGTCCAGGCGCCGCTGTTGAGCTTGCCGGCGTTCGCGGAGAAGGAACGGATCGGCGGCATCGTTGCGCGGCTCGAGGCTGGAGAGGATGGCGCGCTGGTGACGGATGCGGGCAGCCCCGGAATCAGCGATCCCGGCGAGGCGCTGGTCGCCGAGGCGGTGGCGCGAGGCATTCCGGTGGTGCCCGTGCCCGGGCCGAGCGCGGTCATCGCTGCCCTGAGCGCCTCGGGTCTGCCGTCGGGGCGATTCCACTTCCTGGGTTTCCTGCCGCGCTCGGGACCGGATCGGACGGCGGTGCTGGACGAGGTGGCCAGGCTCCGCGCGACCCTGGTGCTCTACGAGTCGGCGCGGCGGCTCGAGGAGACGCTGGCCGACCTCGAGAAGGTGCTCGGTCCGCGCCGTGCGGTGGTCGCCCGGGAGTTGACGAAGGTCCACGAGGAGTTCGTGCGCGGGACGCTGGCCGAACTCACCCGGCGCTACCGGGACAAGCCGCCACTCGGCGAGGTCGTGGTGCTCGTCGAGGGACGGACCGAGGCTACGCGGTGGAGCGAGGAAGAGGTTCGCTCGGCAGTCGAGGCGGGGCTCGCGCGCGGCGAGCGACTCAAGTCGCTCTCGACTGAAATCGCGCGGCAGGCGGGCTGGACAAGCGCCGACGTGTACCGGCTCGGGCTGAGGCGGGCGCGATGACGACGCGAATGCGATTCTCTTCGATAGCCGGCGGAGCCTACCGTGCCGGTACGGCCGGCGGAGCGCTCGCGCCGGATGCTACGCCTACCGTCGGCGTGGTGGTCGCTGCCGGAACGACCGCCGGCGAAGGGGTCGCGGCAACGCGCGTGGTCATCATCGACCGCCACTTCGTCACCTGCTCGGTGAGCGCCGGCCGGTCCGCCGCGGCGAGGTGCACCTTCGTCGTCGCGTGCACGTCGAACGGGTCGAGCACCCGGTCCGATGGGGACATCAGCTGGTAGTGCAGGTGCGGCGCGAAGCTGTGCCCGCTGTTCCCGCTGTGAGCGATGACCTCGCCCTTCTTCACCTTCGTTCCGACGGTGAGCGTCCGCGGGAGCTCCGACAGGTGGAGGAAGATCGCCTTCATCCATGGCGCGCCCGAGGAGGTGACCTCCAGGCTGTTGCCGTTCCCTCGGAAGAACCAGTTCTTCCGGGTGATGGTCCCGTCGAACGTCGCCTTCACCGGCGTCCCCACGGGGGCCTTGAAGTCCACGCCCTTGTGCTTCCGGCCGTCCTTCAGCAGCGAGGTGATCTGCTCCCAGCTGTCGAGCGGGGAGGGATCCAGGCGCAGCTCGAGGTCGCCTCCGTCGGCATCGTAGAAGCGCGCGAACTGGGCGCCTGCCGGCTTGAACCGGTACGCCTCGAAGGTCCGGCCCGCCTTCGCGCTTCGCAGCCGCACCGCGCTCACCAGCGGCTCCTGCCCGGGCTGCGGCTCGTAGATCACCTCCAGCAGGTCGCCCTTGCGGAGGTCGCCCGGGACGTTGATCCACCACACCATGACCCGCTTCACCACCTGGGTCAGCGCAGGGCCGGTCTCGTTTCCGGCGCCAGCCACCAGCGCCCCCTCGAGCGGACCGTCGATGCGCACCGACAGGAACCGCGGGCCGGTCTGCAGCGGAGGGGGCACCGGCGCCTGGGCGATGCCGGGCACCGCCGTTGACCCCGGGGCGCTGACGACCGGGGCGGGCGCCACGACCGGGATCTGGGCCACCGGCGGCGGCGCCGGTCGGTGCCTCTGGCGCCAGAGGTATCCGCCCGCGGCGACCGCGAGCCCCAGGAACAGCACCCACCCGAGACCACTCGACTTGCGCCGGGCCGGCTGGCCCAGCACTGGCATCTTCACGGCCATCGTTGCCCGTCCGCCTCCACGCTCACTCGTCGCTGTCGTCGCGAAGAGAGAACTCCTTCATCTTGGTCTGCAGCGACTTGCGGCTGATTTGCAAGAGTTTCGCCGCGCGCGTCACGTTCCCGCCCGTTTCCTCGAGCGCACGGGTGATGATCTCCTTCTCCAGCTCGGCGGAGCGCTGTCGGACGATGTCCTTCAGGCCCGTCTCCCCCGCGGGAACCGGCAGTGCCCCCGGCACCGGCGTCGGTCCCGGGAGCGGCGTCGCGGTGCCCGGAACCCGCAGATGCTGAGGCAGATCCGCCGCGCCGATCAGAGGCCCGTCCGCGAAGAGGAGGGTGCGTTCGATCAGGTTCTCCAGCTCCCGGATGTTGCCCGGCCAGGCGTAGGCCTGGACCAGGGCGAGCGCCTCGTCGGTCATCCCCTCGATCCGCTTGTTCAACCGGCGGTTGTACTTGTCGACGAAGTGACGCACCAGGGTGGGGATATCGCTCGGCCGCTCCCTGAGCGGGGGGAGGTTGATGGGCACGACCGCCAGCCGATAATACAGGTCTTTCCGGAACCGGCCCGCCTCGATCTCGGCATTCAGGTCCCGGTTGGTGGCGGCGATGAGCCGGACGTCCACCCGGGTGGTCTTGATGCCGCCCACCCGCTCGAACTCCGATTCCTGGAGCGCGCGGAGGAGCTTCACCTGCATCTCCACCGGGATCTCCCCGATCTCGTCGAGGAACAGCGTCCCGCCGTCGGCCAGCTCGAACCGACCCGGCTTCGAGGTCACCGCGCCGGTGAACGCGCCCCGCTCGTAGCCGAAGAGCTCGGACTCGATGAGCTCGCGGGGGATGGCCGCGCAGTTGATCCGGATGAAGGGCTTGTCGTGCCGCGAGCTGCCCTCGTGAAGGGCGGTGGCGATGAGCTCCTTGCCGGTGCCGCTCTCGCCGGTGATCAGCACCGTGGAGGGCGTGTCCGCGACCTTGTCGATGATCCGGAGCACATCCTGCATCTGGGGAGACTCGCCCACCAGGGAGGGACGTCCCCGCTCCCCGCGGGCGTTGCGGCGGGCCGACTCGTGCGTCCGGACCGCCTTGGCGATGACGTTGCTGAGCTCGCTCTGGTCGAAGGGCTTGGTGACGTAGTCGAATGCGCCGAGCTTGATCGCCTCCACCGCCGAGTCGACCGTCCCGTGGGCGGTGATGATGATGACCGGTACCTCGGGGTCGGCAGCATTGACCGCCCGGAGCACGTCCATCCCGCCGAGCTTGGGCATCACCAGGTCGGTGATCACCGCGTCCGCGCCGTTCTTCTGGAACTCGGCGAGGCCCATCTCGCCATCCTCGGCGATCGTGACGTCGTAGCCGTCACGGCGGAGCAGCGCGGCGAGCACCTTGCGGAGATTCGCCTCGTCGTCGATGACCAGAACCTTTGCCATGTGTGGCGAGCCGGGCACGATGCGGGGAGAGGACGTGCCAGGTCAAGAGGAGGCAGCCCCCCGTCGGTGGCTGCGCCTAGAGTGTTCCGCCGCCCGTGACCGACGCCACAGCACCAGCCAGGAGCTCGGGCCGGGGCGCCACGCTGGTGGCGCTGGGCATCCTCGCCTCGAGGCTGATGGGGCTCGTCCGCCAGAGGGTCTTCGCCCACTACCTCGGCAACTCTGCGCTGGCGGGCGCCTTCACCGCCGCGCTCCGCATCCCCAACGTCCTGCAGAACCTCTTCGGTGAGGGGGTGCTCTCCGCCTCCTTCATCCCGGTGTACGCCCGGCTCCTCGGTGAGAGCCGACGCGAGGACGCCGACCGGGTGGCCGGCGCGGTGTTCGGGCTCCTGTCGCTGCTCGTCGCGGTGCTGGTGGCCCTGGGCATCTTCGCCGCCCCGTGGATCGTCGGCGTGGTGGTGGGCGGGTTCGCCGAGACCGGGCCGGCCGCATTCGCCAAGGCCGTGCAGCTGACCCGCATCCTCTTCCCCAGCACCGGGCTCCTGGTGCTCTCGGCCTGGTGCCTGGGGGTGCTCAACAGCCACCGGAAGTTCTTCCTCTCCTACGCCGCGCCGGTGGTGTGGAACCTGGCGCAGATCGCCGTCCTGGTCGCTGCCGGACCGCGGGTGGACGAGGACCGGCTGACCACGCTCCTGGCCTGGGGCGTCGTCGCCGGGAGCGCGCTCCAGTTCGCCATCCAGCTGCCGGTGCTCTGGCCGCTCCTGGGACGGTTCCGGCCGTCGCTGGACACCACCAGCGCCGCGATGCGTGCCGTGTTCCGGGGCTTCCTCCCCATCCTCGTGGCGCGTGGGGTGGTGCAGGTCAGCGCGCTGGTGGACACCTACTACGCCTCGCTGATCTCCCCGGAGACGGTGGCGGTGCTGGGCTACACCCAGCTGCTCGCGCTGCTGCCCGTGTCGCTCTTCGGGATGTCGGTCTCGGCGGCCGAGTTGCCGGAGCTCGCGCGGGAGACGGCGCTCGGGCCCGAGGCCTCGGATCGGCTCCGGCTGCGCATCGACCGGGGCCTCGAGCGGATCGCCTTCTTCGTCGTGCCCTCCGCAGTGGCCTTCCTCGTCCTGGGGGACGTGCTCGGGGGCCTCCTGTTCCAGACCGGCCGCTTCGATGCCGCGGACACCCGCTGGCTCTGGTACCTCCTGATGGGATCGGCCGTGGGGCTGGTCGCAGGGACGCAGGGGCGCCTGTACGCCTCGGCGTTCTACGCGCTCCAGGACGCACGGACGCCTCTCCGCTTCGCCTCCCTGCGGGTGGTGCTCTCCGCCGCCCTGGCCTACGTG
>JBKPMY010000380.1:0-3534 GCA_046732375.1 Myxococcota bacterium
GCGCATGAAGAAGGCGTGCTCGGCCACGCCGGGCGTACGAAAGGTCTGGGTGTCGCTTCCGGGGGCGAGGACCAGCGCGTCGTAGGGGATCTCCCGATGACAGGGGCCGGTCTGCTCGTCGACGTCGGCGCGGGTGTGGACCACCTTCTCCCGGACGTCGATGGACTCCACGGTCTCCTTGCGAAAGACGACGCTGGTCGCCTCGAAGATGCGCCGGAAGGGGTAGGTCACCTGCCGTGTCTCGATGGCTCCGGTGGCGACCGAGGGGAGGAGCGGAGGGAAGAGGAAATAGTTCCTCCGGTCAACGACCACGATCTCCAGCGACCGGTGATGGCCCAGCCGCCGGTCGAGCTCCAGGGCGGTGTAGAGGCCGGCAAAGCCACCGCCGACGATGACCACGCGAAAGGGCGCTTCACGGTCCGGCGCGCTCCACCGCTCGTAGAGCCACATGTCCCGGAGCGGCCGGCCCACCAGGTACGCCAGGCCGAGCCCGAGCAGCAGCAGCACCGGTCCGAGGAGCGCCCGGGCCACGCCGAGCATCGGCAGGAGCAGCCAGCAGATGACGTCCAGCGCGGCGAGCCCCATCAGGAGCCCGGTCACCGCCGCGCGGGCCCGGCGGGCGAGCGCTACCCGGCGAAAGAGCCGGAAGGCCACCCCGCCCACCAGCGCCAGGGACAGCACGTGGACCGCGAAGAGCCCGTGGAACCAGGGGCCGCCGTAGGCCCGCACCTTCATCAGCATCGAGCCCCAGCCGAGGAATCCCCCGAGCGTCAGGGTCCAGTTGGTGAGGAGCACCGACAGCGCGACGCCCCCCGCGAAGAGGGCGGCCCCGGTGATCAGGCCGAGGGTGGCCAGGAGCTTGCGAGTCGCGGACAGATTGACGAGGGGATAGGCATCGCGGCGATTCATGGGACCGCGAGCAAGAGCCACCACAGGAGGAAGCCGTTACACCCGGCCAGGGACCCCTCTGGTAACGACCACCTCGAGAGCTAGGCGGGCTGAGTCGCGGCCATGCTCGGCCTGGCGGCCTGCGCCGCCTCCAGCGCCAGCAGCTGGGGCCACGGCGCGAGGTCCAGCCGGTTCCGGAAGCGGATCCAGCCCAGGAGCGTCATCACCGCCACGTCGACGTAGGCGAGGCGGCCCGGGGCGAGCGTCCGCTTTCCGCCATACGTCCGCTCCAGCCAGTCCAGGCAGACCCGGGCCCGCGCGTTCTCCCGCTGCAGGGTGGCCGATTGCTCGGGCAGGATGCCGTCCCCCTCGAGGAGGAACACGTTCACCAGGCTGGCCTGCGCAGCGTCGGCCACCGAGAGCACGTTCTGGTCGAGCAGCGCGAGCGATGGGTCGAGCAGCTTCTCCTGGAACGGCGGATCGCCCCCGGGCGCGGCGTGGGGAAGCGTGTACAGCAGCGCGGCGATGGCCCAGGAGTCGAAGACGTGGCGCACGGCCGCGTCCGGCCCGAGGTCCAGCATCGGCAGTCGGCGGATGGGGGAGGCTGCGACGAGCTCGGGCGCTGGACTCCGCCAGTCATGGGTGTCGCGCTCGAAGGGGAGCCGCAGCTCGGCGAGGAGTACCCGGACGCGGCGCACGTAGGGCGAGGCATCGTGACCGAAGAGCTTCAGCACGGGCAGGAACCTCTGCTCGGGTGGCCCGCGAATTTGAGCGCGGCTCCCGGACAGATGTCGAGCGTCAGCGGGCTCCGTTCCCGTCCTGCGCCGTGGCGCGGGCGCCATTCGGCGGACGTCCGTCGCGGCGCAGCTGGTCCAGGAGACCGAGCAGGACCCCCACCTCGACCGGCTTACCGAGCGTCGCTCGCACCAGCGGATGCTCCCGGACCCGGTCGACGTCGCGGCTCGCGGAGAGCACCACGGTCGTCGGTCCCGGATGGCCACGGAGGTGCTCGAGCAGCTCGAACCCGTCCATCACCGGCATCATGAGATCGAGGAGCATCAGGTCCGGCGGGGGGCCGCTGAGCAGACGGTCCAGGGCCAGCTTCCCGTTGGCCGCCGGCTCGACCCTCCAGTGCTCCATGCGGAGCACGTCGGTCAGGGCCTCGCGAATGTCGGCGTCGTCCTCGACGAGCAAGACGCTTCCCGGCTCGAGGGTCCGCGCATTCATTTCCGGAACGACTCCGGGCAAAGTCTCCTCCGGCCTCCCCGTGCCGCGCCGGGCAGCAGGTAATTGCAGCAGTCTCGGCCCAGCAAGCCTGCAATGCCGTGTCCAGCCTGGAAAGAACCTGACCTCGGTCGCTGTCCAGCGCTCGACTCGCATCCGCGACCGCGGGCGGATCCGGGGAGTACCCGCGCCTCCAGCGCCCTGCATCGGCGCCTCCGGTCCCACCCGGTGCACCGCCTCCCTCGAGCGCACGTCCACTCGCCCTGCGGGAATCACCTCGATGGGCCGGCCGGTCTCGCCTCAGCGGGGCACGAGCACGGTCGCGGTGCGCTGGGTCTGCGCCCGGTACCGCTCGGCCACGCGCTCCATGGACGCTCGCAGGCCCTCCGGACGCGCCGCCACCACGATGGCGCCTCCGAATCCGCCGCCGGTCAGCCGTGCCCCGAACACGCCCGGTGCCTCCGCCGCGAGCGCCACCAGGCGGTCCAACTCGGGGACGCTCACCTGAAAGTCGTCCCGGAGTGATCGGTGGGACGCCGCCAGCAACGTCCCGAACCGCTCCAGCGCGCCCGCTCGGAGGGCCTCCACCGCCTCGAGCACCCGGGCGTTCTCGGTCACCACGTGGCGGGTTCGCCGATCGAGCGGCGGGCGGAGGGCCTCGATGCGTGGAAGGTCCTCGACGGTCAGCGTCCGGAGGCTGGGGACTCCGAGTGCCCGGGTCGCCTCCTCGCACTCGCCGCGCCGGACCCTGTACTCACCCCCGGCGTGATCGTGGGAGACACCGGAGTGGATCACCGCGATGTCCAGCCCGGCCGGGAGGGGCACCTGCTCCGTGCGCAGCGACTGCGTGTCGATGAACAGAGCGGTCTCCGGGCTTCCCAGGCTGGAGGCCAGCTGATCCATCACCCCGACCGGAGCGCCCACGAACTCCACTTCCGCCCGCTGGCCCAGGAGCGCGAGCCGGACGTCGTCGAGCTGCCAGCCGAACGCCTTGCGGAGCGCACGGAGCATCGAGATCTCCAGCGCAGCGCTGGACGACAGCCCGCTCCCCGGCGGCACGTCGGAGTCGATCCGTGCCTCGAACCCCCCGAGGCGCCGCGGACGGGCCACGACGGTCACCCCCTGGACGTAATCGAGCCAGTCGTGACGGACCGACTCCGAGCCGACGCGGTACTCCTCCGTCCTCCCCAGGTGGACGGAGTGGACCCGGGCCGTCTCGTCGCCGCGACGGCGGAGCTCGACCCGCGTCCGCTGGGGAATGGTCAACGGAAGGACGAAGCCCCCCGAGTAGTCGGTGTGCTCACCGATGAGGTTCGCCCGGCCGGGCGCCTCGGCGCTGACCTCCGGTTCGGCCCCGAAGAGCTCGCGGAAGCTTCTCACCCTCCGGATCCTCCTCGTTCCTCGGCCATGGCCGGCGGCACC
>JBKPMY010000381.1:0-32184 GCA_046732375.1 Myxococcota bacterium
GCGACTTGACTTCTCCGAGTGCCTCTGATGGCGCTGGCGCGTGTCGTGCAAGGGCGCACCGGGGAGTCCGGCGAACGGCCCGGGAGCGTCCATCCGCGCATGCTCCCAGAACGCGGCGCGTTTTTGGCATGCGACGCGAACGCACATGCACCGGCTGATCCGGCGATCTGGTTTGGATTGAAGCCCGAGCCGGCGCGACGAGGTGCAGAGCCTCGTCGAGGCGGCGTGCCCTGGTGACGGACCGCGAGGCCTGATCAATCTCGAAAGGTGTCTCGGGAAGGTGTCAGACGACTCGTAATTGGACGACTCGTAATTACCCGCGGGAGGTGCCGAGGGGAGGTGCCAGACACCTCGTTACGGACACCTCGTTACGGACACCTCGTGAGGCCGGATTCCCCGGGCCGGGCGGACGAGGTGCGAGACACCTCGCTGGACATCGGTTTCTGGGGGGGCTCCGAACGCCCGGGGGCGGTCAGTCGTGCAGCCGGAACCGCTCGCCCAGGTAGACCGTGCGAGCGCGCTCGGACTCGGCCAGCGCCCGCGGCGTTCCCTCCTCGATGACCTGCCCCTGTGCGATGAGGTAGGCGCGATCGACGATCCGCAGCGTGTCCTGCACGTTGTGATCGGTGATCAGGACCCCGAGACCACGCTCCTTCAGCCGTGCGATCTGCCGCTGGAGGTCGCCCACGTTGATCGGGTCCACCCCGGCGAACGGCTCGTCGAACAGCATGAACCGCGGAGAGGGAATCAGTGACCGGGCGATCTCCGCTCGTCGCCGCTCGCCTCCGGAGAGCTGCTCTCCGAGCGACTCGGCCACCGTGGTGAGCCCGAACTCCTCGAGGAGCTCCTGTGCCCGCGCCTCTCGCGCCGCGCGGCCCAGGGTCGGGTTCAGCTCCAGGACCGCGAGAAAGTTCTGACGAACCGTGAGCCGCCGGAAGATGGACGGCTCCTGCGGCAGATACCCGAGTCCTGCCCGCGCCCGGCGGTGGATGGGCATTCCGGTGAGCTCCACGGGCCCCAGCCACACTCGCCCGGCCTCGGCCGGCACCAGCCCCACGACCATGTTGAAGGTGGTCGTCTTCCCCGCGCCGTTGGGCCCCAGGAGGCCGACGACCTCCCCCGGCGAGACCTCCAGCCGCACGCCATCCACCACCCGGCGGCGGCGGTAGGTCTTCAGCAAGCCCTCCGCGCGCAGCCGGTCCGGCATCAGGGCGCCTTCGCCGGCGGGGCGGGCGTGGGCTTCTTCGGTCCCGGCTCCTTGCCCTTGGACTCCAGGACGCCCTTCACCCGCTCCACCTCGATGAGGTCGGTGTCCACGTAGAACACCACCTTGTCGCCCTTCATGGTGTTGGTGCCCTGGCGCGCCTCGGGGTTTCCGGTGAGGACGAGGACCTCCTTCACAGTGTCGTAGTCGGCGTGGTCGCCCCGGGCCCAGCGCTCGCCGTCCACCGCCTGGACGTTCCCGAAGCACTCCAGACGGGTGACCTGCGTGGCGTCCTTGCCCACGTAGTGGCCGATGGAGCGATCGCAGGTGAGCGTGGTGTTGTTGCGCACCATCTTCACGTGCCCGGTGCAGACGAAGCGCTGCTGCGACCCCTCCATCCGACCCTTGTCGCAGTCGACGAACACCGGGTTCTCCGGCGTGGCCAGCGGGGTGCGTCCGGAGTCACTCGCGCTCGCGGCGCCGCCGGAGGACTTGCCCGGACGGGGAGCGGGCGCTGCCTTCCCGGCGACCGACTTCTGGCCCGGCGCGGGCTGCTTCGAGGAGGACGTCTGCGCCGACGCGTTCGACACGCCCAGGAGCAGCGCCCCAAGGATACAGGCGCGTACCGCACACCAGCTCGCGATCCGGCGCCCTGGCGCAGTCGTCTGCCGCGTCCCGCACCACGACCAGCTTCGTGGAGCGTCGCTCACGCGCGACGCGAGCTTCCTCACCCCCCCGCACCAGGGGGAGGCCCGCGGACCGTCGCATTCGCGCCGGCCGTCCAGGCTCACAGCGCGCTCACCCGGCTCTGCATCCGATCGAACTCGTACAGGTCCTCGCGCAGGTGCAGGTCGAAGCCCTGCGCCCTGAGCCAGTATCCGTTGGGCCCGTGCAGCTCGACCGGACTGGTGCCGCTGGCGTGCATGGTGAGCGAGTCGAGGTGTGCCCTGTCGGTCATTCCCTCGAGCCCGCTGGGAGTCTGCAGCCTCACCCCGCCCCAGACGTCGATGCCGCGGGAGAGGAGATTGCCGCGCGCGGCGCGAGTGTCGATGCGAGTCGCAGGCGGAAGGCGCCCGGTGACGGACGGTGACTCCCGCGAGAGCACGTCCAGCGTGCCCGGGCCGGACAGCACGTCCGCCGAGGCCCGTTCGTAGGACATGGTCTCCGAACGGCCGACCGCCGTCAGCGTCGAGCCGCGGTAGCTACGCAGGCGCACCTCGTGGAGCGTCACCTCGGGCGGGGGCGGACCCTCGTCCTGGGGCGGTGCACCGCACGCGGCGGTCAGGGTCAGGGCTGCGAGCGCGAACCTCACCGGCACCTCAACGGCCTAGCACGGTTTGGTCTTCCATCGCTGGTGCATCCAGACCCACTGCTCGGGGTGGGCGCGGATCCCCGCCTCGATGCGCTCGGTGAAGCGGGCCGTCAGCTCCACCGCGTCGCGCTCGTCGTCACCGGTCCGAAGGACGTCGACCTCCTCGGTGGTGGTCCGGTAAATGCCGTCGTCGCCGCGGTGGTTCAGGCACACCAGCGCGGTGGCGCCGGTGCGAAGGACCAGGTCGGCCGCGGCGCGGGGAGTGGCCGCCGGCCGCCCGAAGAAGGGCACGAACACGTTCTGCACGTTGGTGTCCTGGTCGATGAGCATCGCCAGCAGCTCGCCCTTGCGGAGCGCCCGGAGCATCGCCACCGCCGCTCCCGGCTGTCCCCGCCACACGTTCCGCAGCCCGCCGCGGGATCGGAAGCGGTCCACCAGCCGGTTCAGCCGCGAGTCGACGTTCTCCTTCCCCACCGCGTGCAGGGGAAGCCCGTGGCGCGTGAAGGACCAGGCGTGGAGCTCCCAGTTTCCGAGGTGGGCGGCGATGCAGACCACGCCCTTCCCGCGGGCCTGCGCCGCCCGGAGGCGAGCCAGAGACTCGCCCGAGAGGTCCACCAGCCGATCCAGCCCGGAGGTTCCCAGGCGGGGGGCCACCGCCATTTCCAGAATCGCGATTCCGAGGCTCCGGAAGCACCGCCGCACGAGCTCAAGCCGCGCCTCCTCCGGCATCTCCGGGAAGGCCACCGCGAGGCTCGCCAGCGCCTTTCCCCGCTCGCCCGGAGCGAGTTGGAACGCCGTGGCCCCCAGCGCCCGGCCGAGCGCCTGCGCCCATGACAGAGGCAGCCGCTCCACCACCGCCAGGACGGCGCGGACGAGCCCATAGCGGAGCGTTCGCTTCAGGCGCTTGGACAGGGATGGTGCCACCGTGGGAAACGAGGGGTTCCATATGGCACAGCGGGAGTGGAACTTCGACGGACTGGTGGGGCCCACCCACAACTACGCCGGACTCTCACCGGGGAACCTCGCCTCGCAGTCGCACGAGGGGAGCGTGTCCAACCCGCGCGAGGCTGCGCTCCAGGGCCTGGAGAAGATGCGCTTCGTGGCCGGCCTGGGGGTCGGTCAGGCGGTGCTGCCGCCCCATCCGCGTCCAGCGCTCAGGGCTCTGCGGGCGCTCGGGTACGTGGGAAGCGACGAGGAGGTGCTGGCCCGGGTGTTCACCGAGGACGAGCACCTCCTCCGGCTCAGCTCCAGCGCGGCGGCGATGTGGAGCGCGAATGCCGCGACCGCCGCGCCGTCGACCGACACCGGCGACGGCCGGATGCACCTCACGGTGGCCAACCTCCAGGCGATGTTCCACCGCGTGCTGGAGGGCGACACGACGTACGCGGTGCTCCGGTCCATCTTCTCCGACGAGCGCCGCTTCGCGGTGCACCCTCCTCTTCCCGGAGGGGGGCACTTCGCGGACGAAGGGGCGGCGAACCACATCCGGCTCTCGGTCGAGGGTCGGCCGGCGATGCACCTCTTTGCCTGGGGCCGGAGCACCTGGCACCCGGTGAAGGGACCGGACCGTTTCCCCGCGCGACAGACGCTCGAGGCCTCACACGCGCTCGCGCGGCTGCACCAGCTGCATCCAGACGCCTGCCTCTTCCCGCAGCAGTCCCCTGCAGGCATCGACGGCGGGGCATTCCACACCGACGTCCTGGCGGTGGGGAACGACGGCTTCCTGATGCTCCACGAGGAGGCGTTCGTCGCGGTCGAGCCACTCCTGGCGACGCTCCAGAATCGGCTCGGCGGATCGTTCCGCTGGGTGATGGCCAGCAGCCGCGAGCTGCCGCTGTCCGAGGCGGTCTACGGCTATCCCTTCAACAGCCAGGTGCTCACCCTCCCCGACGGGACGATGTGCATCGTGGCCCCCGTCGAGTCGCGCCAGCGGCCACGGCCGCGGGCGTTCCTCGAGCGGGTGGTGGCCGAGGACAATCCGGTCCGCCAGGTGCACTACCTGGACGTGCGCCAGTCGATGAACAACGGCGGCGGGCCGGCCTGTCTCCGCCAGCGCATCCGGCTCACCGACGAGGAGCGCGCGGCGGTGAAGGCCCGGGTGTTCCTCGACGCGGCGCTGGCGGCGGATCTCGAGGCGTGGATTCGCCGGCACTACCGCGACCGGCTGGCGGTGCGTGACCTGGCGGATCCGGCGCTGGCGCGGGAGTCGCTGACCGCGCTCGACGAGCTCACCCGCGTCCTCCAGCTGGGCAGCGTGTACGACTTCCAGCAGAGCACGCGCTGAGGGCGTCCGGGGCTCGGCGCCGGTCGAGTCACTCCAGCGTCGGCGCCGATGAGCGGAGACGCGCGTAACAGGCGGTTCCATATTCGACCGGGGCGCAGTAGCTCGCGTTCAGGTGCCCGGTCATGCGCTCGGCACCGAAGGCGAGGTCGACCGAGACGACGGTCTGCCCCCCGGACGGAAGACCGACGCTCTCGACGGTGACCGTCCCGCGACTCGCGGACAGGGTCGTGTAGGGGATGCACTCTCGCAACCACCAGAGGATGGGATAGACGACCAGCCCCGGCGGCCCCAGGGTCTGGGTCACGGTGTATGTGCCGGTGACCAGCGGCTGGAAGCCGCCGCCGTTCCAGTTGCCGAGGTAGAGCTCCAGGGCGTTCATCGAGCCGGACGGCCTCTGCTGGCCGGTCATGATCGCGCAGAGGTTCTCCTGGTCCCCCGCGGCGACGTACACCTCTCCGTCGGGCAGCACCGTGAAGATCGCCTCCTTCACCGAGACCTCGTTGCCAGCGACCTTTCCGTCGAGCCAGCCTGCTGCGGAGCCCCCGCACCCCACGAGCAACGACACTGCGCACACGGCCGTCGAGCGCGTTCGCATGGTCTCCCCCCGGGAGCCTGAAGAGCTCCCTTCACCCGCGACGGTAGCTCCTCCTGAGGTCGGACGCTCTGGCGTCCGGGGCGGCGGACGGATCAGGCTCCCCTCAGCCCGAGCTCGCGGGCCGGGAGCCACGGGCGGTGGCGGCTGCCTCGGGCCTCCATCCCGGGAGATACGAGACGGCGAGCGCGACGACGGCCCCACCGATGACCGACAGGATGCGGTCGATGGCGAAGCGGAGCTCGTCGCCCTGCCCCACCACCCCGTCGGTTCGGATGAGGAGGACCGCAGTGCAGACACACGCCGGCCGCAATCCCTCGGCGAGCCCCAGCGCGGCGCAGCAGGTGCAGGTCACCGCCAGCGCCACGAGGAATGCGACGTTCCCTTCGAGGCCCAGGGCGACCGCGCCCACGCTGGCCAGGCCTCCGACGGCGGTGGCGGCGAAGCGGACCAGGCTGTTCCGCCGGGTGGCGACCGGGTCCGGCTGGAGCACGAGGATGGCGGAGATGATGGCCCACAGCGCGGAGAGGTTCATCCATTCGGCGAGGAGGCCGGTGATCACGGCAGTGAACGCCAGCCGCGCCTCGTAGGCGCGCGGTGACCAGGCCCGCACCGCGTCACGCAGGGCCTCGGCCAGCGTCCGCCGGTGCTCCGGCTGCGACGAAACGGTCATGGCCCACCGAGTCTAGCGGCCGGCGCCGGGTTCTCACCCCGTGCGCCCGGGTGGAGTGTGCGCTGGCACCGAGCAGTTCGTCGCTTTTCGCGGCCGCTCACGAGATCGAGCGGTCGTGACCCGAAACTCTCCGCGGTCCGGACCGCCTCGATGCGGGGCTACTCGCCGCAGGTGGGGAGGTCGTCCACCGGGTAGAAGGAGGCGATGCCGTAGGTGCCGTTTCGGGTGCCGCAGGCGATCCGGAAGGTCTGCCCCCCGAGCTCGCTGACCTGATACACGCCGGCCGCGTTCCGGCCGTCGCGCGGGCAGCAGCGGACGAAGGCGCGGGTGGCCAGGGAGATCAGCGCCACGGGGTCATGGTCCTCGGTGAACCCGCCCACGTCCTTCACGCCGCAGGACCAGGGCGAGACGCCGGTGAACTTGAGGAAGTAGATCCCGTCGCGCAGCGGCCCCCCGCGCCGGGCCGGCCCGGCGTAGCAGACCTTCTTCTCCTGCTCGAGCTGGACGTACCGCGGCAGCCAGTGGAGCCCGCCGATCTTCTCCCGGGTCCAGTCGTCGCCGCAAAAGACGTGGGTGAAGGCGTTCCTCGGGCCGGTGCCCACCCAGAGGTCGGTGAGCCAGGCGACGGCTTCCTCCCGGTTGCCGGAGCGGCCGGCGCGGGAGAGGACGCGCTGGATCCGCGGGTCGTCGACGTGCGCGCGGAAGAAGCGTTCGACGTCGCCGCGACTCACCGAGGCGTCGGGACGGGCCGGGCACATCTGGAGTACCTCGCGATCGGCGGCGGAGAGCGCGGGCATCTGCTGGAACAGCGGAACCACGTTGCAGCGGGTGGCGCAGCGTCCGTGCCCGGACCAGGTCGGGCCGGTCTGGGGGGCGGGCGGGGTGACCACGGGCGAGGATGGGCCGGACTGGGCGCAGATCACCCAGCCCTCGCCGCTCGGCGTCCGCAGCTTGCACCAGCGCTGGCCGGGCCCGCCGACCTTGAGGAGCGGGTAGCTCGTTCCCTTCTCGAGATGGTCCACCACCCGCTGGCTCTCGGGCTGGTCCACCGCATCGGTGGGCTTGCCGACGAAGAAGGTGCCGAGACCCTCGCCCCCGTGGAGGACGAGGATCAGCGCGCCGAGCGAGAGCAGCGTGCCGGGGCTCATCGGCTAGAGGGTCTGGTCCAGGGTTCGCGCCTCAGCGGCCCTGCGCGCGGCGCGGCTGTGAGGAATCCACACCCCCATCGGCGGGGTCCAGCGCGTCGAGGCCGCGAGCCGGGTCGAGCGCTCGGACCGTTTCTAGATCGATGGCGGTGCGGAGGCGCTCCATCCAGGCCTGCGTGGCCGCGTCGGGCGTCTGGCCGGAGAGCGAGGCCTCGACCTCGTGGAGGGCCTCGCGCGGGCGCTTGAGGGCCTCGTACAGCTCGGCGGCCTGGCGGTGGAGCCCGGGCTGGTCGGGGGAGAGCCGCATGGCGGTCTGGACCAGGTCGAGCGCGCGACCGTAGCGGCCCTCGACGCGGTAGGTCTCGGCCTGGGCGAGGACGAGGCGGGTTCGTGGACCGCCGGCGCCGAGGAAGGGCTGGACCCGCTCGAGGGCGGCGCGGGCGAGGGCGGGCCGGCCCTCGGCGACGAGGAGGCTCGCGAGGGCGAAGGCGATCTCGGCGTCGCCGGGATTTCGGGCCACGGCGGACTCGAGAGTGCGGATGGCGTCGCGGCGGCGGCCGAGTGCGGCGAGGGCCTGGGCACGGGGGAGCGCGACGTCCTGGCCCCCCTGCTCGGCCTCGTCGAGGAAGACGAGGGCGCCCGCAGGGTCGCCGGTCTGCAGCCGGATGCGGGCGGCGGTGACGGTGAGGGCGGTGGCCTCGGGCCGGCCGGCGAAGGTGAGGAGCGCACGGTCGAGGAGGCCGCGGGCATCCTCTTGACGCCCGCGCTTCCAGAGCTCGGGGACCAGGAGGTCGACGTGGGCCGGCGTGTCGCCGACCAGGTTCCAGAGCGCATCGACGTCGCGGGCCCGGGGGAGGGACTCGGCGACGATGGCGGCGGGCTCGGCGCCGGCCTCGAGCGCGAGCCGCTCCTCGGCCAGGGCCTGGTCGGTGGCCCCGAGCTGGAACAGGGCGCGGGCGACGACGCGGTGGGTGTCGGGGTCGAGGGGCTGGAGGAAGAGCGCGCGGTTGAGCCAGGCGAGGGCGACGCGGGGCTGTCCGCCGGGGCGGGTGGCCTCGGTCCATCCGGCGACGCGATAGAGGACGGCGTCGGCAGGATGGCGGTCCACGAGGGCGCGGGCCTGGTCGCGAACGCTCGCGGCGTTGCCCGTGGCGTTCGCGGCGAGCCGGGCCTCGGCGCGGGCGGTGGAGTCAGCGCCGCGGGCGAAGCCGAGGATGGCGAGGAGGGCAGCGGCGGCGAGGCCGGCGAGCGCGGGGGTGCGTCTCACCGGGCGTTCGTGCTGCTCGACCCAGGGGCCGCTGGCGATACCGAGGGCGACGGCGGCGGCGGTGGCGCAGGCGGGGAGCTCGAGGGCGAAGTCGAACAGGTCGTGGAGGACGAGCGCGCCCACGCCGGCCCAGGCGGCGAGGACGAGCGGCTTGCCGTTGCCGCCGCGGGCGGTGCGCACGGTGGCCCAGACGGCGAGGGCGAGGAGCCCGAGGGTGGCGGGGATCCCGAGCTCGGTGGCGAGCTGGAGGGGGAGGTTCTCCGGATACTCGAAGGTGAAGGTGAGGGTCGAGTGCGCGGTCTGCCAGCGCGGGAAGGCGATGGCGAAGCTGCCGCGGCCGAGGCCGGTGAACCAGGCGGCCAGGGCGGGCCGGGAGAACATGGGCCAGAGGTCGACCTTGGAGTGCCGGAGCTTCTCCACGGTGTCGACGGTGGCCATCTCGGAGCCGATGCGGTCCAGGGCGAGGTAGCCGGCGACGAGGGCGACGGTGCCCACGGCGAGGGCGACGGGGATGGCGCGGCCGGTGGTGCCCCGGGCGTCGCGCCGGCGCAGGAGCAGCAGGAGGAACGCGAGCTGTCCGGCGCACCAGAAGGCGATGCCACCGCGGGAGAGGGAGAGGAAGGCGGCGGCGCCGACGGCGACGGCGGCGGCGAGCCAGAACGCCTGGCGAGGGCGGTCGGGGTGACTTTCGGCGGCGAGGCCGAGGAGAAGGGCCGAGGCCAGGGTGGCGAAGGCGGCGAGGTGGTTGGCGTTGCCGAAGGGGGTGAGGAAGGGGAGATGGCCGTTCTGGAATCGGTAGAGGCCGAAGAGGGTTGAAGCGTCCGCGAGCGCATGGCCGAAGCCGATGAGGGCGACGGCGAGGCCGGTGAGACCGATGCCGGCGGCGAGCTGGCGGCGGCGGGTGCGTGAGCGGCAGAGGCCCGCGGCGGCGACGAGGGCGGCGGCGGCCGAGAGAGAGCCCGCGAGCGCGGCGGCGGTGGCGGCTGGGTCGTGAGAGAGCGGGCGCCAGCGGTCGAGGCCAAGCGGGACGAGGGCCAAGGCCCGGAGCTCGCCGAGGGGCGGGCTCAGGGCGCCGGCGAGCCCGGGCGGAAGCGGGACGAGCTGAAGGGCACAGAGGCCGGCGACGGAGAGTGGAAGGAGCGCGAGTGGTGGAACGACGAGGCGGCCCTGGTCGGCGGCGGCGAGGAGTCCCAGCGCGGTGGCGGAAAGAAGAGCGGCCAGGACGGCGGCGCCGGGGGGTGCTCCTCCGAGCCAGAGGGTGGGTCCGGCGACGGCTGCGACGAGGGCGGCGGTGGCGGCGCGGCGGAGAGGCTCGGAGCTTCGGGGAGGCGGCGCCATGGACGAGGGGAAGACGGCCATGCTACGCGAGCCGGCCCATGTCTCGGTATTTCCTCTGGGCGTCGGTCTTGTGCCTGCTGGTCTTCGGATCGGCGTGCAAGGGCGACTGCCGCAAGCTCGCGGAGAAGCTCTGTCAGTGCGCGGCGAACACGAATGACAGGAACTTCTGCATCCAGAACGCCTCGACGGAGCAGGGTCGTCTGGGGACGACGCCGGAGCAGGAGCAA
Source organism: Myxococcota bacterium (assembly GCA_046732375.1). GTDB lineage: Bacteria > Myxococcota > Myxococcia > Myxococcales > Myxococcaceae > RPRB01. Next base: position 10,043 of record JBKPMY010000381.1, read on the forward strand.
GTCTGCGCGAGCCTGTACGACGGGTGTGACTGCCACACGGTCAATACGCCGGAGGGCAAGGTGGCCTGCGGGATTGCCCGGCCGCCGCCGGATGGCGGGGTCGTGGGAGGGTAGTCAGGCCCGGTAGGCCTGGAGACAGCGCTTCACGACGCTGGACCACTGGAAGTGCTCGAGCATGCGGGCGCGGGCGGCGGCCCCCATCGGCCGGGCACGCTGCTCGTCGGTGCAGAGCGTGACCAGGGCGGAGCGCATCGCGGCGAGGTCGTCCGGCGGGACGACGAAGCCGGTGATGCCGTCGACCACGGCCTCGGGCATGGAGGCCACGTTCGTGCAGATCGCGGGAATCCCGCAGGCCATGCCCTCGAGCAGGGTCTGTCCCATGAGCTCGGGGACACGGGTCTCGTTGCCGTAGCGGTCGCGGTAGAGGCTGGGAAGGACGACGCAGCGCGAGCGGCGGTAGGTCTCGACCAGCTTCGAGTCGTTCAGGTCCACGTGGAACCGGACGCGCTTACCGGCGGCGAGCTCCTGGAGAAGCGCGAAGTATTTCGCGTCATAGGGACGGCCGACGACGTCGAGGGGGAGGTCCGCGGGGAGAGCCTCGATCACGCGATCGATGCCCTTATGTGAGAGGAGGCGGCCGACGAACAGCGCGCCGCAGTTCTTGCTGGCGCTCGGGTCCGGGGAGAACTTCTCGGTGTCCACGCCGGTGAAGATGACGTGCGACCAGGACTTTCCTTCCTGCCCCATGACCCGACGGCTGTACTCGCTGATGTGCAGGTGGCCGTGAAACCAGCGATCGGTCGAAACGTAGGAGGAGAAGTCCCACCCTCCCCCGCCGAGGTCGGTGACGAAGACGCGGCGTCCAGTGAGTCGACCGGCGAGGGCCGAGAGGCTCGAGACGAGAAGGTGCTGCTGGTGGCAATGCACGACGTCGGCCCGGAGGAGCTCGAGAAGGACGCGCGGGCTCAGTGGATTGTTGCGGCTTCCGCGGACGTGCCAGGGCTCGCCGAGCACGCGGACCTCGAGTTGACCAGCGGTGAAGCTGCGGTCGACCGAGCCGAAGCTGAGCAGCGTGGTCGGGACCTCACGGGCCATGTGGCGCGCGAGCTCCCAGGCATAGCGCTCCGCCCCGCCGACGATCCCGTCCTTCTCGTCGAAGAGCGCCGGCACGATGTGCAGGACGCGGCGTGGCCAGGGGCTCTGCGACATGGACCGTGTGCGGAGCTGCATGTTACGTGAGGAGGTGATGCTGGCGAAGGTCGCTCGTCTTCTCGGTCCGCCTCTCCTCCGACGCGTCCCACAGCGCCGTTGGTTCTCGACCCTGGCGATGGTCCTGGCGCAGGCGCCGGAGCGCCTGAAGCTCCAGCAGGGCGTGCTGTCCATGTGGGGAAGCCTGAAGAACCTCAAGTCGAACGGGTTCTCCCCGCGGACGGTCATCGACGTGGGGGCGTGGATCGGCGACTGGACGGAGCACGTGCATGCGATCTTCCCGGATGCCCAGGTCTTGATGGTGGAGGCCAATCCGGGCAAGAAGCCGGGGCTGGAGGCGATCGCCGCGCGGCTGGGTCCGTCGGTGCAGCTCCGGATGGCGCTGCTCGGCCGCGAGGCCCGCGCGGAGGTTCCGTTCTACGCGATGGAGGCCGGATCCTCCGTGCTGCCGGAGAACACCACCTTCGAGCGGAAGAGGCTCGCCCTGTCCATGACGACGCTCGACGAGGTGAGCGGGGGCACGACGCTCGAGGGACCCGTCCTCCTCAAGGTGGACGTCCAGGGTTACGAGCTCGAGGTGCTGCGGGGTGGTTCGCAGACGCTCGCTCGTTGCGAGGTGGTGCTGCTGGAAGTCTCGCTGCTCGAGTACAACCAGGGTGCTCCGCTGATGCCGGAGGTCGTTGCCTTCATGAACGCGGCGGGATTCGTGCCCTATGACGTCTGCGGTCAGTTCCGGCGCGAGACGGATGCCGTTCTCTGCCAGATCGACATCATGTTCGTCCGCCGAGACAGTGCGCTCCGGGCGAAGAAGGCCTTCTGGAACCGCGACCTTGGCGCGGCAGTGGACGCTGCTCAGCGCGGACCGACGTAAAGCACCACCAGCACCCCGACCGCGTAGAGGACCAGGTTCACCACCGTCGGGATGTCCGAGAACAGGACCTTCTCCGGAGAGCCGGTCACGTCTCGCCGGTGGACCAGGTACAGGTAGCGAAGGATGCCGTAGAGGACGAAGGGCAGCGTCCACTTGAGCCGGTCCGATCCGACCTTCGCCACGGTGTCCGGCGCAACCGTGTAGAGCCCGTAGGCGAGGATGCACATGCCCGCCACGGTGGAGAGCATCTGGTCCAGGAGGGGGAGCGAGTACTCGCCGAGCGCTGGCCGATGGTCGCTGGCAGCCTCCTTGAGCGAGACCAGCTCCTGTCGCCGCTTGGCGAGCGCGAGAAAGAGGGCGAGCAACAGCGCGCAGAGGAAGAGCCAACCCGAGACGGGAACGTCGATGGCCACGGCGCCGGCGAGCACGCGCAGGACAAACCCGGCGGCGATCGCCAGGACGTCCAGGACCACCATGTGCTTGAGGACGAAGGAGTACGCGATCTGAAGAACGAGATACGCGGCCCCGAGAGCGGCGAACTTCCAGCCGAGGTGCAGGCCGAGGTCCAGCCCCGCCGCCCAGCAGATGATGATGATGATCAGGACGGTCCGGGCACGGACCTCCCTGGCGGCGATGGGGCGGAGGGCCTTCTCCGGATGGCGCCGGTCCTCCTCCCGGTCGATCCAGTCGTTGAAGACGTAGGTGCCGGAGGAGAGAAGGCAGAACGCGACGAAGGCAAGGATCTCCCGCCCCGCCGCGTCGGAATCGAAGACACGGCGGGCGAAAAGCAGTGGAGCGAAGACGGCGAGGTTCTTCGTCCACTGGCGCGGGCGCAGAACCCGGAACCAGGCCGGCAGCCGTTGGGTCTTCAGGGGCTCCGGAGCGGGAAGCTCAGGGGCGTCCGATGCCGAAGTAGACGAAGCCACGCTCGCGCATCCGTACTGGGTCGAAGACGTTGCGACCGTCGAAGACCACGGCCTGCTTCATCGTCTTCTTCATCCTATCGAAATCCGGCCGACGGAACTCGTTCCACTCGGTGAGGACGAACAGGCCGTCTGCGCCGTCCAGCGCCTCGTAGGGAGTCTCGGTGTAGCGGACGCGGTCCCCGAAGTGACGCTTGGCGACGTGGGTCGCGACCGGGTCGTGCGCTGCGAGGGTCGCGCCCTTCCCGAGAAGCCCTTCGATCATGACCAGGGACGGAGCGTCGCGCATGTCGTCGGTGCGCGGCTTGAAGGCGAGGCCCCAGACCGCGAAGTGCTTCCCCGAGAGATCCCCGTAGTGCTTGATGGCCTTGTGGAGGAGGAGTCGCTTCTGGGCGTCGTTGGTGCGCTCGACGGCCCGGAGGAGGTCGAACTCAATGCCGAAGTCTCGGGCGGTTGCGACCAGGGCCTTCACGTCCTTCGGAAAACAGCTGCCGCCGTAGCCGACCCCCGGGAAGAGGAAGGGATAGCCGATGCGCCTGTCCGCACCGAGGCCCTTGCGGACCATGTCGACGTCGGCCCCCACCCGCTCGCAGAGGAGGGCCATGTCGTTCATGAACGAGATGCGGGTCGCGAGCATCGCGTTGGCGGCGTACTTCGTCAGCTCGGCGCTGTGGGGGTCCATGTAGAGGATGGGGTTCTCGGTGCGGACGAACGGCTGGTAGAGCTCGCCCATGATCCGGCGGGCGTGCTCGGAGTTCGTGCCGATGACGACCCGATCCGGCTTCAGGAAGTCGTCGATGGCGGCGCCTTCCTTGAGAAACTCGGGGTTGGACACCACGTCGAACGGCTGATCGGTCACCTTGGAGACTGCCTCGCGCACGCGATCCGCGGTCCCGACCGGCACGGTGCTCTTGTCGACGATGATCGTGTAGCGCTTGAGGGCCTTGCCGACCTGCTCGGCAGCGCTCAGGACGTACTTCACGTCCGCGTCGCCGTTTTCCCCCTCCGGGGTACCGACGGCGATGAAGACGACCTCGGACTGCCCGACGGCGCTTTCGAGGTCGGTGGAGAACGACAGGCGCTTCTCCCTGACGTTCTTGTGGACCATCTCCTCGAGACCCGGCTCGTAGATGGGGATCTTGCCGGAGTTGAGCGCCTTGATCTTGGCGGCGTCGACGTCGACGCAGATGACGTCGTTCCCGGAGTCTGCGAAGCAGGTGCCGGCCACGAGGCCGACATAGCCCGAGCCGACGATCGTCAGTTTCATCTCTGTGGATTCCTCACTGGGAGCCCGGAGACCGTCCACCGGTCAGTAGTCGGCGGAGACGCTCCGCTCCGCGAGTTTCACGCATTCTGCCCAGCTCGGCCAGCGGCGCAACCACCAGGCCATCGAGAAGTGCACGGGTGGCGGGGCGCAGGTCCTGCGCCATGGAATCGACGACGGACGCGGTCTCGGGGAAGAGGGCGGCGACGATCCGGGTCGAGGCGTACACCGCACGCTCGAGTCGCCAGCGCCTGGCGCGATCGAGAACCTGGGACAGATCGAGCGGGCGGGAGTATGCACCCTGTATCGAGGGGGCGCCGAGAAGCAGCTCGCGGAGATCCACGAAGGTGATCGTGGGGATGGAGTAACCCGCGTGAGCCTGCTCGAGGATGGAGGCGAGGAGCGTGTCCTCTGCGCCGAGGCGGAAGAAGGAGGGACCGAAGGCGCGAACAGGGAGCGCGCGGTCGAGGAGTGCGCGGTCCTCGGCCTCGAAGCCCGGCCCGAGCAGTCCGCCGTGGAGGGTGATCTGCGTGCGTCCGTCGGAGAGGATGCGGAGGCGCGGGTGAGACGCGACCGGCTTGAACTCGGATCGCCCCAGGAAGCCGGCCAGGCCGTCCAGGTCGCTCGCAGGAAGGAGCAGGTCGAGGTCGAGGATGGGCCGGAAGGCGACGTGGGGATAGAGGGACTCGGCGTAGCTGGCCCCGCCGAGAAGAACGATCCGCCGGCCGTCGAGCGTGTCGACCGCGCGCTTGAAGTTCACCAGCTTCAGCACGTTGTCGTTGAGCGAGCCCTGGTAGACGGAGAGCAGGCGGTCCTTCGCCCACTCGGGAGCACCGGCGCCCCCGAGCCGGTACTCCAGATTGTAGGCGGCGAGCGGTGCGAGCCCGTTGGCGATGGCCCAGTCGACGTAGCTCTCCCACGGCGCGCCCCGGAGCGAGACCCGCGACGGCGAAAACGACGCGAGGATGCGAAAAGTGTCGAGAAGGGACGGCGCCATGCTCCGGCGGGGCCCTTAGCAGAGTTGGGCTACTTGCGGAGAGCGACGACCTTCGCTCCCTCGACCACGGGCGGAATGCTGATCCGGAGGACGGTGGCCGTGACGGCCTGCGCCACCTGCTCGAGCGCGAGTTCGTCGTCGCGGTCGATCTCGAGCCGACCGTCCCGCCAGGTGGCGTGGATGAGCCCGAGGGATTTGCCATCGACGGGCCCCAGCTCGACCGAGAGCTCGATGGGTGGGGACGTGCCCTCGATGCGCTCGAGCTCGTAGTGGAGCCCCTCGCGCTCGCCACTGGTGGCGGTGGGAACGTGGAACCAGAACTCCAGTCGCGCGACGTGGAGGTCCGCCGCGATCGGCCGCAACGCGTTCCAGACGTCGGTGAGGCTGCTACAGGCCTCGATCGCGTCCACGGTCGTCCGGACCGCGTGTCGCAGGTGGAGGTTCCGGCGGCGGGTGGCCGTGGCTGCCTGGGCCCGCTTCGGGTCGAGATACCCGAGCTTCCGAACGAGCACGACGACCACGATGCTGATCGCGCTCAGCAGGAGAGCGCTCTGGACGCTGTTCGCCGACGCGAGTCCCAGCGCAGTCGCGCCGAACAGAAGGCTCAGACCATAGAGCGCCAGAACCGCTTCCCGGTGGCTCAGGTGGAGACGGGACATCATCCGATGGTGGATGTGGTCCCGATCCGCGTCGAACATGCGGCGCCCGAGAAAAGCTCGGCGGAACATCGCGAGGAGCGTGTCCGTGATCGGCAGGCCGAGCGCGATGATCGGAACAATCATCGCCACCGCGGTTCCCGACTTGGTCGACGTCTTGATGCTGACCGTGGCCAGGACGAAGCCGAGGAACATGCTCCCGGTGTCGCCCATGAAGATCGTGGCCGGATTGAAATTGAAGACGAGGAAGCCGAGCACGGCGCCGGCGAGCGCGGCCATGCACAGGGCCATCAGCACGTCACCTCGCGCGACCGCGAGCACGAGGTTGGTGCCGGCCGCCACGAACGCCACGCCTCCGGCGAGCCCATCGAGCCCGTCGATGAGGTTGACTGCGTTCACCACACCGACGATCCAGAGCAGTGTGAACGGAACCGAGAGAGGCCCGAGAGAGAGCGCCGGACCGAAGGGCCAGGTGATGGACTCGATGCGAAGGCCAACGCCCCACATCGCGAGCGCGACCGCGAACTGCACGGTGAACTTCAACCGGGCACCGGAGCCGCGGAAGTCGTCGAAGACCCCCAGCAGCGCGATGGCGCTGCCACCCAGAAAGAGTGCGATCACGAGATCGCGGTTGGCGACGAACTGGCGTCCAACTCCCGAGTCGACGACCAGCAATGCGGTCAGGGGCGTGAAGAAGGCGACGACGATCGCGAGCCCGCCGAGGCGCGGGACCGGTCGCGCGTGAACCTTGCGGGTGGAGCGGGCCTGGTCGAACCAGCCGAGCTGCATGGCCTGGTTCCGGACCAGAAGCGTGAGCACGGCACCGACCATCAGCGCGACCAGGAAGGCGACGGCGTAGGTGACCATGCAGGGGGCGCGGAGTCTGGCATGATGCGGCATGAGGCGCGACTCCGCCGCTCGGGACGGCAGCTCGGGCGACCTGAGCCGAATTTTCGAGGGAGGCGATCGCTTGTCGATCGAGGCCGTATCCGACCTACCGGAAGCACCAGGGTGGCTGCGAGCAGTGGGCGTCCTGCTTCGCGGACTGCCTCGAGGTCGCTACCCGCTGATGAATCGCGTGGCGCGACTCGGGCGGGGAAAGGCCTTCACGGCGGAGTTCCCCTTCGAAGCTCGACGGATGCGTTTCTGGTGCGACCTGAGGAACTCACTCGCACGTGAGGTCTTCTTTCTCGGCAGCTACGAGCCACAAGAAACGCTGTTGCTCCCGGCACTGCTCAGGGAGGGCGACACGTGCGTGGATGTGGGTGCGCACTGGGGATACTTCTCCTTGATCGCTGCGGCTCGGGTCGGTCCTTCCGGGCGGGTCCTCGCGGTGGAGGCAGACCCGCGCGTCTTCGCCATCCTGAGCCGGACGGTGTCCCTCAACCCCGGGCTGAACGTGGACGCCCTGCACGTCGCCGTGGCCGCCGAGTCTGGAATGCTCGTCCTGAACGGCTACGACGAGGCGGGTGACAACTGGGGCATCTCCTCGATTGCCACTCCGCAGGGAGGAGCCACATTCGAGGTCCAGGCCGAGCCTCTCGACGAGCTGCTCGATCAGAGCCGAGTTCGCGAAGTCGGCCTCCTGAAGATGGACATCGAGGGTGCCGAGGTGCTCGCGCTGCGTGGGTGCGAGCGCACACTCCGAGAGCGACGGATCCGGAACCTGCTGCTCGAGCTCCATCCGCCCCAGCTCGCCGCGCTCGGCTCATCGGTCGGAGAGGTCCTCGGCCGGCTCCGGGCGTTTGGTTACCACCTCTGGGCGGTGGATCACTCACTCGGAACGTCCCGTGCAGCGGCCTACGGACGGGTTCAGGACCCGAGCGCACTCCTCAAGCCCTTGCGGGACGATGCGCTGGACGCGTGGCCTCACGTTCTCGCTTCCCGGGAAGCGAAGCCGTTTGCGTGACTCGGGATTTCATTTTCTGACCGCCGAGTATCCGCCCGCCAGGGGCGGTGTCGCCGACTACACGCGGCTCGTTGCCCGTGAGCTGGCAGCGCGGGAAGGCACGGTGCACGTCTGGGCGCCGCAGGTGTCCGGACCGGAAGTCGAGGACGCACGTGTCATCGTTCATCGGGTTCCGGCGTTCGATCCGTCCTCGCTCGAGAAAATCAGCAAGGAGCTCGAAGCACTCCCCGCCCCCCGGCGCCTCTTCCTTCAGTATGTGCCGACCGCGTTCGGCTTCCGAGGGATGAACGTCCCGCTGGTGCAGTGGCTGCGGGCACGCCCGGAGGATCTCTGGATTCAGTTCCACGAGGTGGCGCTGGGGTGGAAACTCTGGAGGAGACCTGATCTGAACGTGGTGCACGTCGTCGAGCTCTGGATGGCGGCGGCTCTGGCACGGCGGGCCCAGCGGATCTTCGTTTCGATCGAGGCCTGGAAGCCAAAGCTCGGCGAACACGCGCGCCGCGCGGTCTGGCTACCGATCCCCAGCAACGTGCCAGTCCAGGTCGAGCCGGCGGACCTCGAGCGAGCGAGGGCGAGCCTCGGGCCTGGGCCGTGGATCGCGCACTTCGGTACCTACTCTCCACTCATTCGCGCGGACCTCGGACCGGCCGTTCGAGCGATCTCGCAACGTCGGGCCGATGTTCGCTTCCTGCTGCTGGGACGTGGAGCCCCTGAGTTCTCGAGGATGCTCGCCCTCGGAGAGCGAGTCGAAGCACGAGAGGATCTTCCGGCACCAGAGATTGCCGCCCTGCTCAAGGCATCGGCCTTGGCGCTCCAGCCGTTCCCGGATGGGGTGAGCGGGCGCCGGACGAGCGCGATGGCCCCCCTGGCGCTGGGGGTACCGGTGGTCACCACGGAGGGATTCCTCACCGATCCCGTGTGGCGGGAAGGCGGGGTGGCACTGGCGCCCGCCGGGCATCCGGGGGAGCTGGCGGCGCTCTGCGTTGCGCTGGTGGACGACGCGCAGGAGAGCCGCTCCCTCGGGGAGCGCGGCGCTCGGCTCTACCGAGACCGCTTTTCTCTGGAACGGACGCTGGAGACCGTCCTTTCTTCTTCGGATGCTAAGCTCGCGCAGGTCCAATGAGACGCGCGCTGATCACCGGAATCACCGGGCAAGACGGGAGCTACCTGGCGGAGCTGCTGCTCTCCAAGGGCTATGCAGTCCACGGGATGGTTCGCCGCTCGTCGAGCGAGAATTTCGAACGCATCGACCATCTGCGTGAGCGGATCCAGCTTCATCACGGCGACCTGCTGGATCAGTACTCGATCGCATCACTGCTTCGAGAGATCAGACCGGACGAGGTCTACAACCTGGCCGCGCAGTCCTTCGTCCCGACCAGCTGGAGTCAACCGGTGCTCACGGGCGAGTTCACCGCGCTGGGAGTGACGAAGATGCTGGAGGCGATCCGGCACACGATGCCGGAGACGCGCTTCTACCAGGCGTCCTCTTCGGAGATGTTCGGCAAGGTCCGGGAGATGCCCCAGACCGAGGAGACGCCGTTCTACCCGCGATCCCCCTATGGAGTGGCCAAGGTCTACGGGCACTACATCACCGTGAACTACCGCGAGTCCTTCGGGCTCTACGCGGTGAGCGGGATCCTCTTCAACCACGAGTCGCCGCGTCGCGGACTGGAGTTCGTGACCCGCAAGGTCACGGACGGCGTCGCGCGGATCAAGCTCGGCCTTCAGAAGAAGCTGGCGATGGGGAACCTCGAGGCTCGGCGAGACTGGGGCTTCGCTGGCGACTACGTCCGGGCGATGTGGCTGATGATGCAGCAGCCCACGCCAGACGACTACCTGATCGCGACCAACCAGACGCACAGCGTGCGTGAGCTCTGCGAGATTGCCTTTGGCCACGCAGGCCTCGACTGGCAGGAGCACGTCGCGGTGGATCCGAAGTTCGTCCGCCCCGCAGAAGTCGACCACCTCATCGGCAATCCTGCGAAGGCCAGGGCGACGCTTGGGTGGGAGCCGACCGTCGACTTCCGTCAACTGGTGGAGATGATGGTGGACGCTGACCTCGAGAGGCTTCGCAGGAGCCGCTGAGTGAAGGTCCTCGTGACTGGCGCCGATGGCTTCGTCGGCACGCACCTGGTCCGCGTGCTGCGAGACCGGGGCGACTTGGTCGAGGCGTGCGGGGGGCCGGAGAACCCCGGTGGGCTGGCGATCACCGACCGCAACGCGGTCGAGGCCCGGATCCGGGAGGCCCGCCCGGACGCAGTGGTGCATCTGGCCGGCGTGAGCTCGGTCGCGCAGAGTCATCAACAGCCCTCCGCCACGTTCGAGGTGAACGCCCTGGGCGCGGCGCACCTCCTGGAGGCGGTCCACCTGCATGCGCCAGGCGCGCGGGTCCTGCTCGTGGGCTCGGGCGAGGTCTACGGGCCAGTGAGCCGGGGAGACCGTGCCTCGGAAAACGATCCCGTTCGCCCGCTCAGCCCTTACGCCGCGAGCAAGGTGGCCGCCGAGGTGCTGGCCCGACAGATGGCCTCGTCCTACGGACTCGCGGTCATTCTCGCCCGACCGTTCAACCACCTCGGCCCCGGTCAGTCTCCAGGATTCGTCGTCCCTTCGCTGGCGCGCCAGCTGCTGGCGGTGGGCTCAGGACGTGCTTCCGCGGTCATCTCGGTGGGAGACCTCTCGCCTGTCCGTGACTTCTCGCACGTCCTGGACGTGGTCGAGGGGTACCTGCTTCTCCTCGAACGGGGACAACCCGGCGAGATCTACAATCTGTGCTCGGGTGAAGGGCGGAGCATCGAAGAATTGTTGCAGGAGCTTCAGCTCCTGATCGGAACCCGGGCCGAGGTCCGCGTGGATCCTCAGCGGCTCCGCCCGGTCGAGATTCCCTGGCTGGTGGGCACGCCAGCTCGCATCGAGTCCCTGGGTTGGCGCCGCCGACGAACCGTCACCGACGCCCTCAAGGAGCTCATCGACTCGCTCCGGGAGGCACGACCATCCGTCCCAGGCTCGGCATCGTCTTCGACGCGGTAGAGGAGCGCTGGCCCAGCATGGAGCTCGTGGCCGAGATGCTCCTGCTACATCTGCAGACGGAGCATGCGGACCGTTACGAGGCGCTTCCGCTCCGGCCGACGTTCTTCGGGCTCTTCGAGGCGCTGCCCGGTCTCCACGGCCAGAAGGCGTGGAACGCGGATCGCCTCGTGACGCGCTTTCTCACCTACCCGACCCAGCTCGCAGCGCAGCGGAGAGGGTACGAGCTCTTCCACGTGGCGGACCACAGCTACGCCCAGGTGGCACACGTGCTCCCGGCGGGCAGGACGGGGATCTACTGCCACGACCTCGATGCGTTCGCCTGCTTGATCCGGCCCAACGGAGCGGTCGCCTCCTGGCGCAAGGCGATGGCGCGGACCCAGCTCCGGGGCCTCCAGCGTGCAGCGCTGGTGTTCCACAGCACCGCACAGGTTCGCGCGGAGATCGAGCAGGCGGCGATCATCGATTCGGGCCGCCTCGTTCACGCTCCCTACGGCGTGGCGCCCGAATTCTTCGTGGATGAAGGTGCGGATGAGCTACCGCCAGGAGTGCTTCCCTCGGGGCCATTCCTGCTTCACGTCGGGAGCAGCAGCCGGAGAAAGCGCATCGACGTCCTCTTGCGGGTCTTTGCCGCCGTCCGCCGCAGATTCCCGGGCCTCGTGCTGGTACAGCAGGGCGCAGCCCTTCTCCCCGAGCATCGAGCGCTCGTCGCCGAGCTGGGGATCGCCAGCGCCCTGGTTCAGCCTCCTCCGCTCTCGCGATCCGGGCTCGCGGCGCTGTACCGCCGCGCCGAGCTGGTCCTCCTCACCAGCGAGCGGGAGGGTTTCGGGCTGCCGCTCCTGGAAGCGCTCGCCGCAGGTGCCGGAGTCGTGGCCAGTGACATCGAGCCGTTCAAGGAGGTGGCTGCGGAGGCCGTCACTTACTGTCCCGTCGGAGACGTCGATCGCTGGGCCGAGACGATCATCTCTCAGATGGAGCACCCTCACCTTCGGCCCCCGAGCGCGCTCCGGAGGGCGGTGGCGGAACGCTACACCTGGACCGCGCACGCGGCGACGATCGCCGATGCCTATGCCCGTCTGATGGGGCTTCCAGCAGGTCGAGCCTGAGCCGACGATCTCAGCGCTTGAGAGTTCTATTCCTGAACCCGATCGGTCAGCTCGGGGGCGCCGAGAGGATCCTGCTCGACCTGGTCCGTTCACTCCGTGAGCACGAGGCCTCTCTCGAGATCTCCGTCCTCACTCTTGCGGACGGACCACTCGTCCGCGCCGTGTCCGAGCTCGGCTTCGACGTCCGCGTGGTACGTCTCCCGCGTGCTCAGGCACGACTCGGGGATAGTGGGCTCGGACTCGGTACGCTGGCAGACCTTGCTCGATCCGCTGTCGCCGGGCCGGCCTTCGCACAGTTCCTTCACCGTCTGCGACGCGAGATCCGGGCGCTTCGCCCGGACATCGTCCACAGCAACGGGCTCAAGTCACACGTTCTCGGAGCGTGGCTCAGGCCTCGCGGCAGCTCGCTGATCTGGCATCTCCACGACTTCGTCTCCTTCCGAAGAACGATGCGCTCGATCCTTCCGCGGCTGGAGTCTCGGGCGAGCGCGGCAATCTGCGTCTCCGAGGCGGTGAAGCGCGACGCTCGGCGGGTTTTCGGGAAGCTCTCCCTCGTGACGGTGCTGAATGGCGTCGACACGCGCGCGTTCGCCGACTCGACGACCCCCGCCGTGGACCTGGACGCGCTCGCAGGGCTGGACCGTCCTGGACCAGCGACGGTTCGAGTGGGACTGCTCGCCACACAGGCCAGCTGGAAGGGCCATCGCCTCTTTCTCGATGCCGCGGCGCGTACCTCGGATCCCCGGGCTCGGTTCTATGTCGTCGGAGGGTCGATCTACACGACGCGAGGAAGCGAGACGGATCCCGGGGGGCTTCGCCGCTCGATCGTCGAGCTCGGGCTGTCGAAACGTTGTGGTCTCGTGCCTTTCCAGGTGGATCCCCGTGGCGTTTACCGAGCGCTGGACATCGTGGTGAACGCAAGTACCCGGCCTGAGCCGTTCGGGCGGACGGTGGCCGAGGCGCTCGCCGCTGGGCTGACGGTGGTGGGTCCGTCGTCAGGCGGAGTCCTGGAGCAGATTGCCGACGGGGTGACCGGACGTCTGTACGCACCAGGGGACGCCAGGGCGCTCTCGGCCACGTTGACCGGCCTGATGGCTTCGCCGGAGGAGCGGCGCCGGCTCGGCCTGGCCGCCGCCGGCCATGCACGGATACACCTCGATGCTGCCCGGCTCGGGCCCGAGGTGCTGAGCGTCTACGACAGAGCACGGCACAGCTAGAAGACCGTCCTCGAGAGGTCCCCACGAACCGAAGTGCACCCCCGCCCCATGGACCCCAGGGTCTCCTTGAAAATAGTGTCTCCCGTGCCCCGGCCTCGCCTGCGACTCGCTCTTAACCTTCCGCTCCTGGCGCTCATCGGCCTGAACATCTTCGCCGGCCAGGTGTTACTGCTGACTCAGCTGACTCGTCTCCCGAACGTTCCTTCCTCGGAATTTCCTCCTCTCGTTCTGGCTGCCCTCGCACAGGGCGCTTTGCTCTTCCTTGCAATCTCCCTCGTGCTGGGAGCCCTCAGCTCCCTGACCACCGGCCTCCTCACGTCCGCGCTCTGGGGGCTCGCAACAACGGCGAGCACTGTCTTCTGGCTCGACTCATTCGGCTATCGCTGGCTAGACCTCCACGTCGACGAGACTCTGACTCTCCTGCTCTGGAACCTCCGCGGGGACTTTCTCGTGATGAGGTCCAAGCTTCTCCTCGTCGGAGTGGGCTTGCTCCTCCTCCTCGGCCTCCTCGCCGGGGCCACTGCATTTCATCGCGCAACGTGGGGGCGATATTGGTGGGGTCACCAACCGGTGTCCGTGGTCACAGTCGGCCTCGCTCTACTCGGCTCCGGCCTGGCCCTGATTCCCATCAGGCACCTCGTGAAGCACCGCGTGTCCGACACGGTGCAGTACTGGTTCCACCAGTCGGAGTGGCCGGTCGATCTGATCCGCCCTGCCAGGAGCGCAATCCTGACCATCGACAATCCCCAGTTCCTGCCGCCTCCGGACGCCACTTCCATCGAGAACCAGCTCCGCAAGCTCAGGGGAACGGAGCCCGCCAGGCGCCCGAACATCTTTCTCTTCGTGGTCGAGAGCCTTCGGGCGGACGCGGTCTCGTCCGATGGTGCGCCGAACCTTTTCCGGCTTCAGCGAGAGTCGCTGCACATCCTGGATGGACAGGCCAACGGAAACTGCACGCATATCACCTGGCTCTCTCTCTTCAACTCATCGTCACCGATGTTCTGGAGCCTGTTCGCGAAGTCACCGGACCAGAGCGGCGCCATCCCGCTGCGGGTACTGCGGGCCCTCGGCTACCACGTCTCGGTGCTGTCGACTCCCAACCTCCACTACTTCGACATGGATCACGTGCTCTTTTCACGTGATCTCTCGCTCGCCGACGTCCTCGTCGACCAGACCAGCCTCAGCGGTGCCAATCCCGGCGCCGAGCCTGCCGATCTCGACCGGGTGGTGATGGATCGACTCCTCGGGTCCATCGACTCGCTGGCACCGAACTCGGGGCGGTTCTTCGCGGTCTTCCTCGACGCCCCGCACCACGACTACTCATGGGGCCGCGGATTTCCTCCGAAGTACGAGCCCTATCTGGAGAGCATCAACCTCTTCAAGACCCATTACGGGCAGAGCGAGGTGTCTCTCCTCAAGAACCGCTATCGCAATTCCGTGTACTTCGTCGACTCGCTCCTCGGAGAGTTCCTCGACAAGCTCAAGAAGCGGGGCCTGTGGGACGACTCGATCATCGTGGTGGTGGGTGACCACGGTGAGGAGTTCATGGAGCGAGGCCACCTCACGCATGGCTCGGAACTGAATCGCTTCCAGACCTCGATCGGTTTCGTCTTCCGCGTGCCGCCGGCGCTCCGCTCACCTTCACCGGAGCCGGTGAAGATCGCCTCGCAGGTCGACGTTTTTCCCACGCTGTTCGATCTTCTCGGGGTGGGAACCGAGACCGAGTGTCTGCTCTGGGGAGACTCCCTGGTCGGTCCTCACCCGCCGCGCTTCGCGGCGTCCGCTCGCTGCACCTCGTTTGCCCCGAAGCAGCTGATGATCCTCGACGGCACGGAGAAGACCCTCCTGGAGTTCGACGGGATTGCCAGCACCAACTTCGCGCATGGTCTCTATGCCCGCCGACTCCGCTTCGTGGACGTGCTCGATCAGAAGGACGAGAGCATCACGCGGCAGGGTCTCGCCGGTGAGAGGCTCACCGACCACCTGCGCTCCCGCTTTTCGGATGCCCTTCCCAGGCTCGTCACGAGTCCGGACGAGAGAGCAACCCTGCCCACCCCCTCGCCGGCTCGTAGAAGCGGAGCCCAGCTCGGAACTCGCTCGCCATATTGTCGTCCGTGATCACCCAGAGATCCGACCGTTCGCGAAAGGCAGGCCCGACGTCGGACAGGGACCAGGTTGCCAGCTCTACCGCACGCTTTCCCATCGCGGGCGACCTCGAGAAGATGGCCTGCCCCCCCTCGGTGAAACGCTCCAGGTTCGCTGCCCTCTCCGTAGTGGTCAGATCGAACGATGCATCGCTCGCCGCGATGAAATTGACGACCTGAAGGACGTGGGGAAAGGTCTTCGCAGCCGTGTACGCGTTATCCGGGAAACCCGTCCCGTTGTAGTAGACGACCCCGCCCGGTTTCAGGTGGCTCCTGACCATGCGCAGAAAATCCTGAGACAGGATGTTCGTCGCGTGGCTGCGCCAGTAGTAGCTCGTGTTCATCACGATCAGGTCATACTTCTTCTCCGGATGGCGCTTGAGCCAGCGGCGCCCATCGTCGAAGTAAATATGCACCTTGGGGTTGGTCAGGACGCTGGCGTTGTCTGACTGTCGGACGGCTTCCGCATACCCTGGATTGATCTCCACGACGTCCAGGGTCTTGATCGGATCGTATGCAGCCATGACTCGAGTCCACGAACCGCTCGACAGACCGATCTCGAGCACCCGTTCCGGGTTCCGGTGCAGCGCGGAGATCATGTAGCAACGGCTGATCAGGTTGCTATCGAGCACCGGGTCGACGTTGAACCGCCCATCGTAGATTCCGTCCCCGTAGATGATCGCCCCGTCCTGACTCTGCTCGATGGTGATGATCCCGCTCCGGTTCTCGACCACCCGCTCATACGGAGCGTGAGCCGAGAGCTGATCCTTGAATTGCAGCCTCCGGAGTAGCTCGACCGAGCTCGCCGGCTGAAGCAGCAGCACGACCGCACTGGCCGTCACGAGCGCGACGAGGCTCACCAGTCGCTCTCGTCGTGCAACAGGCGTGAGCAGCACGACCAGCCCTGCGCAAGCGAAGGTCAGCAGCGCAGCAAAGAGGTTGAGCTGGGAGAGGCTGTAGACGTCCATCAACAGGTAAGTCGTGATGATCGGCCCCAGCATCGAGCCAACGATGTTTGCGAAGTAGACCCACGAGAGCGACGAGCCGATCCCTCCGTCCCGTGATATGCCGAAGTGACAGAGAATCGGAAAGGTCAGTCCGCTGAGAAAGGCGACCACCAGGACCGAGAGATAGAGCCAGCGGAAGCCGAGCGCCTCTCGATGCATGGAGAGCCAAGCCGAGACCGGCGTTGCCGCGAAATAGACGAGCCCGGAGACGATGAGCGCAGCGACCAGGAACCCCCCGGGATACCTCGGCGAGCTCTCGGTCTTCTTCTTCGCGTAGAGCGAGCCGCCGGCGATCCCGAGGAGGAAGATGCCCAGGACATGGGCGAAGACCCTCGGGACGCCTCCGGTAGAGAAGGAGAGGCCGTGAATCCAGAGGATCTCCTGGCTCAGCGACACGTACCCGATCAGCCCGGCGAGCAGGAGCACGACCGGAAAGGGGATGGACGCTCCGGGGGGTTGGCTCGCTGCTTCAGTTTCCGGCTCCGGTTGCCGTGTGACGGACTGGGACCTGCTGGCGACCGCCCGGGTGTGCTTCCAGACCAGAAGACCCACCGCCAGATTGCACGCGGCAGCGAAGAGGATGCTCAGCTGCTGACCAGCCAGCACGAAGAGGATGTCGGCGGCGATGAAGCATGCCGCGGCCGATCCAAGAGTGTTCGCGAAGTACAGCAGGCCAATCGACTTGCCGGCGTGGCGGTAGTGAGCGTGGAGATGGGTGACGAGGATGGGGAGCGTTGCTCCCATGAGGAGAGTGGGGACGCTCAGAAGACCGAAGATGCTCAGCGCGATCGCGAGCGTTCCCCCCTGGACCGTTCCCGCAGCAACCAGGCGAATCAACGGCAAGCTGATGACGCCGAAAAGCCCGGTCAAGGTCTCGCAGAGCAGGAAGAAGACTGGCAGGCGGTTCGGATAACGCTTCGAAACGGCACCGCCAACCAGTGAACCCAACCCCAGCCCGAACATGAAGATGACCACGATCAGCGTGACCGATTCGATGTTCACGCCGAACGCGCCGAACAGGACCCGCTGCCAGGTCACCTGGTAGATGAGGGCAGCGATGCCCGAGATGAAGAACAGTGTGACCAGCCACCCCAGCGAGGAGAACAGCCTCGTTCTCGTGGGGGCGTCGAGAGCCAGGGGCAATGCCACGATGTTGACGATAAAGAACAACAGAACAACGGCGAGCTCGCACGCGCGATTGTCGACGCGAAGTCCGAATGCCCCGAGAACGAAGAGCCCGAAGACCAGATAGGTGAATGCGTGCACCCTACGAAAGCGGGGTAGAGCCTCGGGAGGAAGCAGCCATCGACCGACGGCGGCGGAGATGAGGCGTTCCAGCAGCCACAACAGTCCCGCTCCGAGTACCGCGCTGAACACGACCCGAGCGAGCCCCCCCTTGCCTGGGTCGATCGTCCCTGCGGCCGCGAGGCGATTGAGGTAGGCCGAGCAGCCGACGGCCGCTCCGATGAGGGGAACGAAGAGTCCAAAGGAGCTCCAGGGTCGGATCGCCGCCGCAAGTTCGGTCTGGGAGCGCATGTCTCGAGACGGTCACTTCTCCGTGGATGGGCGGCGGTGAGTCTAGCTCAGTTATCGCTGTGCCATCGCGTCGGGGACGTAGCGACGCCACGGCGAGCACCCGTGCCGCAGCATTCTCCGCCTGGGTACATGTGTACCGTCCCATGGTACACCGCGTGCCGCACCCGATCCGTTCCCACCAGCCGATCGGCCTGCTCCCACGCTCGCTTTGCTCGAGGATGGCCCGGGCGGTGGAGGAGGGAACGCGAAGGGCACCACCACATGCGCGAGGCGCTGCGACCGAGAAGTCGTCACCCCGAAATCCCGGACGGTGACCAGCTTCGCGTCATCCCCTGTGCTCGCTCGAGTCGACGCCGGCCCCATTCCCGACACGGTCGTTCTACCACCACGTAGCTAAGGGCGCACAGGGCGGTGACCAGGCCCGCGTACGCTGTGAGGACGGCTAGCCTGGTCAGAGCGGACGCATCAACAAACCGAACGGCTGGAAGAAGCCGATAGAGGACCTTCTGCGCGAGCGTGTGGGCCATGTACAGGGAATATGAAATCTCGCCCAGCACGATGAGTGGTGGAATCGCCCAGATCCTCGTTCCGGCTCCTCGAAGCGCGAGCGTGACGATCAGTCCAAACAATCCCATGAGCAGCCCCGCGAGGCCCACCGGGCCCGGAAGATAGCAAGCCACCAGCACGGAGGCCGCACTCACCATCGGTGCCCAGGGTGGAATTCGACGAATCTGCTGCTGCGCGATATGGCTGGCAGCCATGCCCGCAAAGAACGTCGGCACAACGATGGCGAGCTCTCTGAACGGGTGCGCCTCCCAGAGTAGAAGCACCGCCATCGAAAAAGCGGCGGCGACGAAAAAGCCGAGCATTGCGCCCCTTCTCATCCGGAGAAGAGACCCGAGGCATCTAACAAGAAAAGGGAAAAGTAGATAAGCAAACCATTCCGAACTGATCGACCATGAAGGGTAATTCCAGCTGAGCACCAGGTGTGGTGTCCACGCATGGAGAAGAAACACGTTAAGCAGGAGTTCCTTTGCCGAATAGCCGCTATCCGAGAGCTCGTAGCCAAGGTGCCGAGCACCGACGACCATGGCAGCCACGCAGAGCAGGGTCGCAACATGCACCGGATAGATCCTGGCTAGGCGAAGACCGAGGAAGTCGGTCACGGTTCGCGGATGAAGCGCGTGAAACCAGGACGTGTACTTGCGGGCGAGGACGAATCCACTGAGCACGAAGAAGCCAGGAACGGCGAGGTGCCCCCGTCTTATGACGGGCGTCAGCGGGGCCAGCGATGGGAAGAGACAGAGGAGTTCGTTCCAGAAGTGGTACAGCACCACCCACAGAGCGAGGAGTCCCCGCAAGCTGGTGAGCGAAGCAATCTGGGGGAGTGGTGTGCTGCTGGTGGTCACGAGGCTGGTCGCCGGCTGCGCGCGGATTGAAGGGCGAGTCCCGATGCCTTGAGTGATGGGTCGCTGGTCAATCGGGACAGGGCTCGCCTGGGCGCCTTCAGTCGAAGGGGCTATAAGCGCTCGGACGGTTCGGTTTCTTCTCGAAGGAGATCGGAACAAGGGAGCGAGACCGTGAGTGGAAGCGGGGAGCATCCCACAACTTCGCTGGGCTCCGCACGACGCCTCCGAGGGTCGTTGAAGGAGGATTGGCTCACTCCTGGCTTGCCGTCACCTCGGGGCCAAGAGGTGTGCGTGCCGGTGAGAGTGGCGAGGACGCGCGGTGGGTGTCTCACCCGAGTGACTCACGAATGCGGCTGCTGATCGCGAATCATACCTCGGAGATCGTCGGAGGCGCGGAGCGATACATCGCCGCCGTGGTGCCGGCCCTCGAGCAACAGGGCGTGTCGGTACGACTGCTCACCGAGACGACCGCTGGTGCTCCAGAGGATCGGGTCGTGTGGCACGCGCGCGCACCAGGCACTAGGAAGCAGATCGAGGACTGGAGGCCTGGCGTAGTCTTCGTCCACGGGCTCTTCGACGCCGACCTGGAAGCGTGGCTGATCGATCGCTTTCCGGGCGTGCTCTTCGCCCACAACTACTATGGGACCTGCATCAGCGGGGAAAAGCGTCATCGCCACCCCCGACTAAAGTTTTGCGAACGACGCTTCGGTAGGAGCTGTCTCGCTCTCTATTTCCCGCGTGGTTGTGGGCCAGCGAGAGTCGGCGGCTTCGTGGAGGGATACACTGCTCAGCGGCGGCGACACAGTCTTCTCGATGGATACCGAGAAATCCTCGTTGCCTCGAACCACATGAAGGCGGAGTTCGAGCGCAACACGCGCACGCATGTCACGCTCGCGCCCTATTTCTCCGCTCCTCCAAGCCCCAGTCCGTCGCGTGCAAGAGAGCCGAATCGGTTCGCCTTCGTCGGCCGAATGACCTCCGTCAAAGGTGGTCATCTCGCGATCAAGGCATGTGCCCGTCTGAAGGGCTCGGTCGGGAAGGCGATTACCCTCGACCTCGTCGGCGATGGTCCGGAGCGCCTGGGATGGGAGCACCTTGCCCGTACATGTGATGTGCCCGCCAACTTCCACGGTTGGCTCGGAACCGAGGGCCGAGACGAGGTCCTCCGCCGAGCGTGCGCCCTCCTCCTCCCGAGCGTCTGGCCGGAGCCCTTTGGCCTCGTCGGTCTGGAGGCCGCTCGCCTCGGTGTTCCGACGGTCGCGTTCCGAGCGGGGGGCGTGACGGACTGGCTCGAGGATGACGTTACCGGCGCGCTCTGTCTACTCGAGGGGAATCTCGCTGCCAGCCTCGAGCGCGGGTTGCTCCGTGCTCGGCAGGACCTGACGACGAAGCAGACCTGGGGCGTCGAGGCCCACCGAAGGTCGCAGCGGTTCGTCGTAGACAACCACGTTCAACTGTTGCTCGACGTCTTCGCTCGGATCAGTGGGGCTGCGCATTGAGGATAGTGCTCGCCTCATTTATTGGGTCGTCGGCCACGACCGGGATGGGGAAGTGGACCGGGCGCATTGCCGAGCAGCTGCGGGCTCGAGGTCACGACGTCGTCTCCCTCGATGCATCGTCGCTCGCTCTCGATCTGGGCTCCTCCCTGGAGCGGCATTTCTTCGGAGTCACTGTCGCTCGGTGGCTTCTACGGGAGCGCAGGCGGTTCGACGCCATCGTCGTCCACGAGCCGCACGCTCTACCGGTCTGCCTTGCCCGACGAATGACGGGTACCGCTGTCGTGGTCATGAGCCATGGCGTGGAGAACCGGATCGTTCGCGACCTGCGACGTGCAACGCGTGAAGGTGCCGCTCGCATGTCACTTGTTCAGTTCGTGAAGCATCAGGCCTTCTGGGGCTGGCGCGAGACCGCGGGATTCCTCGCAGCAGAACAGCTCCTCTGCCTCGCCGAGGTGGACCGTAGATATCTGGTGTCGCATCTGAAGAAGGAGCCGGCTGCAGTGACCTGCTTCGTGAACGGCGCGGATGCCGTGGCGGCGCCCGTCGACGCCGGAGCAGCCGATGGGATTCTGTTTCTGGGCACGTGGATTCCGGAGAAGGGTTCGCTGCTGCTCCCGAGGATCTGGAGAGCGGTTCGTTCTGCCCTTCCGGGGACGCATCTCACCGTCGCTGGGAGTGGAGTCGAGCCCGGTCAGATCCTTCGAGCCTTCTCGCCGGAAGATCGAGGCTCGGTTCGGGTCGCGCGCTCCTTTACCGGACCGGACGAGCTCCGCGGCCTGGTTGGCTCCGCCGGCGTGTTCCTGTTGCCGTCCCTACGGGAGGGCTCACCGCTTGCACTCCTCGAGGCGATGAGTCACGGCTTGCCAGCGGTTGCGTCGGCGGTGGGAGGAGTCCCCGACATCGTGACCGAGGGTAGAGAGGGGAACCTCTACTCGCCTCTCGACACGGAAGCGGCCGCGAGACACCTCCGCACCCTTCTCCAGGACGTGGACCTCAGACGCAGAATGGGGTCTGCTGCACGCGTGAAAGCCAGAGCGTGTACCTGGGAAGCTGCGGCTGTTGCGGTGGAGCGCGCGTGCGAGCGCGCCGTCGAGAGGTGAGGTGAGGGTCGCCACACACTTCGCGCTCTGGGCCGTCGGCCTGGCCAGGGCGGAGACTCAGACGACCGAGGCCGAGCGCCGAGCCCTCGAACAGGCGGTACTCGGCCGACGCCGAGTCGTGGAGATCGGCATCTGGCACGGGGTCACCACGGCACGACTCAAGGCCGCGATGGACGCACACGGCATCCTCTACGCAGTGGACCCGTTCAAGCCCGGGCGGCTCGGAGTGAGCTTTCTAGCGTTCATCGCGAGACGAGAGGTGGCCCGTGCT
>JBKPMY010000382.1:0-8376 GCA_046732375.1 Myxococcota bacterium
CGCCTCAGGAGCTGCAGCAGTGGCAGGCGCGCCAGCAGCAGCAACAGCAGCAGCCCGGCCAGCAGGCTCCCGGCGGAGCGCCGCGCCCACCACCGACGCAGGTCCAGCCGAATCTCGCCCCGGTCGAAGGCGTGCTCGACACCGATGCGAAGGGGCCCAACGCCTTCCTCAGGCAGATCCGCCGCAACCTCCTGCCCGGTCCCGAGGACGCGGAGCTTCCGAAGAACCTGGTTCAGAAGCTCCGGCTCCGGCAGGGCCAGTACCTCACCGCGATGGCGCAG
Organism: Myxococcota bacterium; assembly: GCA_046732375.1. Lineage (GTDB taxonomy): Bacteria > Myxococcota > Myxococcia > Myxococcales > Myxococcaceae > RPRB01. The sequence goes on from JBKPMY010000382.1 coordinate 282, forward strand.
ATGCGGGGCCAGAAGGGACTTGTCCAGCGCGTAGAAACGGTGGACGGCCAGCCGGTGGAGGGCGCGCCGCGGCTGCCTCACTTCAACGACCTGACCAGCATCGACCCGGTGGAGCGGATCAAGCTCGAGCACGGTCACCGCGAGATGGTGACCCGAGTGCTCGACCTGATCGCCCCGCTGGGCAAGGGCCAGCGCGCGCTCATCGTCTCTCCGCCCAAGGCAGGAAAGACGATCATGCTCCAGCGGATCGCCCAGGCGGTGCTGGCCAACCATCCCGAGATCCACGTGATGGTGCTCCTCATCGACGAGCGTCCCGAGGAAGTCACCGACATGCGCCGGAGCATCAAGGCCGAGGTGCTGGCCTCGAGCAGCGACCGGGCCACCGGGGATCACCTCAAGGTCGCCGAGCTCGCGCTCGAGCGGGCGCGCCGCATGGTGGAGAGCGGGAAGGACGTGATGATCCTCCTCGACTCGATCACCCGGCTGGCGCGGGCCTTCAACAAGGAGGTCGACAGCTCGGGCCGGACGCTCACCGGCGGCGTGGACAGCCGGGCCCTGGAGCGGCCGAAGCGCATCTTCGGAGCGGCCCGGGCGACCGAGGAGGCCGGCTCGCTGACCATCGTCGGCACGGCGCTCATCGACACCGGCAGCCGGATGGACGAGGTGATCTTCGAGGAGTTCAAGGGAACGGGGAACAGCGAGATCACCCTCGACCGCCTCCTGGCCGAGAAGCGGATCTTCCCGGCGATCAACATCCCGCAGTCCGGCACGCGGAAAGAGGAGAAGCTCTTCACCCTCAAGGAGTACGAGAAGGTGAAGAAGCTCCGCCAGATGCTCTTCGCCGTGAAGCCGGTGGAGGCGATGGAGGCGCTGGTGAAGCGGCTCTCGCGGTACACCTACAACGAGGAGTTCCTCGACGAGCTGTAGCCGGCGGTCGGGGGCACCGGGGGGCGGGTGCCGAGCCTGCACCCTCTCACCGGGCGATGGGAATCCGCACGTAGCTGTCGGAGTGCCAGCGGATCCGGAGCGGGATCTTGCCGTCGGCGCTCGATTCGTCGCTGACGTCCTTGCCGGTTCCGTGGTTGACCTGCGCGAACTGGTTCTTGTTCACGTTCACCACGACGAGCAGGCGGCTGCCTCTGCCGAGCTGACGGCTGACCAGTCTGGTCCGGTCGAAGAGAATCGACTCCTTCTTCCCGGGAGTGAGGAGCCGCCGGGTCGTCATGTCCCGGGCGAAGCTGGCTCTTCCGACGAAGTACGTCAGGTGGAAGAGCCTGCCGTCGGGCATGACCTCGTAGACGACCACGCTGAGGTCGAAATCCTTCTTGTTGATGGTCGCCTTGATTTCCCCGGTGATGATCCCGCTCACCGAGACCGGCTCGGCGAACGGCTCACTGACGTAGGAGAAGCCGCTTTGCGCATCGAGCTTCTCGGTGATGATCGGCGACGGATAGTAGTAGTCGTTCGTGACAGTCGTCCGATCGGCCAGATTCACGGTCTGCTCCAGAAAGCCCGGCTCGGGCCTGTCCCGGGTCAGCACGTGGTGCGCGCCGCTCCGCGCCGTCGCGAGATGGAACTTCACGCCCTCGCCCATGGCGTCCACCGACGGGGCGTGCTTCCACTCGTTGGCCCCCATCACCTCGTAATTGATCCTGTCCCTGAGGATCGCCGGCTTCGGTCCCCCGCGCAGGACGTGGTCCATCCACTGGAAGATGATCTCCTTGGTGTTGATCTGGGCGACGGGGTCGATCTCGTAACCGCCGAAGGCGCTCGGCTTGCGCGCTGCCTGGGCGGTGAAGTGCTGGTAGGGACCGATGAGGAGGTAGTGTTCGGCGTCTGGCCGGTACCTGAGGTGCTCACGAAGATAGTGGAGCGCGGAGATCTGGCCGTCGTCGTAGTACCCGGTGATGGTCAGGACCGGGATGTCGACCTTCGCGTAGTCGGTCCGGAAGGGGACCATCCCTTGCCAGTACCGATCGTAGGCCGGATGACGCAGCCATCGCTGGAGCAGCGGATTCGGTGTTCCGTCGATCTGGTCGAGCTGACGGTAGGGCCGTCCACTCTCGTACCAGCGCTGGTTCAGCGATGACCACCTGACCGGATCGAAGTAGGTCTTGTCGTCCAGGAGCTTGTTGTTGCCGACGTAGAAAACCCAGCCGTAGTTGGCGTTCAGGAAGACGTTGTTCTCCATCGGCAAGCCCAGGCCCGGAATCGCCGCCGCGGAGGGAACGATGGTCTTCAGCGCCGGATGCAGGTTCTTCGTCGCCGCCCACTGCGCGAAGCCGTTGTAGCTGTTGCCCCACATCCCCACCTTGCCGTCGCTCCAGGGCTGCCGGGTGATCCAGTCGATGACCGCGCGGGTATCCTCGACCTCGTGCTCGTAGGGCAGGAGCGGGTCCGGGCTGAGGCGCTTTCCCCGCGAGTCGGCGACCACGGCGACGTATCCGTGCGCTGCCGCTTCCCGGGCCGCTGCACGGTCCGAGTCGGGATAGATGCCGAAGTACATCGCGGCCGGCGCCGGGCGCCCCGTGCCCTTGGGCCGGAAGACCATCGCCGAGAGCGTCGCTCCCCCGGGGGTACGGATGAGCACCGCATCGTCGATCTGATACCGACGATCGTCGTCTTCCGCGACGAGTGGTGCGACCAGTGCCTGCGTCGCCAGCGCCGCTTCGTACAGCTGGTACTTCCGGAGGAGGTCGACCGCATCCGCCATCCCGATGGTCCGTGACTCCCCTCGGGCCTTCAGGACCCTTCGGAGATCGTTCCGGGTCCGCATCAGGTACGACTCGTCCGGAAGGTAGCCCGCCACGTAGTAGGCAGCCTTGTCGTCGAGCCGGCCGAACGTCTCCCGGAAGATCTGCCGGTACGCGTCGGCGAAGCCGGTCTGAGCCGTCCCCTGCTTCAGCCGCGCTCTGGCGTACATCTCGGATTGAACGAGGACTCCATCGGCGAAGACGGGGTCGGTGGGTCGGCGAAGGTCTCGCAGGGCCCCGAGGTCCTGAAGTGCGCGCTGGAAGTCGCCTGACACGAGCCGCAGTCGGGAGAGATCGTCCAGCGACTTGTCGGGCCGTTCTTCCCGGTGGCGTTCGATCACCTTGCGTGCGAGGTCCTTGGCCTCGCGGGCGAAGGCCACCTCGTCCGCGGTCGCGGCAGGCGCGAGCTCCAGCTCCTCCGCGGCATTCCCCGGGAGCGCCGTGACCAGGACAACGAACCAGCCGATTGCGGGCCTCATGCTCGCTCCCCGGATCTGTGACGTGCGAGGATTGGCCTCGATTGCAGGCGCTCCCGATCATGCCGTTCATCGCGATCCTGCTGCTGGCATTGCCGGTCAGGCTGGCGCCGCGCTCGCTGGGATGGCTGGCGTTCGGTCTGTGGCTGCTCGGGGGGGTGGTGCTGCTCTCGCTCGGGGCGGCGCGACTGGCCCAGGCGGCCCGCGGCGAGACCGCGCCGGTGGTCGTCGCGGGCGTCGCCGCGATTGGACTGGCGCTGGGGGCGGCGAAGGGCCGGTTCGTGCTCCGGAGGACGGCGCAGCGGAACATCGAGCGGCTCGCCGCGCTCGACCGGGACCAGCGGCCGATCCACGTCTACGGGATCCGGAGCTGGGTGGTCATCGGACTGATGGCGGCGCTGAGCGTGGGACTGACGCTCGGCGGGGTTCCCCCGCTGTGGCGAGGGATGGTGAACCTGGCGATCGGGGCCGCGCTCGCGGCGAGCAGCCTCAACTACCTCCTGCCGCTGCGGTCGGGCATGTTGCGAGCGACGACCGACTAGAAGTTCGAGGCGGCCATGTGTCGGAAGGTCAAGTTGATCCGCGCGCCTTGCGCCTTGGCGCTCTTCGGCAAGGAGTGGCGGTACTCGAGCTGACTGTTCCCACCCATGACCAGGAGTCCCCCCGGCGTGAGGTCGAGATTGAAGCGCTCGCCCGTGTGTCGTTTGTGGGCAAGGCGGAACTTGCGCGGTTCACCCAGGCTGAGAGAGGCGACCGCCGGATGGCCACCGTGCGGATAGTCGTCGTCGCTGTGCCACGAGACCGAATCGTTCCCCGAGCGGTAAAGATTCATGAGCACGGTGTTGAATGGCTGTCCGGCCACGTCCTGGATGCGGTCCCGCAGCGCTCCGATGACCGGCGGAAGCGGACGCGCTGGATGGAGGATCCCCGAGTAGGCGTAGGGGAACGGCCCGTAGAACGCGACACGTCGCGGAAGAGGAATCTGGCGCCCGGCAATGGTGACCGCTGGGTCCTCCCAGGGCGTCCGGGAGAGGAGGATCTCGTAGAGGCGAGCCGCCTCCGCGGCCTCGAGCCATCCGGGAAGCCAGCGGAACTCGGAAGGTAGCTCGGAAGTGGGGCTCACTGTGCTGGTCAGCTCGAGACAACGGCAGCAGAAGCCTGTGTCCACGACTCGAGGACTGCAAGGAGCCTGTCTGCGTCGCTGTGATCTCTGGAGGTCGTGGCCGATTCTGGTCGTGGTGCTCGCGGCCTGCGGGGGCACGCCGCCCGGTTCCCGGGGACAACCCCTCGGTCCCAGGGACGCGACGCTCGCCGGGGCGGCCGCGGTCAGGGTGGAGCCGTGGACCGATCAGCGATGGATCGTCCTGGTGGAGACGCTCCAGCCGCAGGTGCTGGTGACGATGCCGCAACGCAAGCTGGTGTGGCTGGACTCGGAGCTGCGGGTCATCCGGGAGTATCTGCCACCCGAGGGTCGATTGCTCATCGACTTCACGGCGCACCCGAGCGGCGCGGCGACGGCCGTGGAGATCGAGCCGGTGCCAGGGAATGAGGTCCTCGTGAAGCCGTTCCGGACCTGGGTGACCCGCTTCTTTCCCGAGGGGAGGCCCGTCTCCTCCCAGCTCGACCCGGGTCTCCCCGACCCGGCCGAGACCCGACGGATCGTGTTCTCCCTCGATCGGGCCCGGATCACCTCTTCCGGCGAGGGCGTGCTCGTTGTCGTGAGGTGGTCCGACAACTCGGTCCGGGCTCACCGGCTCGAGTTCCACGAGGAGACCTTCCATCCCACGTGGACGACGCTCGTCGAGCCAGGAGCGGAACTCCTGTCGATCGGCATCATCGGAGGCGGATTCGACAACTTCCATCAGGGCGATCGGACGGCGTTCGTCTACCTCGACGTCGACTCGACCGGCGCCGCGTACGTCGTAATCCCCAGCACGCCCGAGGTGCTCACTGCCCACGATGCAGCCTTCGGCGAGCACCTGCTCGACCGGGCCGATCCGGACCACTTCGATTACGGGGTCTCCGTCATCACCCGGCTCTCGCCGGAGGGCGCGCGAAGCTACGCTGTCCTCTCCGGTCTCGGGACCGGCAAGCGGTTGCTGAACGTCCGAGCCTCGGCGCAGACACTCTGGCTGACGGGCAGGATCCGCACCGGTAACGAGCCGGGGAGCTGGGACGGCTGGATCCAGTCCTTCGAGGCATCGACCGGACAGGCGCGGAGCGAGCACCTGGTCGACGTTCAGGAGGGAGACATGTTCTGGGACCTCGCGCCGCTGAACGACGGTTCGGTCCTGGCTGTCGGGTCGACGAACTACACCCAGAACCCCAGCGGGCTCAGCGTGAGCGATGCGCGGGACAACCTCGCGGTCAGCGTCGGCCCGGACGGCCTCGTGCGCCAGCGGGTGACCCTGCCGGCGGGACCGGCAGGCCGCGGCAACGAGGTCACCGCGGTGCGGGTGATCGACGGCTGGGGAATGTTCGCCGGTCTGAAGAACGGGCCTGGCACGCACGCCGAGGTGTTCTCGGACGCCTTCCTGAGCCTGCGCCCGCTCCCCTAGGGATCTTCATCCCGTCGAGCCTTCCGCCGCTGTGCGTCTGCCGCGCGGCGCTCGAGGAGACGCTTTAGGACGGCGAGGCTCGCCTCCGCCTTCTCCAGGGCGTCCCGGGCGTCGTCGCTCCGGCTGGAGCGGGCGGCGAGCTCCCGCCGGGCCACATCCCGGCCGAAGGCGAGCACCTCGAGCTCGCCCCGGAGCCGGGACTCGTGACGCGCATGGAAAACGGCGGTCGCGGCGGCCGCTCCCGGAGCGATGGACAGCCGGGCATCCGCGCGGGAAGCCATTCGTCCCCGCTGGGACTCCCACCGGGCACTCGCGCGACGGAGGAGCTCCTCTGCCAGTCGGAGCTCGGCGAGTCGGCGCGCGAAGGCCTCCTGTGCTCCGTCACGGCCGTGGGCTCTCAGACGCCGGAGCGTTTCCAGCCCGCTCATCCCTCGACCGCCTCGCGCATTCGTTCCAGGAGCGCGCCGGGCGGCTCGTCGCGGCCCTGGGCGAGGAAGGCCTCCAGCGCCGGCTGCCGCGCGATGGCCTCGTCGACCAGAGGATCGGTTCCGGGGACGTACGCTCCGAGGAGGATGAGGTCACGCCGCTGTTCGTAGGCGCCGAGCAGCGCGCGGAACCGCGCTGCCAATATTCGGTGCTCCTCGGTGGTGACCCGGGTCATGACCCTGGAGAGCGAGGCGAGCACGTCCACCGCCGGCCAGCGTCCGCGCTCGGCGATGCGGCGGTCGAGCACCACGTGACCGTCGAGGATGCCGCGCACCTCGTCGGCGATGGGATCCTCCAGGTCGTCGCCGGCGACGAGGCAGGTGTAGAGCGCGGTGCAGTACCCGCGCTCGGAGTTGCCGGTTCGCTCGAGCAGCCGCGGAAGCATCGAGAACGCCGACGGGGGGTAGCCCTGGCGCGCCGGCGGCTCGCCGGCCGCGAGGCCCACCTCGCGCTGCGCCCGTGCCAGACGGGTCACCGAGTCGAGGAGGAAGAGGACGTTCCCGCCCTGGTCACGGAACCACTCGGCGATCGCGGTCGCGACGAAGCCGGCACGCAGGCGGACCAGGGCCGGCTCGTCGGAGGTCGCGCACACCACCACGGCCCGCCTGCGGCCCTGCGGGCCGAGGGAGTCCTCGACGAACTCGCGCAGCTCCCGACCCCGCTCGCCCACCAGCGCCACGACGGTGACGTCCGCGCGCGTCTGACGGACCATCTGTCCGAGCAGGCTGGACTTCCCGACCCCGGCGCCGGCGAAGAGGCCGAGGCGCTGACCCCGGCCGACGGTGCAGAGCCCGTCGATGGCCCGGATTCCCAGCGGCAGGGGCACCTCGACCCGCGCCCGGCGGAACGCCTTCGGGCAGGCTCGATCCACTGGCCAGGGCTGGAGGCCTGCGGGTGGCGGGGCTCCGTCGATGGGACGGCCGAGGCCATCGAGCACGCGACCGACCAGGCCTGGACCGACCCCCACGGTGAGCGACTCTCCCCGGCAGGAGACCTCGGCGCCCTCCCCGAGCCCGGCCGCGCTGCCGAGCGGAAGGAGCTGGACGCGTGCCCCTGCGAACCCCACCACCTCGGCGAGCACCTCCGCGCGCGCATCGGTGATGGTGGCCACCTCCCCGACCCGCGCTCCGGGGAGCGTTGCTTCGAGGAGCAGCCCCCGGACGAGCTCCACCCGGCCGGTCACCCGGAACGGGCGAACCGACCGTGCCGCGTCCAGGAGCGCGGCCCCGCTCACGCAGGATCCTCGAGCCCGAGCGGCCCGCGGAAGGAGGCGAGCATCGTCGACAGCCTCCCGTCCACCCGGCCGCAGCTCGACACGGCGATGCACCCGGCCTCGTCCACCGTCAGGTCCTCCGCCACCTGTACGGCGCCCGAGGCGATCTCGCCGGCGAGCGCCTCGCGCACGGCGGCGGCGCTCGACGGCGCGACCCGGAGCGACAGCGCTGCCGAGCGCCGGAGCGGCTCCGCCGCCGCGAGGACCGCCCGGGCCCAGTGGGACGGGTCGGCGTCCCACGCTTCTCCAAGCACACGGCGGGCCACGGTCAGGGCCAGCTCGCTGACGCTCCGGCGGAAGGCCTCTCCCTCGAGCGTGCGCAGCCGGGCCTGCTGGATCTCCACCAGCAGGCGCTGCGCGTAGGCGAGGCCCTCGTCGCGGCCCGTCTGCCGCGCCTCGGTCCGGACCGACTCGGCTGCTTGCTCCGCTTCGGCGACGAGCTCGGTGGCGCGGGCTTCGGCCGCGCTCAGGAGCTGCCGGGCGTCGTCTCGGGCAGCGAGAACCGGGGCCGGAAGGATGCGTGCACGCGGGCAAGCCGAGGTCCAGGGC
>JBKPMY010000383.1:0-3996 GCA_046732375.1 Myxococcota bacterium
GCGGAGCTCCTCGACGCGCAGGCGACCGACGCCCGCCGCCTCGCCGCCGCGCGCGCCCTGGCCGGCTTGCCCGGCGGAGCGGGACTGGAGGTCCTCGGCGATGCCGTCGCCTCTCCGCGGATCACGCCGGCGCTTCGCGACGCAGTGGCCGAGGAGCTCGGCTCCCACGACCGTGAGCAGGCAGTGGCCCGGCTGGGGCCGCTCCTCGGCGCGGCGGATCCGTCGGTGCGCGCTGCAGCGGCGCGGGGGCTGGGGCGAGCTGGCGGGGCTGCGGCTCGCAAGTCGCTCGAGGACCGGTTAGAGCGTGAGGAAGACCCCGGTGTCCGGGAGCGCCTCCAGGCGTCCCTGGCGCAGGCCCAGCCCTGAACATGCAACCTACGGTTCTCCTCTTCGATGTCGACGGCACCCTCGTCACCACCGGCGGCGTTGGACGCCGCGCGCTGGAGATCGCCTTCGAGCGCTCATTTGGCCGGCGCGACGCCTGCCGCACCTTCCGCCTCGACGGGATGACCGACCGGGCCATCGTCCGCACCGGGATGCGAGCCATCGGCGTGGAGCCCACCGAGGTGCTCATCGATCGGGTGCTGGTCGACTACCTCCTGGTCCTCGCCGAGGAGGTTGCCGCTGCGCCCGATGCCACGTACCGGGTGCACGCCGGGATGGCCGAGACCGTCGACCGGGCAAGGGCACATCGCGAGGTCGCGGTCGGGCTCGGGACCGGCAACATCCGCGAGGGCGCGCGCATCAAGCTCGAGCGCGTCGGCATCTACGAGCACTTCGCCTTCGGAGGGTTCGGCTGCGACGCGGAGGACCGCACCGCGCTCATCCGCCGCGGCGCCGAGCGGGGCGCGGACCTTCTCGGAGCACCGCTGGTGGAGTGCCGGGTGGTGGTCATCGGCGACACCCCGAAGGACGTCTCGGCGGCGCGGGCGATCGGCGCCGAGTCCATCGGCGTCGGCACCGGAAGCTTCACCGCCGAGCAGCTGGTGGGCGCGGGGGCCACGCGGGCCTTCGCCAATCTCGCCGTCCCCGAGGCGATGGAGGCGGTGCTGGGAGCGCTGCGCTGACGCCAGCAACGCCGTCCGTCCGGGCCGCCTGGACCCTGCTCGGAACGCTCGACGGGCTCGCCGACCGCCTCCGCTCCGCCGCTGACGCGCTCGGTGACGCGTCGGATGTCGAGGCCGGGTGGCTCCGCGGCGCGGCGGAGCTCGTCGAGCGTGCCGCACCCGTGCGTCGCGCGAGCCGGGCCGAGGCGGTGTGGCTCGAGGAGCTCGGCCCCGAGGCACGGGCGCGGAAGGCATCGCTGCTGTCGGCGTGGGTCGAGGCCGCCGAGGGCCTACGCTCGGCGATTCACGCGCACGAGTCGGAGCGAGGTCCCCTGGTCGAGGCGCTCTTCCCGGTCTGGCGGGCGCCGTCGCTTCGCAGGCACGCCGATCAGGCCCTGGCCGCCGAGAAGGAGCTCCAGCGTCGGCTGAGCTCGGCCTACGTGGTGCGGCGCCTGGCCGAGCTCGCGACCCACTCGGCGGTGGGGCCGGCGCTGGAGACCGTCGCGGCTGCGGGCGCGGCGTGGGCGGCCGAGCGCGACCGCCCTGCCCTCTCCGGTACGGAGGCCGACGAGGTCCGGGCGAGGCTGCTGGCGGTGGCCGGAAAGGGCGCACACCTGCTCGAGCGGGTCCGCTGGGTGTCACGGGCTGCGCTGACGCGGCGGCCGGATCTGCTGGAGACGGTCTTCCCGAAACGTGCCCGTGCGGAGTCTCCCGGCGAAGGGGAGAGCACCGAGCACGCCAGGACGTCCTCGGCCGAGCCTGCGGAAGTCGCCGTGGAACTGCCCGCGCACGTTGCTTCCGACGCCGCACCGCAGGACGGCGCACCGCAGGAGGGCACGGCTCGGGACTCCGAGGCTGTTGCGCTCCACGCCGGACGAAAAAAGCGGCGACAAGGCGCCGGAGCCGCAGCTCCTCCACACCTCACGCCCCGCGCAGCTTCCGCCACAACCGACCCGCCTCATGCTCCCACCGAGCACGGCACCTCCTCGCGCCCGCGCCGATCCGGCCAGGCGGTGACGCCCCACGCCCCGGGCGAGCACTCTCCACGTCCCTCGCGTCGTCGAGCCTCCGCCGAGAACGCCCCGGCCGCGCACGACGCCCGCTCCGACTCGCGCCCGCGCCGATTCGGCCAGGCGGTGACGCCGGACGCCGGCGAGCACTCTCCACGTCCCTCGCGTCGTCGAGCCTCCGCCGGCAACGCCCCGGCCGCGCACGACGCCCGCTCCGACTTGCGCCCTCGCCGATCTGGCCTGACGGTGACGCCGGACGCCGGCGAGCACTCTCCACGTCCCTCGCGTCGTCGAGCCTCCGCCGAGAACCCCCCGGGCGCGCACGGCGCCCGTCCCGACTCGCGCCCTCGCCGATCTGGCCAGTCCGTGACGCCGGACGCCCCCGGCGAGCACGGCACGCCGCGTCCTTCGCGTCGTCGAGCCTCGGCCGAGAATGCTTCTATCGCGCAGGCCGCCCGCCCTACCTCGCGCCGGCGTCCCTCCGCTCCGCCCGACGCCTCGAGGCCGGAGCCGCGGGCGCCCGACGGCGAAGCGCGGCGCAAGTCGCGGCCAGCGCGCAAGAGCTGAAGATGGCGCTCTCGCCGCTTCCCATCGATCCCCTTCTCCCGTCGGTGGTGGAGGCGGTGACCACGCGGGGCACCCTCGTCCTCCAGGCCGCGCCCGGTGCGGGCAAGACCACCCGCGTCCCGCGTGCGCTCCTCGATGCCGGCGCCTTCGACGGCGAGCTGTGGGTCCTCGAACCGCGTCGCCTCGCCACGCGCCTCGCGGCGGTCCGGGTCGCCGAGGAGCTGGGCGAGCCGGTGGGCCAACGCGTCGGCTACCAGATTCGCTTCGAGGAGGTGGCCTCCCCCGCCACACGGGTGCGCTTCGTCACCGAAGGTGTGCTCACCCGGCGCCTGCTCTCCGATCCCGGGCTCCGGGGCGTCGGCGCCGTGGTGCTCGACGAGTTCCACGAGCGCCACCTGCCCACCGACCTCGGGCTGGCCCTCCTCCGGCGCCTCCGCGAGCGACGCCCCGGCCTGCGCCTGGTCGTGATGTCGGCCACCATCGACCCCGCACCGGTGGCGCGCTTCCTCGGCGAGGCGCCGGTGCTGACGTCGGAGGGTCGGGTCTTCCCGGTGGAGATCGAGCACCTGCCGGCAGCGGACACCCGACCCCTGGAGGCCCAGGTGCTCGCCGGGCTCAAGCGCCTCGCACCGCGGCTCACCGACGGGCACGTGCTGGTCTTCCTTCCCGGGGCCGCGGAGATCCGCCGTGCGCAGGAGGCCTGCGCCGAGTACGCCGAGCGCCACGGCTTCCGGGTGCTTCCGCTCCACGGAGATCTGCCCGCCGAGGCGCAGGACCGCGCGGTGCGGGCCTCGAGGGAGCGGAAGCTCATCCTGTCGACCAACGTGGCCGAGACGTCGGTCACCATCGAGGGCGTCTCCGCCGTGATCGACTCGGGCCTTGCCCGGGTGGCGACCCACTCTCCCTGGAGCGGGCTGCCCTCGCTTCGCGTCCAGCCCATCAGCCAGGCCAGCGCGGCGCAGCGCGCCGGACGTGCAGGCCGCACCCGCGCCGGGGTCTGCCTCCGGCTGTACACCGCGGCGGACCTCGACCGGCGGCCCGAGCGAGATCTCCCGGAGATTGCCCGCGCCGACCTGGCGGAAACCGTGCTCGCGCTCTCCGCTGCCGGCGCGCCCGATCCCCGCGCCTTCGCCTGGTTCGAGGCACCGCCGGCCGCGGCGCTGCAGGCGGCGGAAGATCTCTTGTCCCGGCTCGGTGCTCGTGCGCCGGACGGAGCCCTCACCGAGCTCGGGCGGCGGCTCCTCTCCTTCCCCGTGCATCCCCGTCTGGGGAGAATCCTCGTCGAGGGCGAGCGCCGCGGCGTCGCACCCGAGGCGGCCCGCGCGGCCGCGGTCCTCTCCGAGCGGCCGTCGCGACCCGGCCCCGGCCTGGGG
>JBKPMY010000384.1:0-4276 GCA_046732375.1 Myxococcota bacterium
AAGGGGGGCTACCCGGAGTGGCGCTTCGTCGACAAGCTCGGCCAGTCCTGGGTGATGCGCGGCGTCTGGATGCTCGCCTACACCCTCTTCTACGTGAAGTTCGCGACCGCTCCGTGGATGTACGCGCTCCTGCCGTTCCATTACGTCATGGGCCCCGTCCACGGGGCCATCGTCAACTGGGCGGGGCACAAGTACGGCTACCAGAACTTCGACAACGGCGACCGCTCGCGCAACACGCTGGTCTTCGACGTGCTGACCATGGGCGAGCTCTTCCAGAACAACCACCACAAGTTCGGGATGAGCCCCAACTTCGCGGCGCGCTGGTTCGAGGTGGACCCCACCTGGCAGGTCATGCGGCTGCTGGCATGGGTCGGAATCATCGACATCGCCACCACGCAGCGCGCGCAGTACCCCGAGCCCCACGCGCAGGCGGCGTGATGCGCCGCGGAACCGCCTGGGCGCTCAGCGAGAAGATCACCGGGCGCGGCATCGGCTGATGCCGGTTGTGGCAAGCGACGCGGCAACCTCACGGCTGGACGCTCGGTAGGCGGCCGACTCACAACCATCGCCGGAAGACCCTCGCGGCGGACGGAATGGTACGCGCCGCCGCGACCGGGAGGTCCACGATGGGATTGCAAGAAACGTTGACGCAGGTCCTCAGCTCATTCACCGCAGGGCAGGCTTCCGACGCTGACATCGATTCGACGTACGACAAGGTCGCCGGAGAAGTCCCTCAGGACGACCTGAGCGCAAGTCTCGCTGAAGTCTTCAACTCCGATAAGACTCCGGCCTTCGAGCAGATGGTCGGTGGGCTCTTCAACCAGTCCAACCCGGAGCAGAAGGCGGGGCTTCTCTCCCAGATTCTCGGTGCGCTGGGTCCGAACGCCGCGCAGGTTCTCGGCGGTACTGCGGGCCTGGCAGGGCTCACAAGTCTGCTGCAGAAGGGTGGGACGGTTGAAGCGCAGCAAGCCGAGGAGGTTTCTCCCGAGACGGTCCAGGTGCTGGCCCAGAAGGCGAGCCAGGCGAACCCCTCCATCGTCGACAGGGCATCCCAGTTCTATGCCCAGCACCCGGCGCTCGTGAAGGGAATCGGGGCCGGCGCCCTGGCGCTGCTCATGTCCAACCTCTCCAGCCGAACCAAGCACTGAGGTCGAGGCTGGAAACGAAGCCGAAGGCACGCAAGTCGGCCACCAGGTCCAAGCCCCCGCTGAAGGCAGGCGCGAAGGCCAGGCCACGCGTGAGTGAGGCCAGGCCGATCAAGATGCGAGAGGGCAAGAAGAACGGCGTCGTCCTGCTCTCGGGCGGCAATCCGCAAATCGCGAAGGCGGAAGGCGACGCCCCTGTGCAGGCGTACATCGCCGCGATGCCGGGCTGGAAGCGCGACCTCGGGAAGCGCCTAGACGCGCTCATCAAGCGCAGCGTGCCCAACGTGCGCAAGGCCGTGAAGTGGAACTCGCCGTTCTACGGCATCGAGGGCCAGGGCTGGTTCCTGTCGTTCCACGTCTTCACCCGCTACATCAAGGTGACGTTCTTCCGAGGCACGTCGCTGCGACCCGTTCCAAGCGGAGGCACGAGCAAGGACGCACGCTGGATCGACATCCACGAGGACGATCTCGACGAGGCGCAGATCGCGACGTGGGTGCAGCAGGCGGCCGCGGTACCCGGCTGGATCCCCTAACCGACTTGCCGCGGGAGGGCGAGCGAAGAGCCCAGCTCCCGCGCGGGAGACAGTCCCTCCGCGCCGAGCCGGGTCACCAGCCACGGCTCCGTGCGATAGGTCCGGTGCAGCCGATCCCAGAGCGTGAGCCCGCTGGACCAGTTCGAGTCTCGCAGCTCCCGGTGAATCGAGTGGTGGATTCCGTGGAGGCGAGGAGTCATCACCAGCATCCTCAGCCAGCGCTCCACCTGCTCGGGCAGGCGCAGGTTGGAATGGTGAAAGCAGATGGAGGCCACCAGCAGGCGTTGCCACAGTCGCACTGCCTCCTCCGGCGTTCCCACGCTGGCCACCTGGGCAACCCGGAACGGCAGCGAAGCCAGTAGCTCCGCCACGTGGAAGCGCCAGGCGGTCGTGACGTCCATCGCCTGGTCGAGGTGATGCGGCAGGTGGAGGCGCCACAGCCCGGGACGCCGATGGCACGCCCGGTGCCACACGTACAGCGTCCAGTCGAGCCAGAGCACCCCGGCGAGGGTTCGCCACGGGCCGCTCGGCAATCGGGACAGTCCCCAGCGCCGCCTTTCCGAGCGTCGGGCGGTCCACCGGGCCAGGGGTGCGTCGAGCAACGCTTCCGTCAGCGCGGCGAGCAGTCCGAAGACCGCGTTCGTCCCGAGCCGCCGCATGTTCCGGTCGACCGGCCGCAGCGGCCAGCGCCGCTCCGCGAGAAGCAAGCCGATGGGGAGCACCCAGGGAAGGCTCCGGGCAATGCTCCGCAACTCAGCGCGCATCGACATACCAGCGCGCGAGGCGCCGGGGCGAGGCACCGAGCGAGTACAGCGTCTGGAGGATCACCCACGTGCCCAGCGTCCGGAGGACGCGGTTCTCGTACCGACGTCCGGAGGTGACGCCCTCGACGTCGCGCACGTAGACCGTTCGCTCTGTGCGCTCGAGCCGGCGGATGAAGGCGTAGTCCTCGAACAGCGGCTGGGCAGGGAACCCGCCGAGCCGTCGGTAGACGTCGCTCCGGACGAAGAGCGGGGAATCCCCGTAGTAGATGCGAAGATGGCGGCAACGAACGTCGTAGAGCCAGGTGAACAACCTCCCCACCGGCGCGTCCTGTGGCTCGAACCGGAGGAAGAAGTTCCCTCCGGAAACCCGCGGGTCTTCCAAGGCGCGCTCGAGCGAGCCCCTCGCTTCAGGAGGGAGCAGCGTGTCTGCGTGAAGGAAGAGGAACACGTCCCCCGACGCGCGAGCGGCGCCCGCCGCCAGCTGCTGGCCCCGCCCGCGTGCTCCCTGGAGCACCACGGCGCCCTGGGCACGAGCGATCGCGGCGGTCCGGTCCGTGCTCCCGCCATCCGAGACCACCACCTCGTCCGCGATGGCGCGGGCGGCGGCCACAGCGCGGCCGACCTGCGCCTCCTCCTGCCAGGTGGGAATGATCGCCGAGAGCCTCACCCCTGCCGCTTCCTTTCGCTCTTCTTCGGCCGGAGGGTCCGATCGCGGTTCAGACCTCGCCGCTGCTGGATCTCCGGCGACGAGCCCTTCCGGGGCACCCCCAGCCGCATCCGGACGTCGCGAACGGCGAGCTTCAGCTCGTTCCAGCGATAGGGCGGCGGGTCATATCCGTACGCTCGAAAACGCCCGGGCGGCACCTTCCCCTTGGCCGCCACGTGCGACGCAAAGGCCGCCGTCCAGGCGTCGAACGCCGCGAGGACCGGTGCCTCGGTCATCAGATGCTCCGCCTGGTTCTCGTGGTACGGCTTGCCCTCCCCGAAGGTCTCGTGACGCCACAGCGCGTCCGGCACCTCGATGCCGCTGAACCGGCACTGCCACACCAGAGGCGCGAACGCCTGCCGCTCGTCCTCGAACGGCTCCCCCTCGGGATCGAACCATTCGGGGTGCCGGAGCTTCTTCGGCCGCCCCGACGTCTCCAGCTCGTCCGCCCCGCCGTCGCCGTAGCCGAAGAACGCCGCAGTTCGTCCTTCCAGATGATTGACCGAGAGCGATTCCCACTCCGCTGAGGACTCCAGGGCCATGGCCTTCTCCGGGTCCTTGTGGTCGATGAGCTCCTCGCGCGGGTTTCCTCCGTTCATGCAGACCAGCCGGTCGAACATCAGCTTCAGATTGCTCGGCGGGGCGTACCAGTTCACCGGAGCGATGAAGGCCCACGCGTCGGCGAGGTCCAGTCGCGCATAGAGGTCCAGGTTCCACATCAGGTCCGGCTCCGCACTGTCGTCCTCGTGGTAGCAGTTGCACGGCCACACGCAGAGCGCCATCGACGTCGACACGCAGGCGTTGCAGCTCTGGATCCGCTCGCGCCCGTAGACGTTGCCCAGATCCTCGACATCCACCTCCCACTCCTCGGGAAGCCGATCCGCCATGCGGAGCATCAGCGCTCGCGCCTTGGAGTCCACGCCCGGGCAGTTGTACTGCCGTCGATCGGAGGCGGCGACGACCAGCACCCGGAACGGCCGCTGGTCGAGGGGGAGCTTTGCGCTCCTCTTCCGGGGCTTCATCGCGCCCACTCGGTCACTGCTTTGGCCGTCTCCGCGGCCCTCACCTCCCCCCGCGCCACGAGCTCGACCAGCCGCCGGAGAGAATCGACCGTATCCACGTCGAACC
>JBKPMY010000385.1:0-4389 GCA_046732375.1 Myxococcota bacterium
CTCCCAGCACCGTGAGCTGGTACCCCTGTGCGCTGGCGTTGAGGATCGTCCGGTCGGTGACCGAGATCCCCGCCGGGTTGTAGGCCACCGCCGGGGCATTCCTCGCCCGAGCGATGAATGCGCCCGCCTCCAGAGCCTCGATCAGCCCCGGGTGGACGCGGTCGTAGTTCGGGAGCAGGAGGGTCGGTGGAAGCTGGGTGTCCTGTGCACGGGCCGCGGTCGCCGCTGCGACCAGAACGAGCACCAGGCCGCGGTACGGACTGCGGCGCCGGGGACGAGCATGGCGACACTGCGCGACGCATGAACGCATGAAACCCCTCCGGGGGTCGGGCCTCCGCGAGGCCGGACGAGGTCGAGAGCGCGAGAGGTAAACAGAACCCGCCCACGTCGAGGTCGAGTGTTCGTCCACCGGCGCTCGCAGGGTCGCGGAGCCCCTGCCCGGGGACTCGAGCACCTCGCCCCGGCCTCCCGCGGCTACGCTCGGGTCTCCATGATGACCTTCTACGTCCCGGGGCAGCCGTCCGTGCAGACCGCAGACCTCCGGGCCTGTGCGGCACTCAGTCCGCGCGCGGTGTGGATCGATCTGCTCGAGCCCACGCGCGAGGAGGAGCTGGCGGTGGAGGCCGCCATCGGCCAGGAGGTTCCGACCCGCGACGAGATGCAGGCCCTGGAGCCCTCGAGCCGCCTGTACCAGGAAGGCAAGGTGCTCTTCATGGCCGCGACGCTGCTCGCCGGGTCGGACACCACGCACCCCGAGCGCGTTCCGGTCAGCTTCATCCTCACGCCCGAACGCGTGGTGACCGTGCGCTACGCCAAGTCTCCGAGGGCCTTCGAGGTCTTCGCGGCGCGCTGGGCGTCGAAATCGGCCGAGCACGACTCGGGACTCAAGACGTTCAAAGGGCTGCTCGACGCCATCATCGAGCGCCTGGCCGAGGTCCTGGAGCGGACCGGGGAGGGCCTCGACCAGCTGTCGCTCGAGGTCCTGAGCGACGGGACCACGGCCGACAGCGCGACCACCCCACCGCGGCGACCGTTCCAGGCCGACTTCCAGCGCACCCTGCGGCGGATCGGACGCCTCAGCGACCTTGCCTCCCGGGCGAGGGAGAGTCTGGTGAGTCTTTCCCGGCTGCTGACCTTCTTCCGCGAGGCTGCCAAGAACGAGCCCGGACTGGCGCCGGCCAACCCGCACATGAAGGCGGTGGCCGATGATGTGACATCGCTCGGAGACCACGCGTCGTTCCTCTCCAGCAAGGTCTCCTTCCTCCTCGATGCGACGCTCGGGCTCATCAACAACGAGCAGAACGGGATCATCAAGATCGTCTCGGTCGCGGCAGTGGTGTTCCTCCCCCCGACGCTGGTGGCCAGCATCTACGGGATGAACTTCAAGCACATGCCCGAGCTCGGCTGGCGCTTCGGCTATCCGATGGCGCTCGTCCTGATGCTGGTGTCCGCGATCCTTCCCTACGTCGTGTTCCGGCGGAAGGGCTGGCTGTAACGCGGGCCCGCTCCTCAGCGACCACGCGGCGCTTGTGATCGCGGCAGACGCTCGAGGAACTCCGTGACAGTCGTCGCGACCAGCACGGGTTGTTCCTCCACGGCGAAGTGGCCGGCGTCGAGGAGGTGGAGCTCCGCTCCCGGAACGTCCCGGAGATAGGCTTCGATGTCGTGTCGACTTGACGCGAAGGTGTCAGACACCTTCTGTCGCGGGGTCGCGGCTCGCGCCCGGCGCCTCAGGCAACTCGTCGCTCCCGTCAGCGCTCCGCCTTCGCTCGCTGTACCTCGAGCTCGAGCATCATCTCCAGCGCCTGCCCCTCGGCGAGATGCTCGAGGAGATCCAGGTTCTGGATGACCTCCTCGTCCTCGGCGCTCCGCGAGGCCGGCGGAGGCGGTCGGACCCCTCCGTCGGGGGTCTCGAGGCGGCCTGCGTCGGTGGACAGGAGGACGAGGATCGCCAGCAGCCCCGTCACTTGCCCCGCCTCTCGCGCAACTCGCGGAGCCGCTGCCGCATCAGCTCCCGCTGCTCGCGAGACATGGACCTCCACTCGCGGAGGTTCTCCATCATCTGTCGGCGGCGCTCAGGGTTGGCCCGCAGGTACTCGCGCATTCTCTGGCGAACGTCCTGCCGCTGCTGCGGGGTGAGCTTCTGGAACTCGCGCCACTGCCCGAGCAGCCGCTGCCGTTCGTCCGGCGAGAGCCTCTGGAACGCCTCGAGGTTCTGCCGCACCCGCGCCTTCTCCTCGGGCGGGAGCGCGCGCCAGCGAGCGATGTTCGCCTGGATGCGGGCCTGCTCGTCCAGCGGCAGCGCCTTGAACTGCCGGAGCCGCTCGCGCAGCTGCGCCTTCTCCTGCTCGCTCATCCGGTCGAAGCGGGCGGCCGCGTCGTCGGAATCATCGGTCTGCGCCCGCGCCGGGACAGCGCAGAGCAGCAGCGCGATTAACGCCGAGACCGTTTGGATCGACCGGATGATCGCGCCGAGGGCAAGCGAGGGACGGATCGATCCAAGTGGTTTCGGCGTTGGTGCCCAGATCCTCACGGCCGGCCCTCCTTCTGCAGCTCGTCCAGGTGCTCGATCACGTCGAGATCGTCCCTGGACACCCCCACCACCTCGTAGTCGCTCAGCAGCTCGTAGTGCTCGGCCACCGCCACCTCGAATCCCCGCTCGGCCCGTTCGGCCCCCAGGCGCTGCCCCACCACGACCGCCACCACCAGCGCCGTCGCCAGCGCCACTCCGGCCGGAGCCAGCACCGCGGGCCGGAGCCACTGGCGGAACCGCTCCGTCCATGGACGGGGCAGCGACCCCACCTGGGCCAGCACCCGACGCCGCAGCCCGAGGGACGGCTCGAACGCGGGAAGCGCGGCCAGCTCGGTCACCGTCCGGCGCAGAAGCGCCTCGGTGGCCCGGCAGGGCGCACAGGAGGTCAGGTGGGTTCGCACCCGCGCCGCCTCGACGGCGGACAGCTCGCCATCCACGTACGCCGTCAACTCGTCTTCCACCGTGCAGCTCATGCCTCGCTCCTCGCGGGGCTCCCGGCCCCGGCCTGCCATGCCTCCACCGCCCGGGCGACCGACAGGGTCGCGCGGTGGATGAGACTCTTCACCGCCGCCTCGCTCGCCGAGAGCACCTCGGCGATGTCGCGGTACGACATCCCCTCGAACCGGCAGAGCGCGAAGGCGGTCCGTTCGCGCTCGCTGAGCCGCTGCAGGGCTCCGGCGACCGTGGCCTCCAGCTCGCGTCCCTCGACGGCGCGGTCCGGGGCGTGAGCCTCGGGGGCGGGCATCTCCACGGGACGGCCCTCATCGTCGTGCTCGGGGACGTGCGTCACCCGGTACTCGCCCTTCCGGACCTCGTTGAGGCAGTGGTTCGCCGCCACCCGGAAGAGGAAGGTCTTGAACCGGGCCGTTGCCCGGTAGCGGCCTGCGTGTCGGAACAGCTTCACGAAGATGTCCTGCGTCAGCTCCTCTGCCTTCCCTGCGTCCTGGACGAAGCGGTGCGCGAAGCGGGCCACTGACCGGTGGTGCCGGTCGTAGAGCGCGGCGAAGGCGGCGGTGTCTCCCGCCGCCACCCGCACCATCAGGGCCGCGTCCTCGTCCGTTCGTTCGTCCACGGGCACTGGATGTGAACACGAGGGTCCCCCACGCGGTTGCGGGGACGCACGCTCCGTGGCCCGGCGCCGGAGCCCCTGGTAAGGAGAGACCCGGGTCCCCCGTGGAACGCGACCAGGCACACATCGCCCCCCCTCCGGTCGAGGAAATCGGGGACGTGGTGGCGCAGGACCCGCTCGAGCACGCGCTGGCCCAGGCCCAGGCTCCCGGCGCGGACGAGCGCGTCCGCCGTACCTTCGTGGATCGGCTCACCCGGCTCGATCTGGGCAGCCCCCGGGCCACCGCCGATCGCCTCCAGTCGCTCCTTTCCTCGGGAGCGCTCGCCACCCTCCGCGCCTCTGACGGGACCTCCGCCCGCGCCATCGCCGTCGAACGGCTCCTCGCTCTCGGTTACCCCTACGCTCTCGAGGTGTCGCCGGAGGACCTGGCGCACTGGAGGGACGAGCGGCCCTCGGAGGCCACCGACGGCCGCGGCCTGGCGGTGCTGGTGATGGCCGTGGCGGTGTGCCTGTCGCTGTGGGGAGTGTCCGACCCCCCGTCGGGCATCGGTCTCGTGTCCGTCCTGGCCCTGGCCGGGGTGACGGTCGCCGGGGCAGTCCGGCCGGGGCTCCGCAGATGGGCGCGGAAGGTGGTGTTCGCCCTCGGGGTGCTGGCCTGCGTGCTGGGCTTCCGGTACGGCGTCGCGACCCTGCTCCCGGGGGTGGCGGGACTGGTCACCGCCTATCTCATGGGACAGAGAGGTGTCAGGGGAGTCGACTAGGAGATCGCCCTGGGCGATACTGAAAC
>JBKPMY010000386.1:0-4314 GCA_046732375.1 Myxococcota bacterium
TCCGGAGAAGGAAAAGGCGATCGAGCTGGCGATGGGCGCAGTGGAGCGCCAGTTCGGCAAGGGCTCCATCATGCGGCTCGGCAAGGACGAGCCGCTCATCCGCGACATCCAGGTCATCTCCACCGGCTCCATCTCGCTGGACATCGCGCTCGGCGTGGGCGGCGTGCCGCGGGGCCGCATCGTGGAGATCTACGGCCCGGAGTCCTCGGGCAAGACCACCCTCTCGCTCCACGTGGTGGCCGAGGCCCAGAAGAAGGGCGGCATCTGCGGCTACATCGACGCCGAGCACGCCCTGGACGTGGGCTACGCGCGCAAGCTCGGGGTCCGCACCGACGACCTGCTCCTGTCCCAGCCAGACACCGGCGAGCAGGGTCTGGAGATCGCCGAGATGCTGGTTCGCTCGGGCGCCATCGACGTGCTGGTGATCGACTCGGTGGCCGCCCTCGTCCCCAAGGCCGAGCTCGAGGGAGAGATGGGCGATGCGCACATGGGCGTCCAGGCCCGGCTGATGAGCCAGGCGCTCCGGAAGCTCACCGGCACCATCGCCAAGAGCCAGACCTGCGTCGTCTTCATCAACCAGATCCGGATGAAGATCGGGGTGATGTTCGGGAACCCGGAGACGACCACCGGCGGCAACGCGCTGAAGTTCTACGCCAGCCAGCGGCTCGACATCCGCCGCATCGGAGCCATCAAGAACGGCGAGCAGGTGGTGGGCAGCCGGACCCGGGTCAAGGTGGTGAAGAACAAGGTCGCGCCTCCCTTCAAGGAGGTCGAGTTCGACATCATGTACGGCACCGGCATCTCCCGGGAGGGAGACCTCCTCGACATGGCCTCGGCCGAGAACATCGTCGAGAAGAGCGGCGCCTGGTACGCCTACGCCGGCGAGCGGATCGGCCAGGGCCGGGAGAACGCCAAGGATTACTTGCGCGACCACCCGGAGGTGGCCGCCGCCGTGGAGCGAAAGCTTCTGGAAAAGGTGGGTGTCCTGAAGCCCGCGGTCCAGGCGGTTCCGGATGACGCGGACGAGAAGCGCGCCCGGGTCAAGGCCGTGAAGTGACCGCCGGTCGTGTCTGACCTGGTGCCCGCGCCCCGGTCGACGCCGCTGCTCGCCGCGTGGTGTGCTTGAACTGTTCGCCCGCCGGAGGTTAGGTCATGGCCGCGGCGTTCGATTGAGTCGGAAGCGCCGGGCCGCAGCGAGGGGCGGGGCGCAGGAGTCATGGGTTTCGGTCAGTCCGGCTGGTTCACGGCCCTCCTGGAATCGGAGCTGGCACAGCACCAGCCTCTGATCGACGCACGCGCTCCCGGACAGAGCCCCCGTGCGCGTGCCCGCGCACATGTCCGGATGGTGCTCCAGGACAGCGGTCTCCTCTACGGCACGCCGGAGCAGGTCGAGCACTCGATGGGGATGACCCGGGACGAGCAGCTGTCGCTGGCCATCCTGCGGACGCTGGTGAGGCTGGGGCTGGATCTGGCAGACATCGCCGGGCTCGGGCCCGAGCGCCGCGTGGAGCGGCTCACCATCCTCTTCGCGGTCTGGAGCGGGCACCTGCGGCTCGCGGAGACGCTGCAGCTCTCGCTGCGGAAGACCGGGGCCCTTCCCCGGCGGAGCGTGGCCCGGCTGGAGACGCTGCTCGAGGACCGGGCGATGTCGCTCGGGGCGGACCCGCTCTACGGGCTCCTGCTCCACAACGGCGCGGCGTACGTGGACGCGCAGCTCTTCGCCCACCTGGCGCTGGCGGCGTGGCTCCATACCCGCCTCGGCATCCCGCAGGCGCGCCGGCGGCTGGCGGTCGCCTCGCGCCAGAAGGCGATGCTGGTCGAGGTGCTGACCGCGCTGGCCTGCGCGGAGCGGCCGCCCACGCCCGCAGCCCGTAAGGCCATCCTCCGTCAGGTGGACTCGCTGGCCCTGCCCAAGCCGGTCGGGCCCCTGCTCCGGGAGCGGGTGAAGGAGGTCTTTCGCGAGCGGCCCGATCTGGACGTGCTGGTCCGACCGGTGCGGAGCCTTCCCCTGCGTCGGTTCATCCTCCAGCAGACGCTTCTCGCCTCGCTGGTGGAAGGGCGGCGATCACCGGGCGAGCTGGCCTTTCTCCGCGCGCTGGCGCGGGCGCTGCGCATCTCGCCCGAGGCCCTCCTCGAGATCGAGGGCGAGGTGGCCGAGTTCTACGCCCAGAACCGGTCGGTCCTGGACGTCTTCGCGGTGAGCGACAACGCCGCGTCGCTGGGCGACGAGTGGGTGAGCGGCATGCTCCGCTCGCTCGACGAGAACGTGAAGGCGCTGCTGCTCGAGGCGCGCATGATGGGCGAGCTCTCGGTCTTCCTCGGCAAGCTGGCCATCGGACAGACCCTCACTCCGGACGAGCGGCGGCGGATGCGGCTCGAGCTCATCGACCTCGCCAAGGCCATCCCGGCGCTGGCCATCTTCGCCGCGCCGGGCGGGCTGCTCCTCCTGGCAGCGCTGGCCAAGGTGCTCCCCTTCAGCATCCTTCCCAGCGCGTTCCAGGGGACCCGTCGCCCGGCACTTCCCGCCGAGGTGCGTCCGGCGGATGCGTCGGTCAGGCTTGCTCGGCCCGGCGACGTACCGCCGTGATGAGTCGCCGCAGCTGCTCGCTGGTGGCCGCGTAGTCCTGCCGTCCCCGGTCGGACGAGACCTGCTGCTCGAACTTGGGGAGCAACGGGAGCAGCTGCCGGGCCGCAGCAGTGTCCCCCTGTACCAGCCACATCAACGCCTGGAGCACTGCCGCGCGGGTCTCGGGCTCCTTGTCCGCCAGGTGCTCGCTGAGCGGCTTCACCGCTTCGGATTTGCCCATCCGCCCCAGCTCGAGCGCCGCCCGCTGCCGCACCGGGCCCTCGGCGTCGCCGAGCTTGGTCGACCAGCAATCCAGAGCCGCCTTGCACTGTGCGGCGGCCTTCAGCGGGGCCTGGAAGACCTTCACCGTCTTCAGGCGGTTCGCGGCCACCTCGTCCACCGGGAGGTTGCAGCCGTACTTCTTGCAGTCGGCCGCGGTGGCCTTCGGCTCGTCGGCGGCGATCCGATCCATCGCGGGCTGGTCGCGCTCGTCGCCGACCATCCCCAGGGCGCCGATGGCGTACTGCCGCGCCTCCCACGGCCCGTGCGCCGCCGAGCGCTGCAGGGCAGGGACCGATTCCCGGCCACCGATGAGGACCAGCGCCCGGGCGTACTCGGCGCGGGCCAGCGGCTCGGACTCGTCGAGCATCGCCTCCAGCGCGCGGCGGCCCTCGGCGGAGCGCATCTTCCCCAGGGTGCTCGCCGCGGCCATGCGTGCGTAGAGCGTCTGCTCCGGGGCGCTGGTCTTGTACGAGAGCTGCTTCACCAGCGCCGGCTCTGCCGAGGGCGCGCGGAAGTCCCCCAGCGACTCGGCGGAGCGCACCAGCACCACCGCCTCCACCACGTCGTTGGACCGCGCCCAGGAGGTGAGATCGCGGTCTTTCCCCTCCAGCACCGCGGTCAGCGCCGCGGCGGCGGGCTTGCCGATCTGGAACAGGGAGTAGCTGGCCTCCTGGGCGAAGACGGTGTTTCCGCGCTGCTTGAACATCGCCTTGAGCAGGGTGGGCACGGCGCGCGGGTCGCCGATCTCGCCCAGGGCGACGATGGCCCGGCGATTCACCGCCGGCGGGCTCTTGTCGTCGATCGCGAGCTCCACCAGCGTGGGCACCGCGGCCTGGGCCCGCAGCTCTCCCAGCGCGGCGATGGCGTCCTGGCGGACGTAGTCGTCCCGGCTGCGGAGGAGCGCGATGAGCGCGGTGGCACCCCGTGGATCCTTGATGTCGCCGAGGGCCTGGGCGATCGCGGCGTTCATGCGCGAGGTCGCGCCGTCCGCCGTGTTGACGTCGAGCGCGGCGGCCAGCGGCTCGACGCTCGAGGGGTCCTTCAGCTCACCGAGGGCGCGAGCGATGACCGCGCGGGTCTCGGGGCTCTTCTCCGAGGCCAGGCGCGCGTTCAGCATCGGGGCGAACCGCTTGTCCAGGCGCTTGCTGGAGCGGAGGGTTTCCAGGACCCGCACCTTCTCGCTCGGCCGCTGGGCGGCGTCGAGCTGGGCCTCCCAGTACTCGGGGCTGCTCGGATCCTTGCTGCAACCGCCGGCGAGGAGGCCCAAAGAGAGCGCCAGTGCGACCGCAGCTGCGGTGCGTCTCATCCGTCCCCTCCGGGGGTGGCTGTGCCAACGAAAACCGGTGAGTTTTACGCCAATCGCCTGACTGCTTCCAATTCAGCGTGGCGGCCGCGAGGCGGGAGCCCGGCGCGGTGCGACCCCGGGTTAGAGTGCCCCCCTCACTCGTGAGCCCCGAGGCCTACAC
>JBKPMY010000387.1:0-4591 GCA_046732375.1 Myxococcota bacterium
GTACTGAAGTAAGCCTGCTCGTCATTGCTGGCGAAGTAGCGGTAGGCCGCTCCGGGATACGGCTTCACCTTGAGGCGCGCGGGGTCCGGCGGCGCGTCAGCCACCGGGTAGTCGGGCCGGCGTCCCGAGACCTGGCGGTCCAGCATCCGTCGCTGCTTGTCGTCGCCGTGGGAGCGGATGACGTTCGCTGCCTCCTGGCGAACCGTGGCGTATGGGCTGTCGATCGCGGCGACCGCGGCGGCCATCCGGGCCGGGCTCTGCGGCGAGGCCTGGAGGGCCAGGGCGCGGAGCTGGGGGGTCTCGGCCTTCAGGCCCACCTCGATGGCCGAGGGCGGAGGCGTTTCCCCGTCCTGCATCGAGAGGAGCAGCTTCGTGTACAGCGCGTACTCGAGCTTCGAGCGCATCTGCTTGCAGGCGTCGGAGGTCGAGGACGGCGTGCAGGACGCCGCATACTTCTGCCGGAGGGCCTCGACGTCGACCTTCTCGGTCTGCGCGCGAATCGACGTCCCGAGCGCGAGAACCATCATGCACTCAGCGATGGGCAGCATCACTTCTTCCCTCCGAGGGTCTTGGCCAGCGCGTCGATCTCTTGCGGCGTGGGAATGACGTCCACGTCGATCTCCGTCTTCTTGCCGGTTGCGTCCACCGGCATCGGCATCTTCTTGGTCTTGTTGGTCGAGCCCTTCCACCCACACTGCTTCGAGCTCGCCAGCGCGGCGATGGACTTGCGCAAGTTCGCGATCCCGGCGGTGTAGCCACGAACGTCGTACGCGGCGTAGTTGCGCCACTCCGCGATGTCGATCGGCTGCGAGGACTTCTTGTTCTTCTCGCAGTCGGTCTGGTGCTGTCCCTCGTGGGTGAGGATCATGTCCGCCACCGCCGGGCAGTACATGGACCGAACGTCGTTCTTGGTGACCGGGCAGGTGATGTCGTTTCCGGCCTTGTCCTTCAGGTTCTTGCCCTGATCGTCCTTCGGATAGGAGACGAGCTTGCACGAGTCGATGTCGGTTCCCATCTCGGGCTGACCGAATCCACTGCCGCCTCCCTCGGGTGAGTTCAGATACTCGTTGAATCTTGCGGTCACCCAGTCGCGCATCATCTGCCCGGCGCTCTTGTCCTTGTCCTTCGGGTCCTTCGCGGTGGGCGGCAGTCGCCAGTCGATGAATTCCTGGAACTTGTCACGCAGGAACATCTGCTCGGCGAGCTCCCGGTTGAGCTTTGGCAGGTCGGAGCAGCGGTTACAGGGTTCGGGTGCAGGTGGCTTCTTGTCGGGCTTCTTGCAGGCCTCCTTCGCCGTCGTCGGAGAGCTGATGGCGCTGGCCGGCGTGGCGAGGAGCAGCGCGGCGGTGAGGGTGAGCAGCCCGGTCGCGCTCAGCGGCAGGGACCGTCGGTGGGGCATAGCGACTCCATGAGAACGAGGGTGGACTGCAGGCGAGGATCGGCCGGGGACAGCGCGAGGGCCCGCCGGAGGGCGGCGGTGGCGGCGCGTGGCTCCTGCTCCAGCAAGACCAGGCCCAGGTTGTTCCAGGCGCGGACGGAGCCGGGCGCACGCGTGACGGCCTCGGTCCAGAGCGCGCGCCGGTCGGACCAGACATGGATGCGGGCGCGGACTTGCCGGGCGGCGAGCAGCGCAACGGCGAGCACGGTCGCGCCCGCGACCGCGCGTGCGGTCGGGCGTGGAGCGCTGCGGAGCACTCCGGCGAGGAAAGCCCCCAGGGCGATGGCCGGGCCCACCCAGGCGAGGTGGAGCGAGCGGTCGGTCACCGTGTCCGCCCGGGCCAGCAGCGTGTGGGTGGGCAGCAGCGCGAGCAGCAGCCAGCCGACGGCGAAGGCGAACGTCGGCGCACGAGGGCGCAGGAGCCACGCGGCCGCGACCAGGCCGGCCAGCAGCAGCGCCCCCAGGAGCGGCGGCACCCATCCGTCCCCTGGTGCATGGACGAGGGAGAGCGCGGAGGGCCTGAACCAGAGCGACAGCTGCGCCGGGAGCGCCGAGAGGTGCTGGAGAAGTGCCGCCGCCGGCCCGTGCTGTGCCAGCGACCACTCGGCAAGAGCGCGATAGCGAGGGAAGGCCACGGGAAGCAGGGCCGCCAGAACTGCCGCGGTCATGAGCAACGGCCCGAGGCGCGACGGCCGGCCGGGGGAGTCCCAGCGGGCCGCGGCCCAGGCCAGCAGCGGAAGGACGAGCGCGACTTCCTTGGAGAGCACCGCGAGCACGAACAGCAGCAGCGAGAGGCTCGCCCACCCATGCCTCGCCCGCGCCTCATCGGCGCGCACCGACGTCAGATGTGCCCAGATCGCCCAGACCGACAGCGCGGCCATCAATCCCATCGAGCGGCCGCTGACGTAGGCCACCGCCTCGGCGTGCGCCGGCTGCAGAAGGAACACCGAGCCGGCGAGGAAGGCCGGGACCGGACCGAGGCGGCGGACGGCGAGCGCCCACACGCCAATGGCGGTGATCGCGAGCAGCCCGAGGTTCACGGCCAGCAGCAGATCCGCTCGATCCCCGTGCAGCGCCTCCTGCGCCGAGAAGGTCCATCGGAGGAAGGGACGGATGCGCCAGCCGCCAGCGAGGCCGAGCGGGCCCAGGAGGTCATCGTCCTGGAACGTTCCTCCGGTGACCCCGCCCCAGAGTGCGACGCCGAGCGCTCCGAGCGCGAGCGGCGGACCCAGGCGACCCGCCAGTCTGGTGTGCTCCACCTGCAGGGTCTCTCCCCTCGCCCGCTACGCGCCGGACCGCCCAGCCCGCGCGCACTCCATCAGGAAGAGCGTGGAAGCCGAAGCGGAAAACGCCCCGGGTTGCAGCTCGCCCGCTCCTCGATCGTGGGTGCCCGGACGCTTCGCCGGGAGGTGCGAAGGTCAACGGACGAGGAACAGCCGCTGCTGCTGCTCGGCGAAGAAGTGGTACCCGTCCGCGTCGAGCCAGGCCGGGTCCTCCTCCATCATGAAGACCTCCTGCCCGCCCCACTCGGGGACGGCCGTCCGGGTGTTGAGCTCGACCGCGAGGTACGAGCCTGGGCGAAGCGGACGGGAAGCTTCCTTCCGCGCGGCGGACCGCATGTCGATGCTGGGGCCCAGCGCGTGCCCCTGGAAGCCGAGCGGGTGCGAGTAGATCTGCGCGGCGATCCCCCGGGCCTCCATCTTGGCCATCGTACCCGCGTAGACCTCGGCCGAGAGGCGCCCCGGCCGTGCCTCCTCGCGCATCAGGACGTCCTGCAAGGTGCGGGTGTTGGCCAGCGCCGCCTCCAGTCCGGCCGGGGCCGCCGCCTCGCCGTCGCGCAGCACGTAGGCCATGCGCTGGAAGTCGGTGCTCAGCCCCATGAAGGTGAACCCGAAGTCGAGGTGGAGCACGTCGCCGCATTCGATGACCACGTCCTCGTCGGCGACGGCCAGGAAGCCGCGTGACATGTCCGGAGCCTTCCCCTTCCGCTGCACGCGGAGATCGGGCTGGAACCAGAGGCTCACCCCGAGGTCCCAGGCGCGGTCGAACAGCCAGCGCCGGACGTCGCCCACCCGGGTGGTTCCGGGGCGGATCACCTCGGCCGACAGCGCGCGCCTGGCGAGCGACTCCGTGAGCTTCACCATCGTCCGGTAGACCGGAGCCTCCTCGGGAAGCCGGGTGTCCGAGTACTCCTCGATGAGGGGGCCGGCGGCGACGAAGCGGCCCTTCGCTTCCGGCCCCATCGCCTCGCCGAGCGCATCGTAGCTGGCCTTGGTCAGGCTTCGGGTGACGGCCCTCCTGCCCTCGAGGGAGAGGGCGATGGTCTTCGGCCGATACCTCTCGTACAGCGCCTTCATCGAGTGGTCCCACGGCTTCGGGTCGCGGTCGGTCTCGAAGTACCGGGAGAGCGCCTCCTCCCAGAATCCGGTCACCGCGTGGCGCTTCAGACCGGCGGAACCGGCATCGACGAAGACGAAGAGATCGCGGTTGCCGGCGTACGGCCGCGGCGGAGCCACGAACTGGGTCAGCGGGTCATCGTGGAACTCCTCGTTGACCACGATCCACATCGCCACGCCGTGCCGCCGCATCATCTCCAGCAGCAGCGCGTGCCGGCGGGTGAGCCACTCCTCTCGTACCCGGATCTGCTCGCTCCACGCAGGAAGGGCAGACCGCGCCGCCGCCAGCTCACCTCCCGTCGAAGGCTGACCGCCGGGATGTGTGCAGGCCCCCTCCAGCACGAGGACACTGAGACTGAGCAAGAACAGATGTCGCATGGGGAATCGCTCTCTAGCGCGCCGAGCCGTGCCTGCTTCAAGGCCCCGAAGAGGGGTATTCGAGACCCGGCTCCAGGATCGAGTCTCCATGCGATCTGAGCTTCTTTGCGATGCGATTGCGCCTTATCTCTGCCGCCCGCCTCTGCCGTGGGGGGCCAGGCATCGAATCTCGAGGTGAACGGACGATGGGCCATCGTGAGGAAGGGGCTCGCATGAAGGCGAAGACTCGGGGAGCACTGATCGGCGGTGCGCTGGTACTGGCCATCGGTGCCGCCCTGCTGATCCGGGCGCGGGTGACCGCCACGCGTTCGGAGCCGGGGATGAGCCAGCGCGAGCAGCTCAGCTATGCCATGGGGGTCTCGATTTCCCGGACCTTCGA
>JBKPMY010000388.1:0-3773 GCA_046732375.1 Myxococcota bacterium
GGTCCGGTCCACCTCGACCTGGGCGGTCGCCGTGTCGGCCCGGGCGGCGCTCACCGCGGCCTGTGCCTGCTTCGCCGCGGCGGCGAACGGGCGCGGGTCGATCCGGCCGAGGACCTGGCCCTTCTTCACCTTGTCCCCGAGCTCCACCGGCCGCTCGACCAGGTCCCCGGACAGGTTGGAGGAGATCTTCACCGTCGTGGAGGCCTCCACCTTGCCCGCGCCGATGATGACCCTGCTGATGGTCCCCTTGCGCACCTTCGCCACCTGGACCTCGGTCGCCGGAGGAGGCCGGTCCCTTAGCCCTGCCACGGTGATTCCCCCCACCGCGAGCAGGAGCACTCCCGCGATCAACCCCTTCCACCACGTCATGGCGTCACTCCGTTGCCGAGGGTGCCCATCGCCTTCTCCAGCCCGGCACGCGCCACCTCGGCGTCGGACCGGGTCTGGATGAGCGATTGAAAAGCTTGCGCCAGTTTCAGCTGCGCGTCACGGACCTCGAGGGTGGAGGAGGCACCAGCCTTGAAGCGCTCCTGCGCGTACTCGAGGTTCTGGGTGGCGGTGACCCGGTTCTCCTGCGCGACCTCCAGCGCCCGAAGCTGCGCCCCGAGCGAGTCCAGCGCCACCTTCACCTGGCCTTCCACGTCACGCTCGTTCTGGGCGAGGTTGAGCTTCGCCTGGGCGAGCTGGGCGCGGGCCTGCTTGGTCTGCGCGTCGGTCTGGAAGCCGTTGAAGAGGTCCCACTGGAGGTTGATGGTCCCGTTGATCGCGCTCTGCCTTCCGAAGTCCGTGTAGACGGTGTCAGCCTCCGGTCCGGACCGCAGCCACTGGAGCTGGAAGTTGATCCTCGGGGCCCACCCCGAGGCCTGGACGGTCTCGAATGCCTTGGCCGCCTTCACCTGCGCACCCCACTGGACCAGGACCGGGCGATTGGTCCGGGCGAGGTCCAGGCCCTGGTCGAGCGTGACCGGAGGCGGGGGAGGCTTCTCGGGCAGCGCGGGGTCCGCCGCGTCGAGCTCCTGCCCCTCGGGGCGGCCGAGCCACGAGGCGAGGTCGATCTGTGCCTGCGAGACGACCGCCCGCTGCTTCTCCACGTTGATCCGGTCGGTCCCGAGGTTCACCACGGCGGCCAGCGCGTCTCCCTTCGTGCCGCGGCCGGCCTCGAACAGGGCCTGCGCGCGGTCCGCGAACTCCTTGCTCCGGTCCGCGGTGGCCTGCAGGACCAGCAGCTGCTTCTGGGCCGTCCACAGGGCGTAGAAGCGGCGCATCGCCTCGTACTCCGAGGCGAGCATCTGCTCGGCGGCCGTGCCGCGAGCGGCTGCTTCCAGGTGGCCGGATTGCGCGAGGGTCTGGAACTTGGCCAGGTCGAAGAGGACCTGGGTCAGCGTGGCGCCGAGCTGAAACCGGTTGGCTGCGTAGTGCGGCTGGTCCGTGACCTGCTGGCGGTACTGGAGGGGTTGGACCGGGAGTCCGTCCGGCCCCAGCACCACGACGGTGGCGATGTCCCGGTACTCCTGCTGGATGGTCCGGCCGGCCGAGGCCTGAAGCTGGACCTGCGGCATGAGCGCGCCGGTGCTGAAGCGCTTCTGCTCGCTGGCCCGCACCCGGTCGAGCTCGCTGAGGAGCGCCTGGAGGTTGTTGCGGGACTCCTCCCGGACCTGCTGGAGGGTGATCGGCGTGGCGGCGAGGACGGCCGAGAGGACGAGCGCGTTCACGCGCCACCTCCCGGACCGCCCGGGCCTGGACCGCGCCCGCCCCCTCCGGCGACCAGCCCCGGAACCCCCACGCCGAACACGCCGACGTAGGCGGCGAAGAGCACGAGCCCGACCAGGAGCCCCGAGCGCCGGCGCATGCCCGTGGCCGCAGCGAACCCGAGCCCGATGAGCAGTGCCGCCCAGAGATTGAAGAGGTCCAGCGAGCCGAGGAGGCCGGCCAGCTTGGGACCGCCGGTGTGGATCCAGGCTCCCAGCGACGACGGAAGCAGGTTTCGCGCTCGCTCCTCGGTCACGCCGAGCTGCCAGAGGGCCACCGCTCCCCACAGCACCCGCTGGAGCGCAACGGGGAGCATCCCCACGGCGGACGCGCTGAACAGTGCAGGGAACGGAGCCTTCCTCCCCAGGAGCCAGGCGACGATGGCCAGGGCCACCGCGATCCCGAGCACCACCAGCGGGGTCACGAAGACGCCGCTGGCAATGGCGGTGACGAGCTTCAGTCGGCCGGCAGTGGTGATCTGTTCCACCAGCTCGGCCTCGGGCATGCCCTTGAGCTGCCCGGTCATCTCCAGCTTCTTGAGGATGCCGGGGGCCGGGTCCCAGCGCAGGGCGAACGCCGCACCGGCGAAGGACGTGGCGGCCATCAAGGCCAGCAACGGCCAGAGGATGCGCCTCTCCTGGACGGCAGTGGCCACACCGGTACCGGGGTCGGTCAGCGTTCGAGGAATGGTGAGCGCAGTCATCGGGAATTGCCCTGCTCTACGGCGGCTTGCCGTGGTGATTGCCCCCGGATTCCGACAGTGGCGTACCCCCTCCGGACCGGGCGCATCCGGGCTGTAGCAGTTTATTTGCCGGCTCTCACGCCCGGGGGTAGGTGTTCAAGGATCCACCGCATTCCACTCGGGCGGTCCGGGGAGGGCATGGTCGACAGCAGCGACTTGGCGCTGGTGCTCTCGGAGGCGGACGACATCGCCCAGAGCGTCTCGCAGAAGCCCACGACGGCGCACGCGGTTCTCGCGCTCTTCACGGTCGACAACGCCGGGCAGCGGCTCCTCAAGGAACGGGGGGTGGACGAGGACCGGCTCCTGGCCCTGGTGAAGTCCGCGCCCACCGAGCCGGACGGGACCCTGCGCGAGCTCCGCGAGCGCGCCCGGGAGATCGCCCGCGCCTGCGGCTCCCGGGAGGCGGACTGCCTGCACCTCCTCATCGCCGTCACCCGGCTGAGATGTGCCGGTCACGAGCTGCTGGCCGGCACCGGGCTGGACCTCACCGCGGTGCGCAACACCGCCCTCTCCTACTTCCTGAGCGGCCGGATGCCGCGGAAGTTCGGGCCGCGCGATGGCCGCTCTCCGGCCCGCCCGGCGCCGTCACCGCCGCGGGCCTCGACGACCGTCGCCCTGCTTCCCGAACCCTCGCCCCGGGCGCTCGTGGACTCGGACGGCGAGGCGCTGGCCGCCTTTCCCCTTCCGTCCCCGGCGCCCGCGCCCGGCCCCTCGCCGATGCTGCGGGTCATCACGCCCACCGAGGGGCTGCCCTGGGAGCTGGACCCCGCCACCTTTCCCCTCCTGGCCCAGCTGGGCCGGAACATCACCGCCCTGGCCCGGGAGGGCACCCTCGACCCCGTGGTCGGCCGGGCCCGGGAGATGGAAGAGGTCCTCGACGTCCTCGGCAAGCGCCGGACCAACAACCCCTGTCTCGTGGGCGAGCCAGGCGTGGGGAAGACGGCGGTGGTGGAGGGCGTGGCCCAGCGGCTGCTCTCCGCGCCGGGCGATCTGGGGAAGAAGGTGGTCGTCGAGCTGTCGACCGCGGACCTCCTCGCCGGCACGTCGCTCCGGGGCTCGCTGTCCGAGCGGCTCAACGGGCTGAAGGAGGAGATGCGGCACGCCGCCGGACGGGTGGTGGTCTTCCTCGACGAGATCCACACCCTGGTCGGCGCCGGGTCGACCGGCGAGGGGGCCCAGGACGCGGCGAACGAGCTCAAGGGGGCGCTGGCCCGGGGCGAGTTCCCCTGCATCGGGGCCACGACCCACGACGAGTTTCGCCGGTTCATCCAGGCCGACGCGG
>JBKPMY010000389.1:0-19528 GCA_046732375.1 Myxococcota bacterium
CACCGGGGCCTCGTCG
This sequence comes from Myxococcota bacterium, assembly GCA_046732375.1. Classification (GTDB taxonomy): domain Bacteria; phylum Myxococcota; class Myxococcia; order Myxococcales; family Myxococcaceae; genus RPRB01. Next base: position 17 of record JBKPMY010000389.1, read on the forward strand.
CCAGGGGGGCCCGCGCGCCAGCCGCTTCCCGTCTGCTGCCAGGCCCCGCGAGTCCCCAGGTGGATCTCGACCCCCAGCCGGCGGACCGCAGCGTCGAGGGCCGTCACCAGCGGGCCCGTCCCGCCCTCGACGTGGTGCACGCCCTCGACTCGCTCGAGGTGAGGGATGAGGGCGAAGGCCGCGCTCGCCTGGTAGGGAGAGGCGCCGGTGTACGTGGCGAAACGGCCCACGAACTGCTGAAGGCGGGGGTCACGGAAGTGGCGCGCCGCGAGCGCGTGCAGGGTGGACAGCTGAAGGCCCTGGAGCACCGCGGACGGACCCCGCCGGACGACCCGGGCAAGAAAGTCCGCCATCCCCTCGAAGGGAGCCTCGAGGTACGGCTCGCCCGCCGCGCGATGGATCGCGGCCGCTGCGGCGTAGAAGCCGTCCACTCCGCTCGCCTCGCCGGGAACCATCGCTTCCACCGAGGCGCGAGTCGCCCCGAGGTCCGGATGGACGACGAAGCCGCTCCTGTCTTCCCATCGGTACTCGCACTGGGGCGACAGGGCGATGAACCGCGGCAGGAGATCCTCCGCCCCGAGCGCGGCGAACGTCTCCCGGATCAGCGCCGGCAAGGTGAGCAGCGTCGGGCCGGTGTCGAGCACCGTGGCCCCCACCCGGAGCTGCTGGGCCTTGCCGCCGAGGCGGGCCTCCTGCTCGTAGAGGACGACGCGGCGCCCTGCGCGGGCCAGCAGACCGGCGGCGACCAGCCCGCCGATGCCTCCTCCGACGACGGCGACCCGCCCGGAGCGGCTCATGGTGCCCTCCGGGGGAGGAGCGGGATGGCGGGCACCTCGGGCGGCGAAGGGAGAACGGCGCGCGGACGGAGGAGCGTGACCAGCCCGGTGCGCAGCCTGGCCGCGAGCGGCACGTGGGCACGGGCGGAGAAGACGTCGTACCCGCGCCTTTCGATGTCGGCCAGGATGCCGCCGTACAGCGCGCCCATCAGCTTCACCATCCGCTGTGCGCCGAATCCGCCAAGCCACCGCACGCCCACCGCGGCCCGCGCGTAGTAGGTCCGGGCGCGAGCGATCTGCCAGCGCATGAAGGCCCGCCAGCGGTCGTCGACGACGGCCCGGACGAGGTCGTCCCGGCAGAGCCCGAACGCGACGAGCTCGTCCTCGGGCAGGTAGACGCGGCCCAGGTCGAGGTCCTCCCGGACGTCACGGAGGATGTTGGTCAGCTGCATCGCCCGGCCGAGGTCTGCCGCCGCCGCCGTCGCTCGGGCGTCCGACGCCCCGAGCACCGGGCAGAGGAGGAGGCCCACCGTGCCCGCCACCCGGTAGCAGTAGAGATCGAGGTCGGCGAACGAGGCGTAGCGGTGACCGGCGACGTCCATCTCCATCCCGGAGACCAAATCCTGGAACGGCTGCTCGGGCACGCCGAAGCGCCGGATGGTGTCGTGGAGCGCGGCGAGCTCGGCGGCATCCCACGCGCCCTCGGTCGGGTGCGCCGCGGCGCGCTCCTGCACCGGGCCGCGGGTCGGGTCGGCGAGGGCGGGGAGCTCGAGGTAGAGACGGGCGATGAGCGCGCGCGCCCGGGCCAGGCGGTGCGACAGGGGCTGCTCGACGTCCCCACCCTCGTCCACGAGATCGTCCAGCCGACGGCAGAAGGCGTAGAGGGCGAAGGCCGCGCGGCGGCGCGCGCCGAAGAGGAGCAACGAGGCGAGGGAGAAGCTCCGCGCGTGGTGGCGGGTGACGGCCCGCGCGGTGCGGTAGCCCTGGCGGACGAGCGCGTTCACGCGACGGCCTCCGGGGCGAGGAGCGGGGGCGGGGCGAGGGTCGCTCCCAGGGACGCGGCCTCGCGCCGCATCCGCTCCACGACCAGCTCGGCGGAGAGCATCACCATGGGCAGTCCCGTGCCCGGCTGGGTCGAGGCGCCGACGAAGAAGAGGTTCCGTACCGTGCGGTCCTGGTTCGAGGGACGGAAGGGACCCACCTGGAAGAAGTGATGGCCGAGGCCGAAGGCGCTCCCGTGCTCGAGCGAGAAACGCGCCGCCCAGTCGTCGGGCGTGAAGACGTGCTCGTTCACCACGTGGCTCTCGAGGTCGAGCCCCTCCTCCCGCAGCCGGGCGAACACCCGGGCCCGGACGGTTGGGCCCACGGTGGCCCAGTCCAGGGAGGGATGCTGGCGCGGCACCGGTACGAGCACGTACAGGCCGTCGCGTCCGGCCGGGGCGAGCGACGGATCGGTCCGGCTGGCCACCGCCACGTAAAAGCTCGGGTCCGCCGGGACGCGGAAGCGCCGGAAGATGTCCTCGAAGGAGCCGCGGTAATCCCTCCCGAGGAAGACGTTGTGGTGACCCAGCTGCGGGACCTGCCGGTCGAGGCCGAGGTAGAGCATGTAGCCGCCGGAGGTGAAGCGGAGCCTCCCCGCGCGGCGCAGGCGGGTGACGCCTGGGTCGACGAGGTTGCGGTATGCCCAGGGGAGGTCCGCGTTGCAGAGCACCAGGTCCGCGGGGAGCCAGGTCCCGTCGTCGAGCAGCACGCCCGTGGCCCGCCGGTCCTCGGAGGTGATGCGCTTCACCCGCGTCCGGTAGGCGATGCGCACGCCCACCTCGCGCGCCAGGCGCTCGAGCGCGCGAGGCAGCGCGTACAGCCCTCCCTCGGGGAACCAGATGCCCACCTCGAGCTCGCTGAAGGGAAGGAGCCCGTACACCGCCGGGCTCTCGTAGGGCGACATGCCCAGGTACATGGTCTGGAAGGTGACCGCGGCACGCAGCCGCTCGTCGCGGAAGTGCTCGCTGACCACCGAGTACAGCCGACGGTGGGCGCGGGCCCGGAAGATGCCGTGGATGCTGGCCGGGGTGAGGAACTGTCCGAGGTGGTCGAAGTTCCGGGTGACGAACCGGTCCAGGCTCGTCCGGTACTGCACCCGCCCCAGCGCGAGGAAGCGAAGGAGCTGCGAGAAGCTCCCGGGCTCCATGCGCTCCAGCTCCTCGCCCATCCGGGTGAGATCGGAGGTGAGGGTCACACGGGAGCCGTCGCGGAAGCGGATGGTGTAGTTGGGCTCGCAGCGCCGGAGCTGCAGGTACGCGGACATCTTCCGGCCCAGCGCCTGGAAGGTGCGCTCCACCACCTCGGGCATGAGGAGGATGGTGGGGCCCATGTCGAAGGTGTAGCCGTCGGCCTGGAGCTGGGCGCAGCGGCCGCCCGGCGCCGAGGTCTGCTCCAGCACCTGTACCTCGAGCCCGGCGTGGGCGAGACGGGCGGCCGCGGCGAGCCCGCCCACCCCTGCGCCAACCACGACTGCCGAGAGCCGCCGTGCCACGAGGTCCGCCTCAGGAACGCCGCTGCGAGAGGGTCAGGATCAGCGAGTCCAGCAGCTCCCGGAACCCGCCGCCATGGGGAAGGGAGGCCAGCGCCCCGCGCGCCGACCGGGTGGCCCGCTCGATGAGCCGCTCGGTGGCCGTGGCGCCCCCGTGTGCGGTGACGAGGACACGGGCGCGGGCGAGGGCCACGGGGTCGCCGGGCCGCTGGGTCCATAGCCTCTCCATCTCGCGGCGGATGGCCGCCGGCGCGCGCGCGTACGCGGCCAGGACCGGGAAGGTCCGCTTGCCCTGCAGGAAGTCGCCGTCGGTGCTCTTGCCCGCGGGCTGCGATTCGCCGAACAGGCCGAGGAGATCGTCGCGCAGCTGATAGGCGAGACCGACGTGGCGGCCCACTTGAGCCAGCCCGTCGATGAGGGAGCGAGGTGCCCCGGCGAGCATCGCGCCGCACACCAGGGGGGCCTCGAAGCCGTAGCGTGCAGTCTTGAGCCGAGCGACGCGGAGAGTCCGGAAGAGCGTCACCTCGGACAGGGGAAGGCGCGTCAGGTCCAGGTCCAGGTACTGGCCGGCGGCGGTCTGGCGACAGACGCCGAGGTAGTCGCGCACTGCCCGGGCCGCGCCGGGGAGGCCCGTCCCCAGCATCGCCTCGATGGAGCGGGCGAAGAGATGGTCGCCCACCACCACTGCCAGGTCCTCGCCCAGCTTGCCAGGAGCCAAGACGCGGTGGAGCGCGGGGCTGCCACGCCGCCGCTCCGCGCAGTCCGCGACGTCGTCGTGGATGAGGAGGAAGGTGTGGAGCAGCTCGAAGGCCGCGGCGAAGGTCCACAGGCCGTCGGGGACCTCGGCGCGACCGCTGCCCAGCCCGTGCCCCAGGACCACCAGCGCCGGCCGGAGCCGCTTCGCGGGCCTGAGCGCGTACTCCCGGGCGTGGGCGAGGGCCTCGCTCCACCGCGGATCGATGCCCTGCTCGTCCGGAAGCTCCAGGAGCTCGAGGAGCCGCGCCTCGACGTCGAGTTGGGCGTGCCGGAGCCAGAGCAGGGCGGCATCGGCGGGGTCGGTCAGCGCGAGGGCCATCGGGGTCCCTTCCCTTCGAGCGCCATCGTCAAGGCTCGCGGGCGCAGGTGCAATCGGACGTCCACCGCGAACGTCTCCCGGATCGCGATGGGACTGCTGCACGGACTGTGGCTTCTGGTGCTGGGTGCGCTGGGCGCGGCGACGATCGTCGCGCGCGACCGGCGGGGCGCCCGGGTGCTCACCAAGCTGGAACCGTATCGCGGGTGGATCGGCGTCATCAGCGCAGCCTGGGGGGCGTGGAGGCTCCTCTGGGTGGTCCTGGAGCTCCCCGTGCTCCGCTGGTTCAACCACTGGCTGCTGCGCGCGGTCGATGCAGCGCTGCTGCTCTCTCTGGGGCTGGTGCTGGGGGTGGGAATCTTCCGGGGCTGGCTGAAGAGCCCGAGCGCCCAGTCGACGCTCGATGGGTGGACGAGGAAGCTGCAGCCGTACCGCGAGAGGCTGGGGGTGACCGCGATGGTGCTCGGTGCCTACCTCGTGCTCCGCGCCATCTTCTGACCCCGGCCGGCCCGCCGCCCGTCGTCGCCCTGCCCTGCTCCCCGCCCCGGGATGAACCCGGGCGGGGAGCTGGTTAGCATCGGGGCCGCTCCATGTACGTGCTCCGCATCGTCCTGTTCCTGGCCATCGTGCTGGTGGTGGTGGTCGGAGGCCACATCTACCTCTACCGGCGGCTGTTCCGGGACACGACCAGTGACCGGCGGATCCGGATCCTCGGCGCGCTGGCGCTCACCATCGCCGGTGCGTCGCTGTTCCTCGCCCGTTCGGTCTTCTCCCGGATCCACACCGAGTGGGGCGATGCGCTGGGCTTCGCCGCCTGGTGCTGGATGGGCGTGGGGCTCTACCTCGGGATGTCGCTGGCCGTCTTCCATCTCTGGAGACGGGTGGATGGCTGGCGCCGGGCACGGGCGGGCACGGCGCCGGTGTCGGCCCAGCGGCGGCAGTTCCTCGCCCGGGCCGCGGTGGGCGGGGCCGGGCTGGTCGCGGCGGGCTTCAGCGCCTACGGCGTGCGGCGAGCATTCGCGCCGCCGAAGATCGACGAGCTGGGCGTCCGGGTTCCACGGCTGCACCGGGCCTTCGACGGCCTGCGCATCGTCCAGGTCAGCGACGTGCACATCGGCGACGTGCTCGGCAGCCCCTTCCTCGAGGACATGGTCCGCCGCTGCAACGCCCTCCGCCCCGACCTCGTCGCGATCACCGGTGATCTCGTCGACGGACGGGTGAGCCAGCTCGGGCCGACCATCTCGGCGCTGCAGGGCCTCCGCTCGCGCTGGGGGACGTACTTCGTCACCGGGAATCACGAGTATTACTCGGGAGACGTCGAGTGGTGCGCGGCGCTCGAGCGCATGGGGCTGACCGTCCTCCGCAACCGCACCGTCACCCTGCGCGATGGCGACGCGCGGCTGGATCTGATCGGCGTGGACGACTACGGGCAGAAGGAGCGGCCGCGCGGGTGGAACCTCGGGGCAGCTCTCGCCGCGCGGGACCCCGAGCAGCCGGCGGTACTGCTTGCCCACCAGCCCCGTGCGGTGGAGGACGCGATCGCGAAGGGCGTCGGGCTGCAGCTCTCCGGCCACACTCACGGCGGGCAGCTGTTCCCGATCACGAGCCTGGTGGGGGCGCTCTACACCTACTCGGCCGGTCTCTACCGGGTCGGCGACGGGCACGTGTACGTGCACCGGGGCACCGGATTCTGGGGGCCGCCGATGCGCATCGGCAGCCCGCCGGAGATCGCGGCGATCACCCTCACCGCGTGAGGGCGCGCCTCACTTCTGGCTGGCGGCGGCCGTCTTCGGTGCCACGACCTTCACCACGGCGGTCGAGCCCGGGATTCGCTCACCCTGCATCGGCTCGACCCGCCCGCCGAGGTACTGGGCGAGGAACGCCTCCGCCCTGGCGTTGAAGTCCATGGAGTTCTCCGGACGCGCGAATCCGTGACCCTCGTCCGTGTAGACGACGTAGGTCACTCCGAGCCCATGCTTCTCCAGGGCGGAGACGATCTGCTCTGACTCGGCCTGCCTCACGCGCGGATCGTTCGCGCCCTGGCCGATGAGCAGCGGCATCCTGATCTTCTCCGTGGAGAAGAGCGGCGAGGCGGATTCCAGGAGCTGCTTGTCCGCGGGGGCGTCGATGTTCCCGATGCGCCGGTTGAAGATCGAGCGGAGCGGCTTCCAGTAGGGAGGCACCGACTTCAGCAGGGTGAAGAGGTTCGAGGGGCCGACGATGTCCACGCCGCAGCGGAACGCATCCGGAGTGAAGGCGGCCGCCGCCAGCACGGCATACCCGCCGTAGCTCCCGCCCATGATCGCCACCCGGTCCTTCGACGCGACGCCCTCCTTCACCGCCCAGTCGACCGCGTCGAGCAGATCGGTCTGCATGTCCTTGCCCCACTGGCGATTCCCGGCGCTCATGAACTTCCGCCCGTATCCGGTGCTTCCGCGGAAGTTGATCTGCAGGGCTGCGTAGCCGCGGTTGGCGAGCCACTGGGCCGTGGGGTCGAACTTCCAGACGTTGCGGCCCCAGGGGCCGCCGTGGACCAGCAGAACCATCGGACCCGCGCCGGCCGCGCCCACGGGCCGGGTGAGATAGCCACGGAGGGCGAGCCCGTCCCGCGCCGGGAAGCGCACCGGCCTCATCTCCGCCAGAGAGACCGACTCGAGCTTCGGTCGGTCCACGAACAGAAGCTTTCCCTGGAGCGAGGTCCGGTCGAACAGGAAGTACCGGGTTGGTCCCTGCGCGTCCCGGAACGAGACCACCCAGGTGCGGTCGGCGCGATCGCGAGAGACGACCTCCGGGAACCCTTTCGCGAGGTGGGCAAAGACGTCGAAGTCCTTCTTCACCGTCGGGTCGATCAGCGTCCAGGCGGGGAGCCCCGCCTCGAAAACCACGCCCTCGACCACGTGCCGCGTGGGATGGACGGCGACGTCGAGCGGTTCCACCTCCGGGTGAGCGGCCAGCACCTTCTCCGGCCCGCCGGACAGCGAGCGCTGCACCACCCTGCCGCTCTCCCCGCCCGCGGTCGTGACGTAAAGCACGCCCTTCCCATCGGCAGTCAGGTCGAGCAACTGGAGCGAGTCGTCCGGGCCCCCGCTGCTGAGCGTGCGCCAGGTGCCCTTGCCCGGATCGCGAACCAGCAGCTCCTGGCCTCCATCCGGACGGGTGGCGACAGCCGCCTTCACCACCAGGTCGTCGGTCACTCCCCAGGTGATCACGCTTCCGGGATTGCGCGTGACCAGCGTCACCGCTCCACTCCGGAGGTCGATCCGATGGACGTCCATCCGCGCGCGGTCCTGGAGGTTCATCTCCACCAGGATCTCGGACGGGCGGCGGGGACTGTCGGCGACGATCTCGGCCCGCACGCCGTCGAACGGCGTCAGGTCGCGGACCTGTTTCGACTCGAGGTCCACGCCATAGACATGCCAGTCCTCGTTCCCCTTCACGTCCTGGGTGTAGAGGATGGTCCGGCTGTCCTGGGCCCACTGGAACCGTCGGATGGGTCGCTGGCGATCGGCGCTCACCGGCTGGGCATCGTCCTGGCCCACCGTCTGGACCCAGACCTGGAGCACGCCCTTGTCCGGCTGGAGCCAGGCGAGGCGCTTGGCGTCGGGCGAGATGGCGGGCTTGGCCCGCTCCGCGTTCCCGAAGAGAACCTCGCGAGGGATGAGCGGCGTCTCGGCGCGGGCCGTGACGGCGACGAGGAGGACGGCGAGGGCGAGCCGACGCACGGGTGTCCTGACCATGGAGGCCCGTGTTCTAGCCCAAGCAGGCCGCTGGCGCGGTGCGGCGGATCAGGGTGGAACGTGCCCCGGTCACGCGTCGTTGCGCTACCCCCGGGGTGTCGTCTAGGCACGCGTGGATCCGATGAGAGTGCACGCGTTCCTCGCCACGGCCGACGAGCTTCCACGGCTGCTCGACACCGGCACCCCGCCCGCCCCCGGCCCCTTGCTGACCGGGTGGACCCGGTGAACCTCGCATCGCTGGTGGAGATTGTGACTGGCCGCAGCATCGACGCCGAGAACGCGAGCGCCGCCCTCGAGACTCCGGTGCTCACCGCCGGACCACGGGGTCCCTTCATCCATCGGCTCCCGGTCGAGGCGGTGGATGCGCTCGGGAACGCCGAGCCTGCCGAACGGGCGCGCTGGGCGGCGGAGTGGACCGGCGGGGGACCCGGCTCCAACGGCGGCCCCGTGGAGTCGCTGGCCGAGCTCGCCGCGGCGCGAGGACCGGAGCAGCAGCTCTATCTCTGGGTGGCAGATGGACCGTAAGAAACGCTGCGGCTGGGTCACCGCTGATCCGCTCTACATCCGGTATCACGATGAGGAGTGGGGGCGTCCGGTGCATGACGACCGGACGCACTTCGAGTTCCTGATCCTGGAAGGCGCCCAGGCCGGGCTCTCGTGGTCGACGATTCTCCGGAAGCGGGAGAACTACCGGCGGGCGTTCGAGGGGTTCGACCCCGCGAAGGTGGCGCGCTTCCGGTCAGCGCGCATCGAGGCCCTCCTGCATGACCCGGGCATCGTCCGGAACCGTGCGAAGGTGACCTCGGCCGTGGGGAACGCGCGGGCGTTCCTCGAGGTGCAGCGGGAGCATGGCTCGTTCGACGCGTTCGCCTGGAGCTTCGTGGGAGGCAAGCCGATCCGCCGGAGACGGCGCAGCCTCCGGGACATTCCGGCGACGAGCCCCGAGTCGGACGCCTTCAGCAAGGCGCTCAAGGCGCGCGGCTTCCGGTTCGTGGGCTCCACCATCTGCTACGCGCACATGCAGGCCTGCGGTCTGGTGGACGACCACGTCCAGGGTTGCTTCCTCGCCAAGCGGCGGTGACCGGGACGTGTAACGAGCCTGTAACGAGGTGTCTGGCACCTCGATTGTCAAGCGCACCCGACACGCTCCTGGGAACGAGGGGGTCGAAACGAGTTCTCTGAGACCTCGGATGTCCAGTGGACTTGACGCCGGCGTTCTAGTCGCCACCGTGGTCCGCGTCCTTCGCGGGCTCGTCCTTCGGAGGAGTCGCGTTGCGCGATGGGCTCGCCTTTCTCGTCCCCTCCGTGCCGGAGCCGCCCTTCCCTGCGTCGTCCGAGGCCTTGCTCACGTCGGCCTGCGCCTCTCCGGGCCTGGTCCCGGAGAAGTTCTCCAGCGACTTGTCGACCTCCTTGGGATCGAGTCCCAGGCGGAGGAGCGTCTCGTGGTCGGCGAACCCCGTCGCCGCCAGCCCCTGGCTCTGCTGGAATTTCCTGAGCGCTGCGGAGAGCTGCTCTCCCTTCAGCTCGTCGCGATCGGCGAACCCCTTGCTCTTCAGCGCCTGGGAGATCTTCTTCTGGGCGCCAGGTTGCATCATCTCCGAGGGAGAGGCTGCCAGCGGCGGGTGGCCGGGAGGCGTCTTGGGCGTCACCTTCCTCGAGCGCACCGCTGCATCGCTCGACTGGGGCGCGGTCGCATCCTTCACGTCCGCGTTCTTTCCCGTGTCGCTGGTGTGGGCGCAGCCGATGGCCAGCAGCGAGAAGCAGGCGGCGGCGAGCTGAACTCTCATTCCATCCTCCTCATCGGTCAGCTCGAGGCTGTTCCTTCGGCAGGCCCGCCTTCCGGTTGAGCGCGCTATTCGCCTGCTCGAAGACGTTCTGGGACTCTTCCGCCCGCGGCGGTGGCAGGTGCGAGAAGCTCGCGCCGATGCCCTGGACGAAGGCGTTCCGGAAGACGCCGAAGATGGCCGGCCAGAGCTGGATCTGCGGATCGCTGAGGTCGCCCTCGATGGGCACGACGGTAGAAACGGCGTTCCGCCCCGGGACTCGATCGGAGAGGAGATCGACGCCGAGGTTGGCCGCCCAGGCCTTCACCTTGGTCCCGAAGTCTTCCTTGGCTGCCTTCACCTCGGCATCCTTGATGATCGGCTGCGCGGCGCCGGTCAGCTTCCCGGCCTTGCAGCCGAACCGGGCCAGGAGATCCAGCGTGCCCTTGCCGAAGGCGATGTCCGACTTGGAGTCCACCAGGTTGTAGGCGTCCTTCAGGTCGAAGCCCTTGATTGCCATCTGTCCGGCAAAGGTGATGCCTTGCGCCAGCGGGTCGGCGGTGGCGAACAGCGTCGTCTTCCCGCTCTTGTTCAGGGTGGCGGTCATCGCGAACGTCGTCGCGCCCTCGGCGAGCTCCGGACGGGTGGCGAGATTCTCGACCGTCAACTCCATGCCGTGGATCCACAGCTTGGGGACGGTGCTCCGGCCCTCGGCGGCCTGCTGCTGCTTGCCCTCGACATCCTTCTCGTTCCGGAAGATGTAGGTCAGCTCGGAGCTGCGGAGCTGCAGCCGATGCAGCATCCCCGGCAGGATGCGCTTGAAGACCTGAGACAGGTCGGGGACGTGCTCGGTGCTCGACTTCCCCTTCGCCTCCCGAAGGATGAGGTTCATCTTGTAGGCCGAGGCAGCAGCCCGGAGCCTGCCGCGCAGCAGCCACTTCCAGTCCACCCCGATGACGGTGTCCTCGGCATAGACGGTCGGCCGCGAGCGATCGCGCGGTTCGAGCTTCAGCTTCGTCACCCGATACTCGAGCGGGATGATCGAGACGTGAGCGTCGTCGAAGCTGCCCACGTATCCCGGCACCGACGCGAGAGTCCGCCGGGTCGCGTACCGCGCGATGGGCTGGAGCGCGACCGCGAACACCACCACGACCAGCACCAGCGCCCAGAGGGTCCAGGCCCACCAGCGGAAGTACCAGGAACGACGCGGTCGGGTTCGCTCGGCCACGCACCCAAGGTAAGTCGAGCGTTTAGGTGGGACAGGCCTGAACCCCGGGGAAACCTGGGCCGGGCGCCCCCTCCGGGACCAGGCGGCGCACGCCATCCCGGGCCGACGTCCGGGGAAGCGGCCGACGGGTAGCTCGTGCACCGGGGACCCGCAACCCTGCGGGTCAGGTCCTCGCGATCTGAGCCAGGAACTCCACCGCCTGCGCCTCGGCCCAGAACCGCGGACGGATCAGGCTCCCGGCGAGGAATCCCACGTGGCCCCCGCGGCGAGTCCGGAGCAGCTGCACCGCAGGGTTGGGAATCGACGCCGGCAGGGTCTCGACGGGGACCATCGGGTCATCCTCCGCGCTGATGCAGAGCACGGGCCGACGGATGTGCTCGAGCAGCGGCCCGGAGGAGGCCCGCGCGTAGTAGTCGTCGGCGTCGCGGTAGCCGTTGCTGGGCGCGGTGAAAGCGTCATCGAAGGCGTGGAACGTCCGCGCGCGACGCACCGCCCGGGCCGAGAGCCCGCAGGGCGGATGCTCGCGCAGCTTCCCCAGCGCCTTCCTCCGCAGCGTCCGGAGGAACTCCCGGCGATAGATCGCCCCGCTCCCCCACGGGGCATCGAGCGCCCGCGCACAGGCGGCGAGATCGAACGGCGTGCTCACCGCCACCGCCGCGTCCAACGGCGCGTCCACGCCCGTCTCGGCAAGGAGCTTCAGCAGCGCATTCCCTCCCAGAGAGAACCCGATGGCGAAGAGCCGGCCGCGGATTCCGGCATCGCGGATCCAGGTACACACGAACCGGGGATCCTCCGTCTCACCCGAGCAGTAGGAGCGCAGGGCGCGATTCGGCTCGCCGCTGCAGCTCCGCCAGGCCATGGCCACCGCACCCCACCCGCGGCGGTCGATCTCGTTGAGCGTGGCGCGCACGTAGCCGGAGCTGGGGGTTCCTTCCAGGCCGTGCAGCACCAGGACGTGTGGAACCTCCTTCGGCGCGTCGAGCCAGTCGAGATCGAGGAAGTCCCCGTCGTGGGTGTCGACCCGCTCGCGGCGGACCGGTGGGGGGCGCGGGCGGCGGACGAGGTGGGCGAGGAGCGTCTGCCGCTGCGGGCCGGCTGCTCCCCAGGCCGGGCGGAAAGGCTCGGTGGGCGTGAAGGCGAGAGGAACGGGGCCGCTTGGCTCTCGGCCTGCGCGCGAGCTTCCCGGTGCGTCGCGCGCCGCCGAGGCCTCGTCAGGGGAGTGATCGGGGGCGTCGCCCCGAAGCGACGGAGACCCCTGCGACGTCATCTCCGCTCCGGAACGCGGGCGTCGGGCACCCGGGGCTCGGGCGTGGGCATCGGGCCCGCGTCCACCGCCTGGACCGACTCGAGGGCTCCCGCCACGGCGGAGACCTCGCTGGACAGCGTGTCCAGGCTCTGGCGAAGCCGGTCCGCCGCGGCCTGCTCCTGGCCGGCCTCGGCGGTGGAGCGGACCGCGAGCACCTGGGTATGCAGACCCTCGAGCGTGTAGAGGAGGCGCGTGCGCTCGGCCTCGAGCCGCGACGCGGCGGTCAGGAGCGACGCGCGTTGGCTGCGCTGCTGGTCGAGGGCCTCCACGGCCTGACCGAGCCGCTGCCTCGTGACGGCGTCCTGCTCGGCGGCAAGGCGGCGCTGCAGGGATTCTCGCTCGGACTGCAGCCGCGCGTCGTCCTCGGGCCGGGCGAGGGCGCGTATCTCCCGTTCCCGGCGCTCGAGCGCGTGGACGCCCTCGCGCAGGGCCTGCACCGTTTCCTCCGGACGCTGGACGATCGTCCGCAGGACCGGGGGGGCGCTCTGGATGTCGGCGAGGAGCTGGTCGCAGAGCTGGTCCACGCGCGCCAGCCGCGCGTCGACTCCCGTCTCGTCCTGGACCGCCTCTCCCTCGACCTCCGGCGGGCGGCTGCCGATGAGGCGGCGAGCTCCCTCGAACAACATCCACACGGCGATGAACAGGAGCCAGAACGGCGCGCCGTCGACGACCACGCCGGTGAGCACGGCCGCACCGATGAGAAGGCCCACGCCGCTCCGGGGCTTGCGCCGCCGAGCCGCTCTCCGGGCGGCGCGACGCTCCCGGCGGTCGTCGCGTCGCTCCAGCCGCTGAGCGCGACGATCCGCCTCCGCCGCCAGGGCCCGCTGCATCCGCAGTACGTCGGCCTCGAACCGGTCGCTCACGTTCCTGTCCTCACCTCGGGTGGTCGAATCTGCCGGTCCTTTGCCCGCGGCGCCACTGTTCAGCGAAGGGGCATGACGGGTCCCGTTCAAACCGAACCGGAAGGTCTGATGGCGGAAACCGAGTGGGTTGAGCGGCCCTCGCGCCCGATCCCTGCGTCGCTCGTCGGTCACGGGACCCGAGCCCCGCTCCCTTCTCGCTCCTTGACCTCGGCCGCGATTCCGGCGCGATCTTCCGCCCAACTCACTCTGTGGCCGCCATGAGGCCGGTCAGTGCGCGTGCCGGTGATGCGCGTCGGACACGTGGGGGTGCGCGTGAGTCAGCGGCGCGTGGCGGTGGGGATGCGCATGCGGGCCGGCGGGGTCCATGCCTTCCGGATGCGCGTGCTGGTGGTGCGAGTCGTGCACGTGGCGATGGCTGTGCTCCAGCGCATCGTGGGTGTGCTCGTGGCCGTGCCGTTCCCGGACCAGGAGCGCCACGCCGACGGTCATCACCGCTCCGGCGGCGAGCTGGAGCGCCCCGAGCCGCTCGCCCAGCATCGGCACGGAGAGGAGGGCGCCAGCGAACGGGGCGGTGGCGAAGAAGGCCGCCTCCCGCGCCGCGCCCAGGAGTCGCAGCGCGAACGCATCGAGCAGGACGCTGGCGCCATAGGCGAGCGCTCCGAGGGTGAGCGTTGCGGCGAGGACTCGCCCGGCGGGGAACGGGTCGCCCAGGATCACTCCGAGCGTCACCAGGCCCGTGCCCGCGCCCAGCGTCTTGGCGATGACCACCTGCCAGGGGTCCTTCCCCGACAGCCCCTGGGTGAGGTTGTTGTCCAGCGCCCAGGCCGCACAGGCCAGGACCAGCAGCAGGACGCCGCCGAGCTGTGTCCCGTCCGCCGGTCCCGCCCCCGGTACGGCGAGCAGGCACGCCCCGGCGAAGACCAGCCCGGCGCCGAGGAAGGCTCGCCTGCCGAGGTGCTCGCCGAAGGCCGTGAGGGCGATGAGCACGGTGAGCGGCCCTTCGAGGTTGAGGAGCAGCGCTCCGCTCACCCCGGAGACGCTCCGGAGCCCGTGCACCAGGGCGAGGGGCCCGACCACACCTCCGAGGAGGACGATGGCAAGCACCCGGGGCAGGTCGGAACGGTCGAGGCTCGCCTCGGCGATGCGCCGGCCCGCGAGCAGCCTCACGGCGCCCACCGCCAGCCCGCCCCCGAGATACAGAAGGCCCGCGAGCAGCACCGGCGCGACGTCCGGAAGGAGCCGCTTCGTGATGGGGACGCTCGCGCCGAAGAGGATGGCGGACGCGAGCCCAGCCACCGCTCCCAGCAGCACCGGTCGACCGGCGCGGCTCACCTCCGACTCCCGTGCCCCGGGCGGCGCATCCGAGCCGAAGCATAACCGGGCGAAACCGTCCACCGCCGCCGCTCGCAGCGCGGCGGCGAATGCGAGCGACTCCCGTCGGGCAGCCGGCGCGTCCGAAGCAGGCGCCTCAGCGCCTGCGCAGGCGCCGCGCACGCCCCAGCCGGATCCCCTCGGGCTTTCTCGGCGGGGGGAGCGCTGGCCCGATGGGATCCGGGCACACCGACCGGAGCCGGCACCTCCCGCACTCGGCGCCCGACCAGACCGACTCGAACAGGGCGGTCACCCGGTCCACGGTGTCGAAGTCCTCGGTGACCACCCCCAGCTCGAAGTTCCGGGCATCCGGGTGCTTCGCACCGAGCCCGGCCCCGGTCAGGTTCGCGCTCCCCAGGTACACCCAGGCGCCGTCCACACGGACGCACTTGAAGTGGACGCGAGGGCAGATCTTCAGCTGGAGCCCGCCCCGGACCAGCGTCTTCGACCGGTCAAACGCCGCCCGGAAGGGCCGGCTCGGCAGCTCGGCATGCAGCAGGCGAAGCTCCACCCCGCGTCGGGCCAGGGTCCGGAACAGCGCGAGGACCGGGGCGAAGCGCCTCCCGGCCCTCCCGCCGTCACCTCCCGGCGCCGGCCACTGCTCCACCATCATCGCCTTCACGTTGGCGGTGGCGATCCACACCGACTCGCGGGCGCCGGCCATCTTCTCCTGGACCACCGTGCGGTAGAGGTCGCTTCCGCTGAGCAGCTCGGCGTTGATGGGGCGCCCCGGCACGTTCGTCTGGCTAGCACGCGGCCCTGATGGTCGAGGCGCCCGCGCGCCGGAAGGCGTACGCTCGGGGCTGCCGTGGAGCTCGCCGTCACCCCCCACCCGCTGCTCGCGCTGCGCGCCTTCGTGACCGAGTTCCCGGCGCCGCTGGGCAAGCTGCCGCGCGACGCGTACCGCGATCTGCTCGCTCCCGGAGCCCGGGCGCCGGTGCACGGAAGCGACGAGGTCCGCGCCGCCATCCGCGATCTCCTCCGGCACGGCGGCTACAAGCCCACCGGCCGGGGAAAGCCCGCCTCCGAGTACCTGGTTCGCGCGGCGGCCGAGGGCAAGCTCACGCCGATCAACGCCGCGGTCGACGTGGGAAACCTGGTCTCCCTCCACTCGGGGCTCCCGATCAGCGTGGTGGACGTGGAGCGGCTCCGGGCCCCCGTGCGAGTGGACCTCGCGCCCGCCGGCGCCCGCTACGTCTTCAACGCCTCCGGGCAGGAGATCGACCTCCAGGGGCTGCTGTGCCTCTTCGATGCCGAGGGCCCGTGCGCCAACGCGGTGAAGGACTCGACCCGGAGCAAGACCTCGGACGAGACGACCACCACCCTCACCCTCGTCTGGGGAGCGCTCCCCGTCGGCGACCAGGTCGAGGAGGCGGTGGGCTGGGCATGGGAGCTGCTCGCCCGGGTCGGGGCCACCATCGACTCGGTGGACCTCAAGCCTCCGGACGGCGCACGGCCCTGAGCACACGGTGCGTCGGAGCGAGAGGGCCCGCCGTCCCGGCGATCGGCACATCCCGCTCGGAGCACCTCAGTACATCTCGCTCACCTCGACCGACCGGGTGTCCTTGAACCGGCGCTCGAGCCGGGTGAGCACTGGCCGCTCGCGCGAGGCCACCCGGAAGAGCGTGGAATCCAGCACCTCGATGCGGATCACCAACTCACCAGGAGCATCGCCCGGCCTCGGGGCCCGCGCCCACCCGTCGAGTCGCACGTCCACCGGGGATCGGAGCACCGTCGCCAGCGCCGTCAGCTGCTTCCAGGAGAGCTCGAGCCCGAACTTCCGCGCCGAGGCCTGGGCCTCCAGGTCCTTCAGCCCCGCGGGCCAGGCGGGGCTCACGTCGTCCCGGGCCTCGATGTACCGGAGCGTCCACTTGAGGCGGGACGCCGGCGGATCGGCCAGCCGGAGCATCTCCTCGAGGCTCCCGGCCAGCTTTCCGTGCTCGTCGGCGTCGAAGATCTCGAGGGCCCGCATCCGGTCGAGCCGCCAAGGTTATGCGCAAATCGGCCGAAGTCCGCTTGAACGGACGTCGCCGGCGAAAGCGCACCTGCTCGTACCTGACCCCGAGTCCCGGGTCAGAGGCTCAGGCCCCCCGGACCAGGGGGAGGCTCGCGGAGCGGCGCAGGGGCGACGCGCGTCCAGGCTCAGAAGTTGATCGACCCACGCACGTACACGCTCCGGCCCGGCGCCCAGTGGCTCCCGTTGAATCCGTTGTTGAGTCGGTAGGCGTACTGGGCATCGAACAGGTTCACGACGTCGATCGCCAAAGTCGGACGAAGCGGAAGATCGAGGAAATCGTGTGCCAGCGTCAGGTCCACCCGGACCCAGCCGGGAACGTGACTCTGGTTGTCCGCTCCGGTCCGGAGCCCGCTGCCGTAAGCAAGCTGGACCGTGACCAGCGTCGGCCCGTCCCGGTAGTTCGCGCCCGCGTTGGCGGTCCAGGTCTGGGAGTGGTCCAGGGTCTGCCAGTCGGTGTTGGCCAGGTCCGCGGCGTCGAACAGGTACTTCGCCGTGGTGATCCCTTTCCCCTGCGCGGTGCCGAAGCTGACGTTGCCGAACGCCGTCAGGCGCTGGGTGATGACCCAGTCGGCCGTGGCCTCGATGCCGCCCGCGCGCCCCTCGGCAAAGTTGTACGGGGTGGTGATGCCGGTGTTCCCGATCTCGGTCTCATCCAGCTGATCGGTGGAGAGCCGGCCCCACAGGGTCAGCCCCAGCGTCAGCTTGGGGATGACCCGGGCCTTCAACCCGACCTCGGCGTAGCGGTCCTTCTCCGGCCGCAGGTCGTACGGGATCGGCTGCCCTGGCGGGACCCCCTGACTCAGTCGCGCGCCCGCCGCCGCGTCGGTCACCGAGGGCGGGATCCACAGCAGGCCGAAGAAGGCGTGCGCGACCAGGTCCGGGGTGAAGGCCCAGGCCGCACCGATCCTGGGGCTGACACCGACGTCCGTCGCCCTGGGTGCACCGGCGCCGGGAGACGCGCTCTGGAAATCGACTCGCAGGCCGCCGGTGAGGGTCAGCTTCCCGACCGTAGAGCGATCCTGCGCGTACGCCCCGCCAGTGGTCGCGGTGGGCTGGTCCGCGCCCTGGCCGGTCCGCTGGAAGTCGGGCGGCGGAACGAGCACGCGCTCATAGGCGTCGTACGCGGTGTTGCCCCAGAGCTGGTCGACGCTCACGCCGAACTTGAGCGTGTGCTGATCCCCGAGCCGCTGGAGGTAGTCGGTCACCAGCCCCACGTGATCCGCGCGGCGGTTCACGTTGCTCACCCCGGGACAGCTGCCCTGGTCGGTGGGGTCGAGGCAGACCTGGGTGGACCCGAGCGCGTGCTCCGGATCACCGAAGAACTTCGCCGCCGAGTGGCGAACGTACGAGGCGATCCGCAGTGAGCGGCTGGCGTCGAAGTCGTGCCGGTAGGAGAGGATGCCGAACACGTCGTTCTCGGTCTCGGTCTGCTGCGTATCCGCCGGGAAGTACGGCGGCGGCGGGTTGCCGAACTCGTCCGGCTCGGTGTTTCCGGGGATCAGCGTGGGGTCGACCGGAATCTGGAAGCGGTCGTGCGAGTAGCTGATCAGCGTGGAGAGGTGGTCGCGGTCGTTCAGGTCCACGTCCACCTTCGCGAAGACCCGTCCCTGCTGTGCCTTGTCGTTGAGGTAGGTGGTGGGGTTCGGCGGATCCAGCCCGCGGTTGGTCCAGTTCAGGCTTCCACCCACAAGATAGGTGACCGACCCGAGCTTCTGCCCCCAGTACCCACCGGGGCTGACCGTGTCGAAGCTGCCGTAGAGCAGGTCCAGGCGGCCCTCGCCCTCCGGAGCCGGCCGCCGCGAGTTGAGGTTCACCACCGCCGAGAGCCGCTGGCCGTACTCGGCCGGGAGCCCGCCGCTGATGACCTCCATGTTCTCCAGGAGCCGCGCGCTCAGGAACTGCCCAAAGAGTCCCGACACGGTATCCGGCAGGGGCACCCCGTCCAGCTGATACTGGATGTTGGCGTGATTGCCGCGGACGTAGATCTGCCCGAGGGCATCGAAGACGAATCCCGGCTGGCTGGCGAGGATCTCGTTGACCGAGGCGCTGTCCCCGCGCGGTCGCGACTCGATGTCCTCGCGCTGTACCTGGGTGGCCGAGCCGGTGGTGGTGCTGGGGCGAGGAGCGTCCCGCTTCTGGGCGACCACGGTCACGGTCTCCTCGAGGGTCGGGAGCGTGACGTCCAGCTCCAGCACGTCGCCCGAGGCGATGAGCACCTCGCGGTCATCCATGCGGCCGTCGGGCGCGGAGAAGGTGAGCCGGTACTTCCCGAATGGCACCTGCTCGAACTCGAAGTGGCCGGCGGCGTCGGTCGGGTGCTGGTCGATTCGCTGGGTCCCGCGGAGCAGGGTCACCTGCGTGCCGGGAATGGGCGTTCCGTTCTCGTCGTGGACCGAGCCATGGACGATTCCCAGGTTCGCGGCGAGGGCGGGCGCGCTCCATCCCAGCGCGATCAGTGCGGTCAGGAGGGCGCGTCTTGCATGGAAGGCGGGCGTGAACGTGCGTGCTGGCATTCGGACACTCGAAGGGGGCTGACGACGGCGCGGGACGGCTCGGGCGCACCCCGACCAGTGCTGCCGGTCAGGGCACGACGACGGACGAGGGCGACGACGTCAGACGGGGGGCGACTGTTTCGGGGCACGGCGCAGCGCCCATCCTGCGGGTGGCGGCAGCTGCTCCGGACGTGCGACCACGGCACGGTGCTGCGGAGGAACCAGCAGCCGTGCGGTGCCTGCCACCTCGAGCCGCGCCTGGCCCCGGACCCACAGCGCCGGGCAGTGCGGATGCTCACTCGACCGGACGAGCGGGGCCGCGGCCCGGGTGAGCCCCTCCCGAGCGCCGACGGACTC
>JBKPMY010000390.1:0-7291 GCA_046732375.1 Myxococcota bacterium
AGGGTCGCCCTCGAGCGCCTCGGGCGGGACCGACGCCGGGGCGGCGCCATCTGCGTGCTCGAGAACGGCGTGCAGCTCGAACGCCAGCTGGCGGAGGACCCCCCAACCTTCGTCCGAGAGCCCCCGCTCGTCAAGGGAGCACAGGAGGGCGTCCTGCCGGTTCTCGAACGAATCGGTCAGACGGTCCCGGGCGCGCCGGTCCGACACCAGCCAGGCCCGGACGGCCTGCACGTAGCCGACATCCGGTCCGGACGGTCCGGGTGGACCCGGTTCCGCGACCTTCTCCGGGCGGGTCCGCCGCGGTGCGTCCGCCCCGGGCGGCAGCCGGAATTCCGGAGACCGCGCCGCGTCCCACAGCCCGAGCAGGTTCTGGAAGAGCCGGCGGGCGACGTCCGGGCTGGGGAAGCGCGGCGGCTCGGGAAAGAGGGTGGGGATGACCTCGCCGGCCTCCGCGCCCTCGGCGCGTCCGGTGCGGAAGCGACTCAGCACCTCCTCGGGCCCGAGGGAACTGCCCGCGATGCCGAGCAGCTCGGCCAGCACCTCCGGGCTCTCGAAGCGGTGGAGGAACGCGGCGTCGTCGCGGCTCCGGCGATCACGCCGACCCATCGGCCCCTCCACGATCCAGGAGCCGCCGGTAGACCGTCCCGTACGCCACCAGCTGCTCGTGGTTTCCCTGCTCGACCAACCGGCCATCTTCGAGGACCACGATGAGATCGGCCTTCCGCACGGTGGACAGCCGGTGGGCGATGACCAGGGTGGTCCGTCCGGCCTTCAGCTCGGCGAGGCCGGCCTGCACCAGGGCCTCGCTTGTCGCGTCGAGGCTGCTGGTGGGCTCGTCGAGCAGGAGCAGCGACGGCTCGCGAACGAACGCGCGGGCGATGGCGAGCCGCTGCCGCTGTCCACCGCTGAGCTGCGCGCCGCGCTCGCCCACCGGCGTGTCCAGCCCGCGGGGCAAGGCCCGCACGAACTCGGCGCCGTGTGCCCGCTCCAGCGCGCTCCACACCTCGGGGTCGGTGGCGTCGGGCTTGCCGATCCGGACCGCGTCACGCACCGAGCCGGCAAAGAGCACCGGCTCCTGCGGCACCCAGGCGATGCGCGCCCTCACCGATGCGCGGCTGTACCCGCGCACGTCCTGCCCGTCCCAGAGGATGCGTCCGCCCGCCGGATCCACGAAGCGCAGCAGCGCGGAGAACAGGGTGCTCTTTCCCGCGCCCGAGGCGCCGACCACCGCGACCGTCTTGCCTGCGGGAAGCTCGAGGGTGAGGCCGCGGACCGCATCGACCTCGCCGTACTGGATGCGGAGGTCCTCGAGCCGGAGCGCTCGGCGGAGCGGGGGGGCCTCCTCGCCGCGGTCCGGGGGCACCCGCCGGTCCTCCAGCTCGAACACCCGCTCGGCGGCGCCGACGCCGGCGACCACCTGGGTGACGGTGGAGGAGAGGGTCTTCAGCGGTCCGTACATGAGGAGCACCGCACCCACGTACGACATCAGGTGGCTGGCCAGCGCCGGCTCGGCCCGCACCGCCTGCGCTCCCACCGCGAGGCAGAGCGCCAGCCCGGCGACGCCCAGCAGCTCGATGGATGGGCTGGCCGAGCCGCGGAGCATCAGCGAGCGGTCCATTTCCCGGAGATAGCGGGCCTGCTCGGCATCGAAGGCCGCTCGCACCCGCGGCTCCATCCCGAAGGCCTGGACGACGGGGAGCGCGTGCAGCTGCTCGCCGACGAGCGCGGTCAGGTTTCCGAGGCTGCCCTGGGTGGTGCGAGCGGTCCGCTTCACCGCGCGGGCGAAGCGGGTGATGGGAATCAGCGCCGCGGGGAACACCACGAAGCTGAGGGCGAAGAGCCTCCAGTCCATCACCAGGCACACGCCGAGGAGGGCCAGCAGTTGCAGCGCATCGCGGACCCAGGTGGTGAGCGCCTGGGTGACCGAGAACTCCACCTGGGCGACGTCGGCGGTGAGCCGGCTCAGCACGTCGCCGCCGGCCCTCGACTCGTGCGTCGCCGGTGGAAGGGCGAGCAGATGCGCGTAGAGGTCCGAGCGAAGGGTGGCCAGGGCCCGCTGTCCGGCCACCTGCATCCAGCCTGTCTGAAGCAGCTGGGTCCCCGCCTTGACGACCGCCAGCGCCACGAGCAGCCCGGGCAGGAGCCAGCGGGCTCGCTCGGGCGAGGTGTACAGGCCTACCAGCCGCATCGGCTCGGAGAGGAGCACGCTCCGGAGCAGGGGCCCGATGAGCCAGGCGTAGCCGGCGGCCGCCGCGGCGCTCACCATCGCGGCGAGGACTGCCCCCACGACGAGGCGCGCCGAGGGACGCAACAGAGCGAGGAGCCGGCCGAGGGTGGAGGTCATGCCCGCTCAGCAGCCATGCGTTCCGGCGCGTGCTGAAGTCAAGGATTGCCGGATTCGGCTGCCGTTCAAAGCGTACACCCTGGGATGAAGCTCGAACGCTACGAGACCGATTCCGGGGTGGAGCTGGCGGACGCCTGCGACGCGGTCTTGGGCGACGGCGCGCGGCGGCGGGTCCTCTGGCTGATGGCGGAGTACTTCCGGACCATCGGGTACTCCGACGTGAAGGCCCGCCTCCCTGGGCACACCGCCCCCGCGGTGCTCAACGGCACCCTCGAGGACCACCGGCCGGACCTGACCTGCCGCCAGCACGACAGTGGACGGACCCCGGTCCTGCTGGAGGTGGTGCTGCCGGACACGGTGGACGAGCCGGGCTCGGAGAATCGCTGGTCGCTCCTGGCGAGCGCGGCCCGTCTGTACGCGGCCGAGCTGCACTTCGTCATCCCTCGCTGGACGCAGCGGGGCAGCATCGACCGACGCTTGCGCCGCCGTCTCGGGGAGATGGGCCTCCGCCCGAACCGGATCTGGCAGGTTTAGCGGCGCGGCCGCGTTGCCGAGTGATTTCCCTGCATTATGCTGTCCGCCGTCTCTCCTCATTTTGAAGGGTTGAGCACGACGGATGGCGACCTCTGCAACGAAGCGCGACTACTACGAGGTCCTCGGTGTGGCTCGGGAGTGCACGGCGGCGGAGCTGAAGAGCGCCTACCGGAAGCTTGCGCTGCAGTACCACCCCGATCGGAACCCCGGCGACCACCAGGCAGAGGAGCGCTTCAAGGAGGCCTCGGAAGCCTACGAGGTGCTGTCGGACCCGGAGAAACGCACGCGGTATGACCGCTTCGGGCACATGGGCAGTCCATTCGAGGGGTTCGGCGGCTTCAACGCCTCCAACCTGAACGACGTCCTCGGGGAGATCTTCGGCGACATCTTCGGCACCACCCGGGTCCGTCGCGGTGGCCGGACGCGCGGTGCCGACCTCCGGTACAACCTCGAGGTCACCTTCGAGGAGGCGGCGTTCGGCTCGGAGGTGCAGGTTCGCATTCCCAAGCCGAAGCGCTGCGAGCACTGCGAGGGGACCGGAAGCGCGGACAAGCGGATCCGCACCTGCCCGACCTGTGGAGGCGCCGGAGAGCTCCGCTACACGCAGGGATTCTTCTCGGTCAGCCGGCCCTGCACGACCTGCGGCGGCTCGGGCCAGACCGCGACCACCCCCTGCACCCACTGCCGGGGCACAGGCCGGGTCGACGGGCAGACGACCCTCACGGTGAAGATTCCGCCCGGGGTCGACACCGGCACGCGGGTGCGGGTCGGCGGCGAAGGAGAGCCGGGAGAGCACGGTGGACCGCCCGGGGACCTCTACGTGGTGATCCACGTGAAGGACCATCCCATCTTCGTGCGCGAGGACACCGAGGTGCTCTGCGAGGTGCCGGTGTCCTTCGTCCAGGCGGCGCTCGGCGCGCAGATCGACGTGCCGACGCTCGACGGAAAGCACCGGATGAAGATCCCCTCCGGCACCCAGAGCGGGAAGGTGTTCCGCATCAAGGGCAAGGGCATTCCCCACCTCCACGGCGGCGGCCGCGGGGACCAGCACGTGCGCATCCTGGTGGAGACGCCGACCCACCTGAACGCCGAGCAGAAGGCGCTGCTCGAGCGCTTCGCCGAGCTCTCCGGCGAGCAGACGCATCCCCAGACCAAGACCTTCTTCGAGAAGGTGCGCGAGCTCTTCGGCTAGTTGTTCGGAGCGCCGTTCTGGATCCAGGTGCGAACCAGCGCCAGCTCGTTCGTCGCGCGGTCGTAGTAGGCCGGATCGGTGGCGGGCATCCGATCTCCGCAGGTGGACCCGATCATCCTCTGGAACAGCACCGAATGGTCCGGGTCCCCCGGCTTGACTCGCACCTCGCTCGTGCAAGCGAACATCGCCGGTACGTTCACCAGCGCTGCGTACGACGCGCTGGCCTCGACCGTCAGCTGAGGGGGTGGACCTCCGCCACCGCCATGGCACGATGCACAGGCCCTGGCGAGGACCGTCGAGACCTCGGCGAGGAAGGAAGGATCCGTCGAGGTCTTCGCGTAGACCATCAGCGTTGCGGTGCCGCTGCCACCCTTGCCGTCGGACACGGTGACGGCGAGCGTGAATGGCGTCGTGGCCCCGACCGTGGGTGCGGTCCAGGTGGGCGCGTCCGAGGTCGTCGAGCTGAACGTTCCCTGGGGCGACGCTGGCGAGGTCTGCGACCAGCTGTAGGTCAGGGCATCCCCGTCCCGATCGATGGCCTGTGCTCTCAGGTCAGTGGACTGCCCCATCACCACCGCGGTGGTGCTCGCAATCGGCACTGCCACCGGGCTGTGGTTCGTCCCGGGGTTACCGCTCGGGCTGTTGCTTCCTCCGCATCCCAGGGCGAGGCTCAGCGCCAGGACCCTCGAGCAACCCGCAACCCCGTTGCGCTGATGAGCCCGCCCCTCACTCTCTCGGATCATGCCGCTCCTCCCCGGCCCGGACGGCGGGCCCGGACTGGCACGAGTACGTGATCGGCGGGTCCGCAGGAGCCGCGACCCGACGAGCGACCAGGAATTCACGACGAGCGGCCCGTCCACGCCGACGGTTCCGGCGCAGAATCCCGTCTCGCGGGGCCTCGCGGCATGAGCTCTTCGGCGAGCGGCCCTCGCTCAGTCGTCGTCCTCGCCCTGATCGTCGTCCCGCTCACCACCGGCGAGCTGCACCTTGAGAATCTGGCCGAGCCCCACCGGCGGAGGACCGAAGCCGACGTTCGAGATGTAGAGGTTCCCGTCGGGCCCGAAGGTCATCCCGGTGGGGAGCGACAGCCCGCTCACGACCGTGCGCCGAGTGCCGTCCCGGCTGATCTGGACCGCGCTGCCCGTCTCGGGCGTTGGAGCCGGCGCCGCGGAGCTCTGCAGGACGTACATGCGGCCGCGGCGATCGAAGGTGAGCCCGAGCACCATGTTGAAGCCGCTGGCCACGACGCTGATCGCTCCCCCGGGCGTCACCTTCCACACCTTCGAGGAGCCGGGTGCCTGCGGGAACGTTCCGAGATTGCCGACGTAGAAGTTGCCCCGGTGATGGGCGAGTGCCGTCGGAACTACGTGACCCTGGCTAGCCGAAACGTCGATGAGCCGGGTGATGCGACCGTCCCTATCGACGCGGACGATCTCGCCGTGATTCGGCTCGACGCCGTACAGCGCGCCGTGAACGGCGATCACGCTGTACCAGGTCCCGTCGGGCTCGAAGTCGTCCGGTTCCGGGTTCGCGACCGGATGCGCCCTCTGGAAGGCACCGAGGTCGGCAACCAGCGTCCACGTCCCGTCGTGGTGAACGCGGATCACTCCGTTGGGGACGCTCGGCACGCCGTGGGAGCAGCCCGCCCCGGCCAGGAGCGCGTACAGCGCTCCGTGGAGGAAGGCGACGTCCGCGACACCCGACACAAGATTCCCGGTTGTGTCGCTGGTCTGGCTCGATGGCAGATGGTCCGCCACCGTCCTGCGCGCGCCGTGCCGATCGATCCTCGAGATCCGCGAGCCAGCCGTGCTTCCGGTGTATGGGCCCACCGGCGGCGGCACGGTGCAGTCGGGCGTCGAGGGGGCCGGGTCCGAACCTCCGACTCCTCCCTCGGCGACGTACAGCGCGCCGTCCGGTCCGAACTTGAGCCCGCGGGGGTTGTTCAGCCCCGAGGCGAAGACGGTCACGGTTCCCGGTGGCGGACTTTTACCGTGCGACTCGGCCGTGAGCCCGTTCTGAGCGCTCGGGTCTGCGCCTGTGGTCCCGACGCCGCAGGCGAGAACCAGGCCGAGCAGCGCCGAACCTCCCGCAATCCGTCCTCGCCGGGCCACGAGCCTCTCGGTTGCATCTACGCTTGACATGCGCGCCTCCCGGCCCCGGCAGTGGGGCCCCGCGGCGCACGCTGGTGGACCCGACAGGCAATGGGCGCCGGATCGGACGAATGGCCGGAGATTCCTGACAGGCGGAGCGTTCCGGGCGACGGATGACGCCCCTCGTTCGACGCGCGCATCGCGCCTGGAAGCCACTAAGCTCGGCCTGGCAGGGCAGGGGAATGGCATGGTCCGCGCCTGGAGACGACTCGCCTCGGAGGTGTTCCGGCTCGACGTCGCGCTGCTGCTCGGCTGCGCGGCCATCGGGGTGGCGCGGATCTTCCTCTCCATACCGCTCACTCCGGCCGAGAGGGTGGAGGTCCCGATCCAGGGGATTCTCCAGTTCGTTCCACTGCTGCTCCTGGTCCGGTTCGCAGGCCGGCGAAGCGATGCCGGACGCCCGCTGTCCATCGGCGCGCTCGCGCTCGGGATCGTGGTTGCCACGACGCTCGGGGCGGTCGTCACTACTTACCCTGACCCGTACGCCATCCGCTCCGTTCTCATGGAGAGCTATGGGAGCCTGGTGCGGGCCATCCTCTTCGTCGCCGCGATCGAGCTGCACGGGCGCGTCGTCCGTGCCCAGGCCCTCGCGCACGAGATGAGACAGACAGCGGCGCGGCTGGACGCCGAGCTGCACGAGGCCCGGACCCGAGTGCTCGAGGCGCAGATCGAGCCTCACTTCTTGTTCAACACCCTCGCCAACGTCCGGCAGCTGCAGCGAACCGACCCTGAGATCGCCCTTCAGATGCTCGATGCCCTGATCGAGTACCTGGAGCGCTCGCTTCCCTCCCTTCAGCGGGATCGCACCACCCTCGACGAGGAACGCGCGCTGGTGGCCGCGTATCTGCGTCTGCATCGCCCCCGCCTCGGGGCCCGTCTCCACTACGACATCGCCTTCCCTGACCGCCTCCTCGGCTGCGAGCTGCCCTCCATGATGCTGCTCACGCTGGTGGAGAACTCGCTCAAGCACGGGCTGGGGCCGCTGCCGGAGGGCGGCACGATCCGTCTTTCGGCCGAGAGCTCGGGCGAGGCGCTCCTGATCGACGTGGTGGACACCGGGGCAGGGATGGG
>JBKPMY010000391.1:0-22327 GCA_046732375.1 Myxococcota bacterium
AGCTTCGTCAGCCAGGACCTGAACTCGGGGAGCTTCAGCGGTCAGGCGATCGGGCTGGGCGTGGCATTCGACTTCGATTTCAAGGCCATCTCCGACGTGCCAATCGGACTCCAGGCGGTCTTTTCCTGGAGCGCGCCCATCAGCGGCACGATTCTCGATCACGTCAGCGACCTGGGCGGCGGCATCTTCTACACCGGCCGGCCGCATCTGGCCCTCGGGCTGCAGATCGTCGCCCGCCGGTTCAAGGTCCAGCCCGGCGTCGACGTGAGCTGGAGCACATACCTCGCCACCATCGGGGCCCGCTACTACTGGTGAGGGAGGGTCGGCCGGCCGAGGATCATCGGACCTCGGCGCGGCTCTCCCCTCCTTGCGCACGCGGTGGTGTGGATGTTCACGTACCCCGCTCCGCCCGCGTTGAGGGCAGCGAGCGCGTACCGAGCGGAGCCGGTGAACCAGCCGGCGCACTGGGACTGCTGGGGCTGGTGCGGCATGAAGACGGTGAGCCGTCCCGAACCGAACAGCACGCCTGAGGCCGCGATGGAGCTGCTCCTGGAGAAGGCCAGGCTCGTCTTCGGCGAGCAGGACTGGTCAGCGTGGGAGTGGAGCGCCCGCGAGTAATGCACCCGCGAGCCGCGTGCATCCGGTTCTCTTGGCACTACGGGCGCTGGACGCGACCGCTGCCCTCATTCTTCACGACTCCATTCCGGACCACGTGCTGTAGCTCGACGGGCGAGTACGGGACTACGTGACGAAGAAGTTCGGCTGCCGGAACTGCCGGTCCGACCGGCATTGCGAAGATCGGCGACATCGAGGCACCGTTCGTTGGGCCCCGCGGACGGGGCTTTCGGGAGGACGCCATGAATGCTCGCCGTCGATCGGTCACCGTCCCGCTCGTCCTGACCGGACTTGCCCTCGCACTCGGCTGCGCGACGTCGAAGGACCTGCCGAAATACGCGGACTCTCAGACCGTCAGCGCCACCGCCGTGGTGCAGGCGATCGACCTGAACACGCGGGAGGTCACGCTGAAGGGTGAGAACGGGAGGGTCTTCACGTTTGTCGCCGGCGATCAGGTGAAGAACCTTGCGCAGGTTCACGTCGGCGACACCGTCAAGGCCACCTACACCGAGTCGATCGCGATCGAGGTGAAGCGGGTCGAGGGGGCCACACCGGACCTCAGCGTCGCAGCAACCGGCGGGTCCGCCGCCCCGGGCGAACGGCCAGCCGGCAACGTGGCCCGAACGGTGACCGCCTCGGCCGTGATCACCGGCATCGACCGGACGACGAATCGGGTGACGCTGCGGGGGCCTTCGGGAAACGAGCGGGTCGTGCAGGTCAGGGACCCGAAGAACCTGGACAACGTGCAGGTCGGCGACATGGTCTACGCGACGTACACGGAGTCGCTCGGAATCGCGGTCGAGCAGGTCGCGCCGGCGAAGTAGCCGTCCGTCGAGCCCGCCAAGGGCTCGAGTGCGTGCCGCGCCCGAAGCCTCTACCGCGACGGCTTGCTCATCGGTCGCACCATGACGTCCGTCACCTCGGCGCTGCGAGGGAGGGCAAGCGCGGCGAGGAGGGTCTCCGCGACGTCGGCTGGCTGCATGAGGCCTTCCGGCTGATAGCGGCGGCCCTCGAATCGATAGACCGCCTCCTGCATCGGGGTGGCCGTCCGTCCGGGGAAGACGCTGACCACCCGGATTCCGTGGGGGTTCACGTGGTCGCGGATGCTGCCGGCGAGGGAGCGGAGACCGTGCTTGGTCGCCGCATAGAGCGCATTGTCGATCCCTGCCACCAGCCCGGCGGTGGAGTTCACGAAGACGATCTGACCTCTCGACTCCTTCAGGAGCGGGAGGAGCGCCTTGGTGAGCAGGAAGGGTGCGCGCAGGTTGATCGCATACTGGTCGTCGAGGTCCCTCCAGCCGGCGACCTCGATGTTCCCCAGGTGGATCGTGCCCGCGGCATGAACGAGCACGTCGAGACGGCCTGCAACGGAGCCGATCCACTCCGCGAGTCCCCGGATCTCCTCGTCGCTCGCCAGATCGGCCCGATGAAGGAGAGCACGGCGTCCCAGAGCAGTGACCTCGCTCGCGCAGCTCTCCAGCCGTCCTACGTCGCGGCCGGTGAGGCACACCTCCATTCCCGCCGCGGCGAGCGCTCGCGCCACGCTCTGCCCGATCCCGCTCGAGGCTCCGGTGACGAGCGCCACGCCGGAAAGCTGTGTGGTCACCGCTCTTCTCCAGCGCGGCGCTCATCCACCGCCAGCAGGCCCGCATTCTCAAGCGCCCGGGCCGCCCGGCGCAGCTCGGCAAAGGGGAGCCTCGACCGCTCCGCGACGTCGAGCAGGGATCTCGTCCCGTCACTGAGGTTGAGGACCCAGAGCATCGCCATCTGGTTGGGGACCGCGTGGCTTTGCCCGCCCACCGCGCCGTAGAGATCCCGCTTCCCGAGCTGGGGTTCGCAGTGGGGGAGGAGGTTCCGGTAGACGCGGTTTCCCTCCAGCACCGCGAAGGTCTCCAGGTAACAGCGGAGCGTCTCCACCAGCTTCTCCGGCCGGACCAGCGACGGGTCATCCGCAGAGGTGTGGTACTCGGGATACTCTCCGTAGGGCGTGCGGGTCAGAGAGCCGACCGGGAGGTCGAATCCCGGCGAGCAGTACTGACGCTCGTCGTACCCGTAGGGCGTGAAGTCCCGGACCTCGTACTCCTGGCCGGAATGCGAGAGCACGTGGACCACGGCGCGATCGATCTCCGCATTTCCTCGCCGGCTCCGCTTGTAGGTGAGCCGTCCGGCGTCCGCGACACAGGCTGCGACCAGACCGTGGGCGATGCGCCGCGCACCTTCCGCGTTCCGCGCCAGCCAGGTGATTGCCCCGATGGTCCCGGGGATGAAGAGGAACCGGTAGCTGTAACGGGGCTTCGTTCCCCGGAGGAGGCGAGCGAGGGCGGCACACATCGCCATTCCCGCGCAGTTGTCGTTGGCCAGCGAGGGGTGGCAGCAGTGCGTCGAGATCAGCACTTCCTCCTGCTGCACTCCGGGAACCAGCACTTCCCCGTAGGTGAGCGAGCCATCCTCCAGTGTGGTGTCGATCTCCACCTGGTACTCGCCGGGCGGTAGCCGCTCGCGCTGGGCGTGGGCGAGGCAGAACCCCCACGTCTCCCGGTAGTAGCTGGTGCGGTACGGCACCAGCTCGGGCTGAGCGGGAAGAGAATGGAGATGCTCGTCGAGCACTTCCCGGGACACCCTTCCCCGGAAGGGTGCGCTGTAGTTGAGGACGTGGAGGTTGAGCCTGGCCGCGTCGACGACGAGCTCTCCGCGGGGATCGAACAGTCGTGCCGACCTCAGGTTCCACTCGCGCGGTACCACCCAGTCGAAGACCCGCGTGCCCGTCGGAACCTCGTGCAGCTCGAGGGGTGTCAGGCGCTGGAGGATCCGCAGCGAGTTCCGCAGGCCATCGCCGGTGATGGAGCGGCAGAGCGGGTACAGCTCGCGGACGAGGGCATGGAGCTCGGCCCCAAGCGCGGCCGGGTCCAGCCCCTCGATCATCGACCGGAAATCGTCCGATGCTCGCGGGTTCGCCCCGGGCCCCGGCCCGATCCCCCGCATGGTCAATCCAGAACCCGGACGCTCGGAATCGGAACCACGAACTTTCCGCCCCAACTCCGGATGTCGCTCATGACCTTCATGATCTCGTCCTTGAAGTTCCAGGGCAGGATCAAGACATAGTCGGGCCGGGCTTCGCGAATCTTGTCGGGGGCGAAGATGGGGATATGCGTGCCCGGCAGGAATTTCCCTTGCTTGTAAGGGCTGCGGTCGACCGTGAACTCGACGAAGTCGGTCCGGATCCCGCAATAGTTGAGGAGGGTGTTGCCCTTTCCCGGCGCCCCGTAGCCGGCGATCCTCTTTCCCGCGCGCTTGGCTGCGATCAGGAACTCGAGCAGGTTGCGCTTCGTCTCCTTCACCTGCTCGCTGAAGCCGGCGTACGTCTCCAGGGAGAGCAGGCCCGAATCGATCTCTCGCTGCCGCAACTCCTTCGCTCTCGCCGTCATCGGCCTGGACGTGTCCTCGGCGTGACGAGCGTAGATGCGAAGCGATCCTCCGTGGGTCGGAAGCTCCTCGACGTCGAACAGGGTCAGCCCCTCGCCGGCGAAGATCGTCTCCGCGCTGACGAAGGAGAAGTACGAGAAGTGCTCGTGGTAGATGGTGTCGAACTGGTTCTCCGCCATCAATCTCATCAGGTGAGGGAACTCGATGGTGACGACGCCTCGAGGCTTGAGGAGCAGCCTGAGCCCCCGGACGAAGTCTCGCGGGTTGGGGACCTGGGCGAGCACGTTCGCGCCGCAGATGAGGTCTGCCTGCCTTCCCTGATCGGCCAGCTCTCGGGCTGCGCCGGAACCAAAGAAGCGGACCAGGGTCGGGACTCCCTTCTCCTGAGCCACCTTGGCGACGTTCGCCGCAGGCTCGATGCCGAGCACCGGGATTCCCTTCGCGACGAAGTGCTGCAAGAGATAGCCGTCGTTGCTTCCTACCTCGATGACGAAGCTGTCCCTGCCGAGCGCGAGCTTCCGGACGATCATCTCGGCGTAGCGGCGCATGTGCTCGACCCAGCTGTCCGCATACGACGAGAAGTAGGCGTACTCGGTGAAGATCTCGTCGGGGGGAACGAACTCCTCCAGCTGGACCAGGAAGCACGTCTCACAGACGTAGACCTGGAGCGGGTAGAACGGCTCCATCTGGTAGAGCTTGTCGGCGGGAACGTAGCTCTCGCAGAGCGGAGACATTCCCAGGTCCACGAAGGTGTGGTGCAGCGGCGTGCCGCACGACATGCAGCCATGCCTCGTGGGGACGGGTGTATCGGGCATGCCGGTCCCTCCCGTGGAAACAGGCCAAGTCTAGCGCTGTCGTCGAGTGGTCTGGAGACTCCCCTCGCAAAACCGTGGTGCTGAAATCACGAAAACAAGGGGAGGTAGTCTGATTGCAGCCAGACTGTCCTCAGGTCCTGCTTCCGTTCCGGCTGTGCTCGGGATTCGGGTCCACCGGCCAATGGGTCTGACGGGACCCAAGACGTGGGTTCCCAACAAGCTCGTCAGGGACGCTGGCCTTCTTGCGGCGGACGCGCGGTCTGAGTTTCAGCTTCGGTGCGTCCGGAATCGGCGATCAGAAGGCTTCGCCCACGGCGAAGTAGAAAGTGACCCCTTGCTTGCTGAAGGCCACGTCGGCGCGAGCGTTCACGTGGTTCGCTTTCGCCACCGTGATGCGCGCGCCGACCCCTCCCGCGGGCAGCAGGTCCTTGAAGTTGAGGCTGCCGAGGTCCGGCTCCACCTCTCCGACCCCGAAGAAGGCCACCGCTCCAAGCCAGGCGAGGACCTGTAGCCTGTACTCCACCTGCGCGGCGAGCAGGACGTGGTCCTGGTACTCGCCGGCCTTGAATCCGCGGATGTCCGAGCCCTGGCCCAGCCGCGGCAGCGCGTAGAACGGGGTGTTCGCGGAGACGAGGCTCGCGACCTCCCGGAAGGCGAGCACCTGCCGGGGCGTGAGCGCGAGGTACTGGTTCCAGGCCAGCTTCCCGGCGACGTAGTCGAACGAATCGCCGAGAGACTTGAGGTGGACGTCGACCGACAGCTCCATCAGCTGCCCGTGCCGGGGGAAGAACTGGCTGTCCCGCGTGTCCCACTGGAACTTCAGCCCCGGCGCCGAGAACCACGACACGAGCTCGCTGTTCGGCGGGACCAGCTCCGGCGGAACCTGGACCTGGGAGAGATCCGCCGTGGACCGCATCTTCATCAGCGTCCAGCGCGGGCCGAGGTAGAGGCCCTGCGCGATGCGGAAGAGGCTCTCCAGCCGTCCGCCAGCCATCCGCTGCGAGATCGGAACGAAGAGACCGCGGTCCGCGGCCTCGTTGCCGATTCCGTAGAAGTCCCAGTTGATGTGGCCGAGCATGAGGAAGGCCGTCACCCGGTAGTGGTCCTCGGCCAGGTTCAGCTTCGAGATGCCCCCGAAGGCCCAGCTCCCGTTGGTGCTGAACATGCCGAAGCCACCGACCGTGGAGGGTGGCGACTTCGCGTCGGCCGGGAAGATGTACGCCCCCATCCCGGTGATCATGAAGCCGAGCGTCGGGTTGTAGTTGGGGATGGGAACGAGCATCCACTCCGCGGGCTTCGGAGCCTTGACCGGCTCGGCCGCCGGCGTCGCGACCTCGACGGAGCTCGCGCTCGGGGCGCTCGTGCCCGGCATCTCGATCCGGGTCAGCCCGTCGCTCGAGCGGTCGACGTAGTCGGAGACCGGGTTGTCCGGGTACCCGCTTCCACCGTCGGCGACGTCCTGGGCCGCCGCCAGCCCCGGTCCCAGGAGCACCGCGGCCGCGAGGATGCTGCCGAGCGAGCCGATCGGCCCGCACGTGTGCCGGGACATGGCCCCTCCCGGCCAGGGCCATACCATCGCGTCGCGAATCACCGGTGCTCGACCGTCTACGCCCTAGGTCTCACCTGCGCCGCTCGTCGCTGACGTGCACCGGCCGGAGCCAGACCCGGGTTCTGTACCCGAGGGGTCCGGGAACGAACGGAATGCTGTCCAGCGTGCCACTCCACCACTCGTCGGCCCGGACGACGTCCAGGAGCACCCACATGTGCTCGACGCGGGTCACCACATCACCGCGCTCGTCCGCCGCCAGGAAGCGGAACGAGGCCTTCACCAGGTCACCTTCGCGGGGAGGGACATCGAGCGCGAGTGCCCGACGCCCGACCTCGTCCGGGGCGACCACGGTCCAGCCGTCGCGGTCGACGGTGGCCAGCCGCGGCTCGCCCGCGGGCTCGGGAGGAAGGTCGTCGTCCGTCCGGATCGACCAGCCATGAACCACGGCCTCCGAGACCCCGTCCGCCTGCTGCCGGGTGAGCGGGTGATCGTCGTCGAGCAGCATGAGGCTCGGCCTCGCCGAGCCCCGATTGAGATGCACGTGCACCCCGAGGCCGAGCGTGGGGGACAGGCCCATGGCCTGATTGGCGACCGTGCCCCGGAATCCCGGATGGTCGCGCGGCGGATCTTCGTCGTAGTACCGAACGTACTCGTCGAAGTCCGGCTTGCTCACCCTGACCCAGAATCCCCAGTGGTAGGCCTCGTCGCGACCGTGCACCGGGATCGGAGCGACCGCGCGGAGGAAGAACACCTCGTCGTCGATCGACGTGAGGTCGTCCGACTGCCGGACGCGCTGCGTCCGTTCCTCCTCCGGGACCGCGAAGATCGCGTCCGGCCGGCGGAACGCCGGCTCGAGCTCCTCGTGCTCCCGACCGCACCGAACGCAGATGGGCATGGCTCGACCGGGTTCCCTGTCCAGCGTAACACCTCGGTGCCGACGCGGTCCGAGCGGGGCCCGCCGGCTCCGACCCCCCGTGAAACGTTGGTCTGGTTGGAGAAGGCGCAGAAGCTGATCAAGAAGGTCTGAGGGCTCAGCTCGCCGCGGAGCGGTCCATCGCGAGTCCCTCCACGACCCGGCACCCGGGCAGTCGCCGGAAGATCTCGGGGTCGACTCGCACCTTCGTGGACCGGCTCCCTCCGCCGACGATGACCGTCGGACGCCCGAGCACACGGGCGTCGACGTAGAGCGGCAGGCCCTCCGGGATTGCGAAGGGAGTGACGCCGCCCAGCACCATGCCGGTCAGCCGGGCGGTCTCGTCGGCGGAGGCGAAGGACAGCTTCTTCACCCCCAGCAGATCCGCAACCGTGTGGTTCACGTCCAGGCGGGTGGTGGCCAGCACCAGGCACAGCGCGTGGACCTTCGGCTCACGGCGGGTCGCCACCAGGATGGCGTTGGCCGAGTCCTGCGGGTCGATGCCGTAGCGGGCGCAGAACTCGGTCGTGTCGGCGAACGCCGGATCGCAGCCCAGCAGCTCGTAACGAGCCGCGGCGGCATCGAGCGCGGCCCGGACGGCAGCCTCGATGCGCGCCTCGTCCGAGGGAGCGGGGGTGTCGGTCATGGTCCCGGCTGCTTAGCGGCCCTCGCTTCGCAGGTCGACTCCAGTCACGGCGGGCGTGGTCCCGCCGGCTGCCCGTGCTAGGACGCGGGACTCCTCATGCCGACGTCCCTGTTCCGCCGGAAGGCCGTGGAGGCCTGCCAGGCCGACGCCGACCAGGCCGAGCACCGCCTGAAGCGCTCGCTGGGCGTGTTCGCCCTGACTGCTCTGGGAATCGGAGCGGTCATCGGCGCGGGCATCTTCAGCTCGCCCGGGACCGCCGCTTCCGGCGGTGCGGACCACATCGCCGCGGGCCCCGCGCTGGTCCTCTCTTACATCCTGGTGGCGCTGGCCTGCGGGTTCGCCGCGCTCTGCTACGCCGAGATGGCGTCCATGGTTCCGGTGGCGGGCAGCGCCTACACCTATGCCTACGTGACGCTCGGCGAGTTCCTGGCCTGGATCATCGGCTGGGACCTCATCCTCGAGTACGCGGTGGGGAACGTCGCCGTCGCCGTCAGCTGGGCGGACTACTTCAAGTCCCTCCTGGGCGGGCTGGGCCTCCACCTGCCGGCCTGGCTGTCCACGACCATCGACCACGCCCAGAAGACGCCCGGGCTGCTCGAGTCGGCGCCGCACCTCCTCGGGATCCCCATCGTCCTCAACCTTCCGGCCGGCCTGATCGTGGGGGTTCTCACCATCCTCCTGGTGCTCGGGATCCAGGAGAGCGCGCGAGTGAACACCGCGATGGTCATCCTGAAGCTGGTCATGGTCGCGGGCTTCATCGGCGTGGGCGCGTTCTACGTCCGCCAGGAGAACTGGACGCCCTTCGCCCCCAACGGGCTCAACGGAATCCTGAGCGGCGCCTCGCTGATCTTCTTCGCCTACATCGGGTTCGACGCCGTCTCCACCACCGCCGAGGAGGCGAAGAATCCGCAGCGGGACATCCCCCGGGCGATGATCGCCACGCTGGGCATCTGCACCGTGCTCTATGCGGCGGTGACCCTGGTCCTCACCGGAATGGTGAGCTGGAAGGACCTCGGGGTGGGGGACCCCCTGGCGAAGGCGCTCCACTCGGCGGGGCTC
Source organism: Myxococcota bacterium (assembly GCA_046732375.1). Classification (GTDB taxonomy): domain Bacteria; phylum Myxococcota; class Myxococcia; order Myxococcales; family Myxococcaceae; genus RPRB01. The sequence goes on from JBKPMY010000391.1 coordinate 9,021, forward strand.
CAGGCGCTGGCGGGCATTCTCTCCTTCGGCGCGGTGGTGGCGATGACCGCGGTGCTGCTGGTCTTCCAGCTCGGCCAGCCACGTATCTTCATGGTGATGGCGCGGGACGGGCTCCTGCCCGAATGGGCCTCGAGGGTGCACCCCCGCTTCCGGACCCCGTACATCACGACCATCCTCACCGGAGTGTTCGTGGGCATCCCGGCGATGTTCGTGGACATCAACGAGGCGATCGAGTTCACCAACATCGGGACGCTGTTCGCCTTCGTCCTGGTCTCGGTGGGGGTCATCGTGCTCCGGCGCACCGACCCGGACCGGCACCGTCCCTTCCGCTGCCCCGGAGTCCCGTGGCTGCCGCTGCTGTCGATCGTGGGCTGCGGGGTGCTGATGGCCTATCTGCCGTTCATCACCTGGATGCGGTTCGTGGTGTGGCAGGTGGTGGGGGTGCTCCTGTATTTCCTCTATGGCCGCCGCCACAGCAGGCTGTCGGCGAGCCGAGCGGAGGAGCTGGCGTGGACGCGCACTACGAGCAGGTGATGGCTGCACGGCAGAAGCTGGCCGACGGGCCGCCCCGGGCCTACTTCGCCTATTCCACCATCCTCGACCCGGCAGCCTTCGAGGAGTGGCGACACCAGCACGGCTACGACTTCTTCCAGCTCCCGACGGGCACCCCGGCCGAGGGCCTCGACATCGGGCTGGTGTACGACTTCCCCTCGCGATGGTGGGGCGGCCGGGTGGCCGGGCTCGCCGACCGACCGGGCACGGTCGTGCATGGCCTGGTGTTCGAGATCGCGCCGAAGGACTGGCCGATCATCCAGCACAAGGAAGGGGTCATCACTCACATGTGCGTCGAGCGCGAGGTTCGAGTGCGCACCGCGGCGGGCGAGCGGACTGCGACCGCGTTCACCACCGCGCCGGCCCGCAAGAGCCTCGACGGACCGGTGAGCCCCCGCTTCGTGGAGGCGCTCGTCCGGGGTGCCCGGGCCGCGGGGCTTCCGGAGGCTTGGATCGTCGCGCTCGCCCGAAGCGCCGGCTGAACGGGTCGCGCGACGAAGGGGCAGCCACCCGGCGATCCCGATCCTGGCCGCATGGGCCATGAGCGTGCGGTCGCGTGCTGGGTCGCCTCTCGGCCGGGAGAACCGGCTGGATGTCAGACAGTGCCCAGGCAGGCTCGCATGACGTTTTGCGTCTTGCCCCGGTGACTAGGGTCCCGCGCCCATGCGGATCCTGATCGTCGTCCTGCTCCTCCTGATCGGCGGGTGCAGCGACGACTTCTCCTTGACCGACGCGCGCGCCCCGACGGCTCCCGGACCCGGAGGAAGGCCAGCGGCCGACCCGCGCGACGCAGGAAGCGAGGCGCTCCCGACCGACGCCGGCCCCGATGCAGGTGAGCCCGACGGCGGTCCCATCGCCGGAGACCCCCAGCCCTCGCCTCCACCCGATCCGCCTCCACCCGATCCGCCTCCACCGGAGAAGGTCTCCATCTTCCCGCCCGACAGCCCGTGGAACACCCGCATCGACGATGCGCCGGTGGACCCGAACTCCGACGCGTACATCGCCGAGATGGGGGCCGACGACCCGCTCACCGCCGCCTGGGACGCGGATGGCAACGGCATTCCCTACGTCGAGGTCGACGCGGACCAGCCGATGGTCCGTATTTCTTACTGGGGCTGGCCGAAGGAGAGCGACCCGGGGCCGTTCCCCATTCCCTGGGGCGCTCAGCCGGACCCCTCGTTGGACCGGCACGTCATCGTCGTCGACCGTGAGCGCGGCTTCCTCTACGAGCTCTTCAAGGGCTCACGGAATTCCGACGGCTCCTGGAGCGCCGCCAACGGCGCGAAGTGGGACCTCCGCTACAACGATTCCCGACCGCTCCGCTGGACCTCGGCCGATGCCGCTGGCCTGCCCATCTTCCCGGGCCTGGTCCGCTGGGACGAGGTCGATTCGGGCTGGATCGGCCACGCGCTCCGCTTCGTGGTGGGCCACAGCCAGAAGGGGTTCGTCTACCCGGCGACCCACGCCGCCGGGAGCTGCTCCCTGGGGTCGGACTGCCCGCCGATGGGGCTCCGGGTCCGCCTGAAGAAGGACGTGGACATCTCTGGCTTCAGCTGGCGGATGCAGGTCATCCTCCGGGCGCTCAAGCAGTACGGGATGTTCGTCGCCGACAACGGCGGCGGAACGAGCTTCTGGCTCTCGGGGGCGCCCGACTCCCGGTTCTCGAATTCGGAAACGCGGTCCCTCGGGGCAATCAAGGGACGCGACTTCGAGGTGGTGAAGCACGGGCCGATCAGCCCCCAGTAGGGGACCGGTCGGGAAAGCCGAAGCCGACCTCCGGGTAGAGCGCGTCGGCGATGCGCAGGAGGCGCGTGTCGAGGCGGCGCGCCCCCAGCGCCTGGTAGAACCCGTGCGCCCGGGTATTGGCCTCGAGCGCCCAGACCAGCACCGGGCACAGCCGCTTCGCCGCGAGCCAGCCCATCGCTGCCCGGACCAGGGCGGCGCCGTGGCCGCGCCCCTGCTCGGCGGGGTGGACGTAGACGGCCTCCACCTCTCCTCGAAAGCCGATCGGGTCGCCCCGGGACGGCCCGGCGGTGCAGAAGCCGATGATCCCCGGCCCGTCCACCACATGAGTGATGCGGCGGCGGTCGGAGACCACCGCCCGCCAGCTCTCGGCGCTGCGCTCCACGTCGAGCCCATCCAGGAACGCGTCGGGGAGGATGCCCCGGTAGGTCTGCTGCCAGGTGAGCACCTGGACGCGGGCGATTCCGGGAGCATCCCCGGAGGTGGCCACCCGGAGCTGGGGAGCGAGGAGGACGGTCACGCGCTCTTCCGCTCCTCGGCGGCGTCGCGGGCGAACAGCGACTCCAGCTCCCGGCGGGACCGCTCGCTGATCTCGATGAGCTTCTTCTCGTCCCGCTGGAACTGGAAGGACTCCTGGAGGATTCGCTCGTCGTACTCCCGGAACCGGTCCAGCGTGCCGCGGGCCTCCGAGTAGCTGAAGCCCAGCTCCTGGAGGACGTCCCCGGTCAGCTCCAGGCTGGAGAGGTACGTCTCCCGGATGACGTGGGTGATGCCCAGCTCCAGCAGCTGGTAGGCGTGGTTGCGGTTCCGGGCGCGGGCGAAGATGACCAGGTGGGGGAAGTGCTCCTGGACCTCGCGGGCGGTACGGACCGAGGCCTGCACGTCGTCGATCGCCAGGACGAAGACCTGGGCCTTGTCCGCCCGCGCCGCCCGGAGGAGGTCCAGCCGGGAGGCGTCGCCGTAGAACACCTTGTTCCCGAAGCGCTGGAGGAAGTCGATCTGCGCCGGGTCGGCGTCCATGGCGGTGAAGGGGATGCCCCGGGCGCGCAGCACCCGGCCGACCACCTGCCCGAATCGCCCGAAGCCCGCGATGATGACCGGGGTGTCTCGCTCCACGGCACGATCATACGGCCGGTCGTCGCGCGTGCGGAGCCGGGGTGCGAGCAGCTTGTCGAAGGCCAAGGCCAGCAGGGGGGTCAGCGCCATCGAGAGGCTCACCACCAGCACCAGGGTGTCTCGCAACCCGCCGGTGAGGATCCCGTAGGAGACGGCGAGCCCGAAGAGCACGAACGCGAACTCGCCCCCCTGGCCGAGGAGCACGCCGAGCTCCCAGGCAGCGGGCCATGCTCCCAGGACCCGGCGCCCGAGCGCGGCGATGGACAGCACCTTGAGGGCGGTCATCCCCAGCACCAGCCCGGCGACGAGCAGCGGGCGGTGGAGCAGCATCTCCAGGGCCACCGACATCCCCACCGAGGTGAAGAAGAGGCCCATCAGGAGCCCTCGGAAGGGCTCGATGTCCGCCTGCATCTCGTGGCGGTACTCCGAATCCGCCAGCAGCACCCCGGCCATGAACGCTCCCAGGGCCGGGCTCAGACCGACCGCGGAGACCAGGGCCGCGGTCCCGACGGCCGCGAGCAGCGCCGAGGCGGTGAAGACCTCCTGGCTCCGGGCCGAGGCGACGAGCCGGAAGGCCGGCCGGAGCAGCGTCCTGCCCACGAGGACGATGACGACGATCGCGCTGGCTGCCTTCAGCAGCGGGACCCACGAGGTGTCCATGTGGCCCTCGCGAGAGCCGAGCAGGGGAAGCACCGCCAGGATCGGGATCACCGCGAGGTCCTGGAACAGGAGGATGCCGAACCCGGTCTGCCCCATCGGCGTCGCGAGCTCGTTGCGCTCGCCCAGCAGCTGCAGGGTGAAGGCAGTGGAGGAGAGCGACAGCCCGAGGCCCGCCACGAGGGCCGCCTGCCAGGACAGGCCCAGCGCGAGCGCACCGAGGCCGAGGGCCGTGCCGCTGAGCGCGACTTGCGCCGAACCGACGCCGAAGACGCGGGCACGCAGCTCCCATAGCCGCCGCGGCTCGAGCTCGAGACCGATGAGGAACAGCAGGAGGACGACCCCGAGCTCGGCCAGGTGGCCGACCTGCTCGGTGTCCGGTACGAGCCCGAGCCCGTGAGGGCCGATCAGCACTCCGGCGACCAGGTAGCCGAGCACCGAGCCCAGGCCGAGTCGCTTGAAGAGCGGGACGGCGACGACGACCACGGCCAGGAAGAGGAGCGCCTCGCGGATCCCGAGCATGCCAGGCGCTCCGTCAAAGCACGGGCCGCCCCGGTTTCACAACGCGTCCGGCACCGGACAGCTGGAAGAAGTGGCGCAACCGACGGAGAGCAGTCTCGACGTGGCTCTAGCCTGGCGAGAGGAGCCACTGCACCGTGAGCGGGGGCAGGTCGACCGCGATCGAGTCGGACAGCCCATCCCAGGCCGTGGTCTCGGTGGTCACGACGGACGAGCCGCTCCGGTCACCTCCACCGAACGCCGCGGCGTCGGTGTCCAGGATGCGGTGCCAGGGGCCGGCGATCGGCACCCCGAACCGGTACCGGGGCCAGGGCCGGTTGGCCAGGTTGGCGAGACAGGCGATGGCGCGGCCACCCGGCTCGAAGCGGAGGAAGCCGTACACGTTGCTGCTCGCCGAGTCGGCCTGGATCCACCGGAACCCCTCGGGACGGTCATCCTGCGCGTACAGCGCCGGCTGCTGGAGGTAGTGCCGGTTCAGGGCACCCACCAGCGCCTGGACGCCCGCGTGCAAGGGGTCGGCGAGGAGGTGCCAGTCCACGCTCCGGTCGTGGCTCCATTCCCCGGCCTGGCCGAGCTCCCCGCCCATGAACAGCAGCTTCCGGCCGGGATGGGCCCACATCCAGGCGAGGAGCGCGCGGAGGTTGGCCGCCTTCTCCGCGTCGTAGCCGGGCATCCGTGCCCACAGCGAGCCCTTCATGTGCACGACCTCGTCGTGCGAGAGCGGGAGGATGTACCGCTCGCTCCAGGCGTAGAGCAGCCCGAAGGTCAGCTGGTTGTGGTTGTGGGCGCGGAAGAGCGGGTCGGTGGAGAAGTACTTCAGGGTGTCGTGCATCCACCCCATGTTCCACTTGAGGGTGAAGCCCAGCCCTCCCTCCGACACCGGCGCGGTCACCCTGGGCCACGCGGTGGACTCCTCGGCGATGACGTGCACCCCGGGGTGCCGCGCGCGGACCGACCCGTTGAGCTCGCGAAGGAAGGAGATGGCCTCCTCGTTCTCCCGGCCGCCCCACCGGTTCGGCACCCACTCGCCCTCACGGCGCGAGTAGTCCAGGTAGAGCATCGAGGCGACCGCGTCCACGCGAAGACCGTCCACGTGGTACTGCTCGATCCAGAAGTGCGCGTTCCCCACGAGGAAGTTGCGCACCTCGTTCCGGCCGAAGTTGAAGACGTAGGTGCCCCAGTCGGGCTGCTCGCCCTGCCGCGGGTCTGCGTGCTCGAACAGCGCCGAACCGTCGAAGCGGCCCAGCGCCCAGACGTCGCGCGGAAAGTGTCCCGGCACCCAGTCGATGAGGACGCCGATGCCCTCCTGGTGGAGGTGGTCCACGAAGAAGCGGAGGTCGTCCGGGTGTCCGAACCGGGAGGTGGGCGCATAGTAGCTGCTGACCTGGTAGCCCCAGGAGCCGCTGAAGGGATGCTCGGCCACGGGGAGCAGCTCCACGTGGGTGAAGCCCATGTCCTGGCAGTAGCCGGCCAGCTGGACCGCCAGCTCCTGGTAGGTGAGCGGACGGTTTCCTTCCTCCGGTACCCGGCGCCAGCTGCCGAGGTGGACCTCGTAGACGCTCATCGGGCGGGACCAGAGGTCGCCGCGGGCGCGCTGCTCCATCCAGCCCTGGTCGTGCCAGGCGTACCGGTCCAGCGCATGGACCACCGAGGCGGTCTGAGGCGGCACCTCGGTGCGGAAGGCATAGGGGTCCGCCTTCAGGAAGGGCGGGCCGCCGCCGTGCGGCCGCATCTCGAACTTGTAACGGGCGCCGTCACCCAGCTCGGGAACGAAGAGCTCCCAGATGCCAGAGCCGCCCATCCGTCGCATCGGATGGAGCCGTCCGTCCCAGCCGTTGAAGTCGCCCACCACCGAGACCCCGGCCGCGGTCGGCGCCCAGACCGCGAAGGCGGTTCCGGCCGTTCCCCCGTGGAACATGGGGTGCGCCCCCAGCCGCTCCCAGGGCCGCTCGTGCCGACCCTCGTTGAGGAGATAGAGGTCGAGCTCCCCGAGCGTGGGCCAGTACCGGTACGGGTCCCCGAGGGTGAAGCGCCGGCCGCCGGGGTAGCTGACCGCGAGGTGGTAGGGGCCGACCGCCCGCGGGGTGCGTACCTCGAACAGTCCGTGCCCTAGGGGTCGCATCGGCCACTCGTGCCCATCGTCGGCGACGACGGTGATGCCCTCCGCCTCCGGCCGCCAGGCGCGGATGATGGTCCCGCCGCCCGGCTCGGGGTGGGCGCCGAGGACCTGATGCGGCTCCGGGTGGTGGAGCGCGCGAACGGCGTCGAGCGCGGCCCGGAGCCCCGGGTCCGCCGTCGCGGCAGCGGTCATGCCAGCGCCTCGGCGGGGATGGGAGCCCAGTCGGGCCGCATCTGCAGCTCGTACCGTAGCTCGTAGAGCGTCTTCTCCAGCTCCAGCACGTCGAGGATCGCGCGCGCGTCGGTGTCGCTCGCGGGGAGCAGCCCGGTGCCCTGGACGGCGGCCTTCCACCCGCGGAGGAAGGCCCCCTTGGTCGCGCCCTCCGCCCGCTTCCGATCCGCCGGCGGGAGCTCCGCGACGGAGGCGGCGTAGGAGAAGGAGCGGAGCATCCCCGCCACGTCGCGGAGCGGGGTGTGCTTCTCCCGGCGCGCGGCGTAGGGGCGGGTCGGCTCGCCCTCGAAGTCGATCACCATCCAGTCGTCCCCCGTCCAGAGTGCCTGCCCGAGGTGGAGGTCCCCGTGCTGGCGGATCTTCTGGCCGGAGGGCGCGAGGGAAGCGAGGGCTTTCGCTCGCTCGGTGAGCGCGTCCTGCCGGTCGGCCAGATGGGGGAAGCGCGAGGCGGCCAGCGCCAGGGTGACCCCCAGCTCACCGACGATGGAGCTGCTCCACCGCTGGAGATCTTCCTGGTGGATGGGCTCGGGGGCGAACGCGGGATCGGTGTCGTCGGAGGCCAGGACGCGATGCAGCTCGCCCACTCGCTGCCCCAGCCGCTCCAGCCGGCTCAGCACCTCGGAGGGGGGCTGGGGCGAGCGCCGGAGCACGCCGGTGAGGTATTCCCAGCCGTCGCCCTGGTTGGGGACGAAGTCGTAGAGCAGGGCGAGCTCGCTCGCGCTGGGGCCCTCGAAGGTGAGCGCCGCCAGGAGCTGGGGCGTGGAGCGGAACCCGTGCGTGGCGAGGAAGCGCCCCATCTCCACCTCGGGCGACAGACCGACCTCCAGCTTGCGCAGGACCTTCAGGAGGACGCGGTCGGCGACCACCACGCTGGTGTTGCTCTGCTCCACTCCCAGCTGCCGGACCGACGGTTCCCGGGGCAGTGAGGCGAGCACCTCGGCGCCGCGCCCGATGGTCTCGGCCCGCACCGCAACGTTGGCGCCGACCGCGACCCGCCGGGCGTCGCGGGCGAAGTCGAGGACCGCGCGGGCGACCGCTGGATCCTCGAGGGCGTCGCGCAGCTGGCCGTCCGGCATCCGCTGGAGGAGGACCAGGTACGTCTCGGCGGTACCGAGCACGTAGCTCACCCGCACGATGCTCGCCTCGGCGTCCAGCACGGACTGGAGGGGGATGCGCTCCAGCACCTCGACCTTGGAGATCGGGACTCCCTTTCCGCCGAACCAGCGCTGATGCTTGAGCCAGCCGGTGAGCTCCTCGAGGTTGACGGTCATGAGGCGCTCCCTCCACCCGGCTGCTGCAGCCGGAACCAGTAGACACCGTACGCACCAAGCGCGAGCTGGTACGGCCGGTCGGTGATGGGCGGGAAGGGTGTCTCGGCGAAGAGCTCGATCGGCGTCCAGCCCTGCCAGGCCGAGAGGTCCAGCTCCGCGGGCTGTGCTCCGCGCGCCATGTTGTACACGCAGAGCAGCGTCTCCTCGGGAGCGATGCGGACGAAGGCCATGACCTTCCGGTTGGGAGGGTTCACGAACCGGAGCTTGCCCATCCAGAACGCCGGGTGCTGCTTGCGAACCCGGATGATCTCCCGAACCCAGTGGAGGAGCGAGGCAGTGGACGCTTCCTGTGCCTCCACGTTGAGCGCCTGGTAGCCGTACACCGTGTCCGCGATCACCGGGGCGTAGAGGCGCGCGTAGTCGGCGCGGCTGAACCCGGCGTTGCGGTCCGGCGTCCACTGCATGGGGGTGCGCACCCCGTTGCGGTCGCCGAGAAAGATGTTGTCTCCCATACCGATTTCATCGCCGTAGTACATGACCGGCGTGCCGGGGAGGCTGAAGAGGAGCGAGTGCAGCAGCTCCAGCCGGCGCCGCCCGTTGTCCATCAGGGGGGCGAGACGCCGGCGGATGCCGAGGTTCAGCTTCATCCGCGGGTCCTTGGCGTACTCGCGGTACATGTAGTCCCGGTCCTCGTCGGTCACCATCTCCAGCGTCAGCTCGTCGTGGTTCCGGAGGAAGATGGCCCACTGGCAGCCCTCTGGAATGTCCGGTGTCTGCTGCATGATCTCCACGATGGGCGTCCGCTCCTCCCGCCGCACCGACATGAAGATGCGGGGCATCACCGGGAAGTGGAACCCCATGTGGAACTCGTCGCCGTCGCCGAAGTAGACCCGGACGTCGGACGGCCACTGGTTGGCCTCGGCGAGGAGCACCCGGTTGGGAAACTCGCGGTCGATGGTGGCCCGCAGCCTCTTGAGGAAGGCGTGGGTCTCGGGGAGGTTCTCGCAGTTGGTGCCCTCGCGCTCGAACAGGTAGGGCACGGCGTCGCAGCGGAAGCCGTCCACTCCCATGCGCAACCAGAAGCGCATGATGTTCAGCATCTCCTCCTGCACCTCGGGATTGTCGTAGTTGAGATCCGGCTGGTGGCTGAAGAAGCGATGCCAGTAGTTCTGCTTGGCCACGGGGTCCCAGGTCCAGTTGGAGCGCTCGGTGTCGGTGAAGATGATGCGCGCGCCCTGGTACTTCTGGTCGGTGTCGCTCCACACGTACCAGTTGCGCTTGGGACTCTCGGGGCTGCTCCGCGCCTCCTGGAACCAGGGGTGCTGATCGCTGGTGTGGTTCACCACCAGCTCGGTGAGGATCCGGATCCCCCGTGCGTGCGCGGCGTCCACCAGATGCTGGAAGTCCTCGATCGTGCCGTAGTCCGGATGGATGGCGTAGAAGTCGGCGATGTCGTAGCCGTCGTCCCGCAGCGGGCTGGGGTACATCGGCAGGAGCCAGAGACAGTTGACGCCCAGGTCCTGGAGGTAGGGGAGCTTGCTGATCAGCCCGTTGATGTCGCCCTTGCCGTCCCCGGTGGAGTCGAAGAAAGCGCGAACGTGCAGCTCGTAGATGATGGCCGACTTGAACCACAGCGGGTCGTCGGAGGTCATCGATCGCTCACGTGAGGGTCAGAAGAAGTAGTCGAAGGCCTGCTCGGTGCGGGGCGGCGCGCGCACGGTCCACACCGCGGCCGGCTTCTCGGGTGTGAGGATCACGGTGGCCGCCTCGCCGCGCCAGAGCTGACGCTCGCCGCCCAGCCGCTCCTCCACCTCCACCACCTCCCGCCCGGCCAGCCCGTAGCGCTGCAGGGGCAGCCGCAGCTCGGCCTCGTGGGAGCGGTAGGGATCGAGGCTCACGGCCACCAGCACCTGGCTCGTGCCGTCGTCGGTCCGCTTGCCGTAGAAGATGACCTGCGGATCGTCGCACTCGAAGAACTCCAGCCCCTCGTCGCTCTGGAGCGCGGCCTCCGCGTGGCGAATCTCGTTCAGCCGGCCGATCCACGGGCGGATGTCGCCCGACCGGCGATTGCGCCAGTCCACCAGCTGATACTTCTCGCTGTCGCGGTACTCCTCGCCGTGCAGCACCGCCGCATCACAGAACTCGTAGCCCGAGTACATGCCGTACGACGCTCCGAGGGTGGCCGCGAGCGCGACGCGGATCCGGAAGGCCGGCGGGCCGCCGCGCTGGAGGAACTCGGGGAGGATGTCCGGAGTGTTGGGCCAGAGGTTGGGCCGCATCGCGTCCGCCCACTCCGGGCGCCGCAGTTCCTGGAAGTACTCGATCAGCTCGTGCTTGTGGTTTCGCCAGGTGAAGTAGGTGTAGCTCTGGCTGAAACCGACCTTGGCCAGGGCGCGCATCAGCTTCGGCCGGGTGAAGGCCTCGGAGAGAAAGACCACGCCCGGATCGCGTTCCCGCGCCTCGCGGAGCAGCCATTCCCAGAAGGGCAGGGGCTTGGTGTGCGGGTTGTCCACGCGGAAGATGCGGACGCCCTTGTCCATCCAGAAGAGGACCACCTCCAGCAGCGCCGGCCAGAGCGTGGCTCGCCCGGGCCCGAGTAAGTCGAAGTTGACGATGTCGTCGTAGCGCTTGGGCGGGTTCTCGGCGGTCTTGATGGTCCCGTCCGGCCGGTGCTGGAACCACTCCGGATGCTCGGTCACCCAGGGGTGGTCGGGCGCGCACTGGTAGGCCAGGTCCAGCGCCGTTTCCAGGCCGTGCTCGGCGGCCCGGGCGACGAAGCGCCGGAAGTCGTCCACCGTTCCCAGCTCCGGATGGACGGCCATGTGGCCGCCCTCGCGAGCGCCGATGGCCCAGGGGCTCCCCACGTCGCCGGGCTCGGCCCGGAGCGCGTTGTTCTTTCCCTTCCGGGCCGTGCGGCCAATGGGGTGGATGGGCGCGAGGTAGACCACGTCGAAGCCGAGCCGCTCGATCTCCGGGAGCAGGGCCTCGGCATCGCGGAAGGTGCCGTGGCGCTCGGCGTGAGCGGCGCTGCGGGGGAACAGCTCGTACCAGGCGCCGCTGCGGGCGCGGTCGCGCTCCACCAGCACCGGGCGCTCGAGCGGGTCCCGCCGGCCGATGCTCCGGTCCGGATACCGGGCGGCGGCGTCGACGACACGGGCCTCGGTGGCCCGACCGATGCCGTCCATCGGTGGCCCCTCGAGGATGCTGGCCGCCTCGTCGAGCAGCTGCGCATCGTGGCTGGCGTGCGCGGCGTCGGCGCGCGCGGCGCAGGCGCGCAGCAGAGCGGCGCCCTCGAGGAGCTCGCTCCGGACGTCGCGGCCCACCGCCACCTTGCGCTCCAGCTCGGAGACCCAGCTCCGGTAGAGGTCAGGCCAGGCCTCGATGGTGAAGACCACCCGGCCCGGCGGACCGAGGGTGACGTCCCCGGCCCAGCGGTCGTTTCCCAGCGGGTGCATGGGACTGGCGCGCCACGGGCCCGCGTCGCTCTCGGGCGAGATCTGCCGCCACCAGACCACGGCGGCGAGCACGTCGTGCCCTTCCTTGAAGATGTCGGCCTCGACGTGGAGCAGCTCGCCGGCGATGCGCTTCACCGCGGAGCGACCGCCGTCGAGCTCGGGGGTGACCGCCTCGATGACCATGCTCGCCGCGCGCCCCGAGCTCTCCGCCGGGCGGACCACCCTCGGACGGACCGGGGTCGGACCGCGCTCGGACTCTCCGCCGTCTCCGGCGGTGCCCCGGGCGATGGGGGTGGGCGATTCCTGGGGGGCGGTTTCGTCCCGCACCGGGGCGGTCTCGTCGTGCCGGGGCATGCTGGGACCCAAGCTGTACACGATGCGATGCAGGACACTCCGGAGCACCGAGCGGTGCGGGAACCTGGAGTGTTCACCGCCGGTCGCTCCAGCCCTGAGCCGATGGGTCCTCCCCCCGCGAACCACGCCGCGGGCGGGGTCGTCAGCGTTCGACGTTCATCGTGTTCCCACAGGCTGCCGCTTGGCCTCGGTGGCCAGCACGGCCTCGGTCGCCTTGAGCAGCGGCTCGGCGGAGACCGGCGAGCCGGTGGCGTGCACCATCCAGACATCGGGCGTCACCCGGCCGAACGAGGCAACGCGCTCGAACTCCGCGCCCAACCTCGGACCGGTCAGCTTCTCTCCCAGCTGGAAGGCGATGACCCGCCCGAGCGGGTACGCCGGGAGGTAGAGAAACGACGGCGCGATGAAGTGGGAGTAGATGCCGAGCAGCGTGGAGTCCTTCTCTCCGAGCACCGGCGCGTAGTGGCGGTTCCAGAGGTCGCGGGCCAGGCCCACCGTCGCCTCGCGAAGCTGCGCGGCCGTCGCGTCGGGGTGCTCGTACATCCAGTGCCACACCGCCATGTCCAGCAAGGCGACACCGGAGATCTCCCAGGCCTGCCAGAAATCGTTGAGGACGCGGAGCCGCTCGTCGGCGGCGGTCGGCTTGCCCAGTCCGAGCAGCTCGAGGTCACGGGCCTGGAAGACGAAGGCGAGTGCCTCGGTGAAAGCGTTGCCCGGGACGCCGGTGAGGAGGGTGCTGTCCACCTCGTAGAGCGAGAAGAGCTGCTCCACGTTGTGACCCATCTCGTGGACCGCGATGTTGTAGCCCTTGTAGTCCATCCCTCCGGGGGCCACGCGGGTGCGCAGGTGCGGCAGGTCCCCCCGCCGCGCCGCCTGCAGCGCATGACCGGATCCGCGGGCCGGGTCCACGACGATGCGCTCGGCCAGCCACTTCGCCTTGGCCGGGCTGAAGCCGAGGCCCCGGAGGAGCCGCGGCATGTCCTTCGCGTACGCCTCGGGCGTGGGGTAGCGCTTCCGGGTCAGCGCATCGAGCTTCGCTTCCGGGTAGCGAGCGCGCGCGAGGAACCCGGCGTACCACAGGTCATGCGGCTCGAGCGGCCGCCCCAGCCGCTGCTGGACGAGCGCGGCCACCCTCGGAACGAGCGGCGACGAGACGATCGACTCCAGCAGTGCCCGGAAGCGGGGCTCGGGAATCTCGTAGTCGAGGCGGAACCGGCGGTCCATCTCGGTGGGCGCGAAGGGCGAGTCCTGATCCAGCCGCCGCGCGGACTGAAAGTTCCGGCTGAGATG
>JBKPMY010000392.1:0-11051 GCA_046732375.1 Myxococcota bacterium
CACAAAACCCCCCCCCCCCCCCCCACCACAACCCCTCGACTCCTTCGTCGGCAGCGTCAGATGTGTATAAGAGACAGCGGGAAGACCGTGGGGCACAACCTCTTCCTGCTCCGTCACCTGAGCGAGCTGCGCGTCCTCGGCGCTCCTGTCCTGGTAGGAACGAGCCGCAAGCGCTTCATCGGCGCCCTGGCCGGCGGCCGCCCTCCGGAGGAGCGGCTTTCCGGAACCCTTGCCTCCCTCGCCGCGGTGGCGGTGCTCCATGGGGCGGACGTGGTCCGGGTGCACGACGTCCAGGAGGCAAAGGATGCGCTCGCCGTCGCCGATGCGATCGCCCGGGCTCGCGAGGGTGGCGATCTCTGGGGCCCGTCCCGACCCTGACCACAGGCGGTGCTCGGCCGATGACGCGCAGGATCTGCGCCTCGGATCGCCGCTTGAAATCGCCCCCGCCGCATGGCCTGTTTCCTCCTGAACCACGTCTGCAGGAGGTCCCATGGCACTCGAGCATCTCCTCGAAGTGGGCGAGGGTATCCCGGCGCCGGAAGGGATCCGCCGCGCCGCCAATCTCCAGGACGTGCGTGCGGAGCATGCGCGGAGCCTCGCCGATCCGCAGGCCTTCTGGGGTGAGCAGGCGAAGCGCTTCCGCTGGTCGCAGCCCTGGACCCGTGTGCTCGAGTGGCGCGTCCCCGACCACCAGTGGTTCCTGGGCGGGAAGCTCAACATCACCGAGAACGCGCTCGACCGCCACGCCGACGGGCCGCGCCGCAACCACCGTGCCTTCGTCTGCATCGACGAGGACGGCACCGAGCGGAGCGTCACCTACGGTGAGCTGCGCGATCTGGTCTCGCGCCTCGCCAGTGGACTGCGCTCGCTCGGGGTGGGCGTGGGCGACCGGGTCATCATCTACATGCCACTCACCCTGGAGGGCATCGCCTCGATGCTCGCGGTGGCGCGGCTCGGAGCGGTCCACTCGGTGGTCTATGCCGGCCTCGGCGTCGGCGCGCTCCGCGACCGCATCGTGGACGCCGGCGCGAAGCTGATCATCGCCGGCGACGTCGGGTTCCGCCGCGGAAAGCCGGTCGAGCTGCAGGGCATCGTCGACGAGGCGGTCACCGGGCTGGACGTGAAGACCATCGTCTGGTTCCAGCGGCGGGGGAGCGGTGGTCGGGCCCTCAAGAAGGGCGAGGTGGACTTCCGCGAGCTGGTCCAGCGGAGCAAGCCCGATGTCGCGCCGGTGCAGGTGGACAGCGAGCACCCCCTGTTCATCCTCTACACCTCCGGCTCCACCGGAAAGCCGAAGGGAGTGGTCCACGTGCACGGCGGCTACATGGTGGGGACCGCCTATCACCTCCGGACCTTTTACGACCTGAAGGACGACGACGTCTTCTGGTGCACCAGCGACATCGGCTGGGTGGTGGGCCACTCGTACATCGTCTACGCGCCGCTGGTGGAGGGCATCACCACCGTCGTCCGCGAAGGCGCCATCGACTTCCCCGATCCGGCCATCGCCTGGCGAGTGGTGGAGAAGCACAAGGTGAACGTTATCTTCACCGCCCCCACCGCGCTCCGGATGTTCATGAAGTTCGGCGGAGAGCTGCCGGCGAAGTCCAACCTCTCCTCGCTGCGCCTGATCACCGTGGCCGGCGAGCCGCTCAACCCGGAGGCCTGCCGGTGGGCCTTCGAGCACCTCGTCGACAACGGCAAGCGCGGCTTCATCGCCGACAACTGGTGGCAGACCGAGCTCGGGGGACCGGCGCTGGGGACGCCGCTGTGCATCCCCGCACGCCCGGGTGCGGTCGGCCTGCCGCTTCCCGGCGTGGATGCGGTCGTGGTGGACACCGACGGCAAGGAAGTCCCGAAGGGGCAGGGCGGGGTGCTCGCGCTGCGAAGGCCCTTCCCGCACCTGATGCGTACGGTGTGGGGCAACCACCAGCGCTGGGCCCAGTACTGGCAGGAAATCCCCGGCCAGGTCTACGCCGCGGGCGACGTCGCCAGCTGGGACAAGGACGGCTACTTCACGGTGCTCGGGCGCAGCGACGACGTCCTCAACGTCGCCGGCCACCGCATCGGCACCGCCGACGTGGAGAGCGCCCTGGTCAGCCATCCGGCCATCGCCGAGGCCGCGGTCATCGGCATCCCCGACCCGGTCAAGGGCGAGGGCATCAAGGCCTTCTGCATCCTCCGCGCGGGACGAAAGGCGACTCCGGAGCTGGAGAAGGAGCTGATCGACCACGTCCGCCACGAGCTCGGCCCCATCGCCACCCCCAGCGCCATCAAGCTGGTGGACAAATTGCCGAAGACCCGGAGCGGAAAAATCGTCCGGAGACTCCTCAAGGCCCAGGAGCTGGGCAAGGACGCCGGCGATCTGTCGACGCTCGAGGAGTGACACCCACCCTCGGCCACCTCCCTTGTCTTGCCGGCCCCCGGCGCGGTCCCTAGCATGGTACCGACCCGGGGAGGCGTGACGGGCGGCGGGAGGGTCGCGCAAAGTGAAGTTGATGAGGGCTCCTGAGGCGCAATCGAAGATCAAGCTGTTCGGCACCGATGGCGTGCGGGGGACGGCCAACGTCTGGCCGATGACCGCCGAGGTCGCGATGCAGCTCGGGCGGGCGCTGGCCTTCCTCATCCGCAACGGCAATCACCGGCACCGGGTGGTGATCGGCAAGGACACCCGGCTCTCCGGCTACATGCTCGAGCAGGCGCTGGCCTCGGGCATCACCTCGATGGGGGTGGACGTCGAGCTGGTGGGGCCGCTCCCCACGCCGGGCATCGCCAACATCACCACCTCGATGCGCGCCGACGCCGGAGCCGTCATCTCCGCCTCGCACAACCCCTACCAGGACAACGGCATCAAGTTCTTCTGGCGGGACGGGTTCAAGCTCCCCGACGAGACCGAGGAGAAGCTGGAGGAGCTCGTCACCAGCGGGCAGATCGACGAGATCCGGCCCACCGCGGACAAGATCGGCAAGGCCTTCCGGCTGGACGATGCGCGCGGCCGGTACATCGTCTTCCTCAAGAACACCTTCCCCCGCGAGCTGACACTGGACGGGCTGAAGATCGTCGTCGACTGCGCGCACGGAGCCGCTTACCGGACTGCACCCCTGGCGCTCGAGGAGCTGGGGGCGAAGGTCATCTGCATCGGCTGCGAGCCGAACGGCGTGAACATCAACGACGGCGTCGGCGCGGTGTTCCCCGACCAGATGGCGAACGCGGTGGTGGAGCACGGCGCTCACCTCGGCCTGGCCCTGGACGGGGACGCCGACCGGCTGATCGTCGCCGACGAGAAGGGCCGAATCGTCGACGGCGATGCGATCATGGCCATCTGCACGGGGGAGCTGGTTGCCCGCGAGCGCCTGCGGACCCGGACCCTGGTCACCACGGTGATGTCCAACGTGGGCCTCGAGCGGGCGGTGAGCCGCTGGGGCGTGCAGGTGGTGCGGACGAAGGTCGGCGACCGCTACGTGGTGGAGGAGATGCGCCGGGCGGGACACAGCCTGGGTGGTGAGCAGTCGGGTCACCTGGTGTTCCTCGACCACGCGACGACCGGAGACGGGACGCTCGCGGCGCTCCAGCTCCTGGCGGTGATGTGCCGCCAGCAGAAGCCGCTCTCCGAGCTGACCAGCATCTTCGAGCCGGTGCCCCAGACCCTGCTCTCGCTCGTGGTCAAGGAGCGGAAGGACCTGGAAGGTCTCACCGGGGTCAATGCGGCGATCGAATCGGTCCGGACCAAGCTGGGCAAGGAGGGGCGGGTGTTCGTCCGCTACAGCGGCACCGAGCCGAAGGTGCGCATCCTCATCGAGGGGCCGGACAAGGCCCGGAACGAGGAGCACGCCCAGACCATCGCCGCTGCGCTGACCGCCGCGCTCGGCTGATTCGCCCGAGGGCGCCGGATCTCCGTCAAAAAGGAGTCTTCCGGGGGGCGGCTGTATCGCGACCAGCCTCCAGCGACTGATTCGGAACCGACCCGAAGTCGCGGTACAACCGGGCCACATGGGACAGCGACTCGGCGTCAACGTCGACCACGTGGCCACCCTGCGCCAGGCGCGGCGGGCCGCCTATCCGGACCCGGTGACCGCCGCCGCGCTCGCCGAGGCGGCCGGCGCGGGGCAGATCACCATTCATCTCCGCGAGGACCGGCGTCACATCCAGGACCGCGACCTCAAGATCCTCCGCGAAACCTGCCAGACGCTCCTCAACCTCGAGATGGCCGCCACCCAGGAGATGGTGAAGATCGCCTACGAGGTGAAGCCGGACCTGGTCACCCTCGTGCCCGAGCGCCGCGAGGAGCTGACCACCGAGGGCGGCCTCGACGTCACCGGGCAGCGCGAGTCGCTCGCCCAGGCCGTCCGGCACCTGAAGGACGGGGACATCACCGTCTCGCTGTTCATCGACCCCGATCTGGACGCGGTGCGTGCCTCACACAAGCTCGGTGCGGACCGCATCGAGCTCCACACCGGCCGCTACTGCGAGGCCCGGAACGCCAAGGAGCGCAACCGCGAGCTCATGCGCGTCGTGGATGCCGCCCGCGCGGGGAGCAAGCTGGGGCTCGGGGTTGCCGCGGGGCACGGCCTCAACTACGACAACGTCCAGGCCATCGCCCGGATCGACGAGATCGACGAGCTGAACATCGGGCATGCAATCATTGCCCGGGCGGTGCTGGTGGGCATGGACCGGGCCGTGCGGGACATGCTGAGGCTGATGCGGGGCGACTGACATGGCCGTTCTCGGTCTCGGGATGGATGTCTGTTCGGTGGAGCGGGTTGCTCGCGTGCTGCACGGGCCCAATGGCTCGCGCTTCCGCGAGCGGGTCTACACCCCCACCGAGGTGGCGACCTGCGAGGGGCGCTCGGATGCGGCGACGGCGTACGCCGCCCGGTTCGCAGCGAAAGAGGCGCTGGTGAAGGCGCTGGGCGCCCCGCCGGGGCTCCGCTGGCGAGACATGGAAGTGGTGAAGGCGGCGAACGGCGCACCCGCGTTCGCGCTCACCGGAGTGGCATTCCGCGAAGTCGCAGCCCGTGGCGTGCGCGTTCTGCTGGCATTGACCCACGACGCCGGGGTGGCCGCGGCGACGGTGGTTCTCGATCATCTCTGAGCCTGGGCGCACGTCCGGGAGCCCCGCTCAGAGCGACCGGAGGAACTCAAGCACGTCGTGCTGCTGGCTCGCGGGAAGCGGTGCGGTGCGGAACATGTCCTGCCCTTGAACTTGCGACCCGGCGCCTCCGGCTGCACGCTCGGGGGAGGATGCAACCGCTGCTGACCGCCGCCGAGACGCGCACCGCCGAGGCCGAGGCCGAGCGCCGCGGGCTGCCCGCCTCCATCCTCATGGAGAACGCCGGGACCGCGGTCGCGGAGGCGGCGCTCACGCTCGGAGCGCCCGGAGCTCGGTTCCTCGTCGTCGCCGGGCCCGGGAACAACGGTGGGGACGGCTACGTCGCCGCCCGGAAGCTCCATGCCGCCGGCCGGGCGGTGGACGGATGGCGAGTGGGGGACCCGGCCCGCCTCAAGGGCGATGCTGCCCGAAACCACGCCGCTGCCGAGCAGGCCGGCGTCCCGCTCCACTCCTCGGCCGCAGCGCTGCCCCTCCGCCCGGGCGACGTGGTCATCGACGCCCTGTTCGGCACCGGCCTGGCCCGCGCCCCCGACGGCGAGGCCGCCGACGCCATCCGGGCGATGCTCCGCTGGCATGCCGAGGGGGTCCGGGTCCTCGCGGTGGACCTGCCCTCCGGGCTCTCCAGCGACACCGGCCGTGCCTTCGACCCCTGCGCCTCCGCCGACCTCACCGTCACCTTCGGTGCCTGCAAGCTCGGCCTCGCGCTCGAGCCCGGCGCGACGCTCGCCGGTCGCGTCGAGGTCGCGGACATCGGCCTGGCCGAGCTCACGCCGTCGACCTGGCTCCTCGAGCCCACGGATGGTCCGCGCTGGCTCCCTCCGCGGCGCTCCGACACCAACAAGGGAACCTACGGCCATCTCCTCGTCGTCGCCGGGAGCCGCGGAAAGAGCGGGGCAGCGGCCCTCGCCGGCGTCTCGGCGCTGCGGAGCGGGGTGGGGCTGTGCACGGTGGCGACGCCCGCCGATGCGCTCTCCGACGTCCAGGGTCACGCGCCGGAGCTGATGGGAGTGGCGCTCCCCACGGCCGCGGTGCTCGGGCCCACCCATCTGGATGCGCTGCTCGCGGCCGCCGAGGGGAAGGACGCGCTGGTCATCGGTCCGGGCATCCCTCGCGGGCCCGAGACCCACGTCCTCCTCGCCGAGCTGCTGGCCCAGCTGGACGTCCCCGTGCTCCTCGACGCCGACGCGCTGAACGCCATCGCCGGCCATCCCGAGCTGCTGGCGCGGAGCCGGGCGCGGACCGTGCTGACTCCGCATCCCGGGGAGATGGCGCGGCTCACGGGCAAGAGCGTCGGGGAGGTCCAGGGAAACCGCATCGCCGCCGCGACCGCGTTCGCCCGGGCCCACCACGCGGTGATCGTGCTCAAGGGGGCTCGCACCGTGGTGGCTGATCCGTCGGGAGAGGTGCGGGTGAACCCCACCGGAAACCCGGGCATGGCGACCGGAGGAACCGGGGACGTGCTCTCGGGAATGGTGGGGGCCTTCCTCGCGCAGGGCCTCGCTCCGGTGGATGCGGCGAGCATCGGGGTGCTGGCCCACGGCCTCGCCGGCGACGCCACCGCCCGGCGCTGGGGACGGCTGGGGCTCATCGCCTCCGACCTGACCGAGGCACTGGGCGAGGTGTGGACCGCATGGGGACGATGAGCTTCGCCTCCTCATCGCCGGAGGAGACGCGCGCCCTCGGTGAGGCGCTGGGTCGCGTCCTCCAGGAAGGTGACTTCGTTGGTCTGGTCGGAGACCTGGGCGCCGGGAAGACCGAGCTTGCCCGGGGCATCGCCCGTGGCGTGGGCATCCCCGACGAGGCCGTGACCAGCCCCAGCTTCTCCATCGTCCACCAGCACCACGGTCGCATCCGCCTCACCCACGCCGACCTCTACCGCCTCACCGGGCCGGCCGACCTCGACGGCACCGGGTTCCACGAGCTGAGGGACGGGCCCGGGGCGACCCTGCTCGAGTGGGTGGATCGCGTTCCCGGCGCCGCCCCGCTCGATGCAATGCGCATCGTCCTGGTGGACACCGCGGAGACGGCCCGCGAGCTGATCGTGACCACCTCGGGGCCGCGCTCGGAGCACCTTCTTCAACGCTGGAAGGACGAGCTGCTCGCCCGTGCGGGGTAGGAGACCGCCCTGTTTCCAGGCTCAGCCCCCCGCACCCAGGGGGACGCCTGAGGAAGCGCGCAGGAGCGCGCCAGCGTCCAGGCTCAGCCCTCGCTGTCCCCCTCCTGCTGCGCGGCGAGGCTGTCCAGGCGCGAGTAGAGGCGCCGGCGGGTGATACCCAGGAGGCGCGCCGCGGCGCTCTTGTTGCCGCCGGCCCGCTCCATCGCTGCCTGCAGGAGCTCCCGCTCGAGGCCGTCGAGATCGAACCCGGGGACGAGCAGCTCCGCCACGACGTTGCGGGTCCGGGGCGCGACCCCCAGGGTGAGATGCTCCGGCGCGATGGGTGACTCACCGGCGAGGATCAGCCCCCGCTCGAGCACGTTCTCCAGCTCGCGGACGTTCCCCGGCCAGGTGTGCTGCTCGAGCCGGGCCCGGGCTCCGGTCGAGAGCCGCTCCTCCGGAACGCCGCGAGAGGCGAGGAAGCGCACCGCCAGCGGCAGCACGTCCTCCGCGCGCTCGCGCAGCGGGGGCACGACGATGCTGAAGACGTTCAACCGGTAGTAAAGGTCCTCGCGGAAGGTGCCCGCCGCCACCGTGGCCTTGAGGTCGCGGTTGGTCGCGGCGACCACCCGCACGCTCGCCGTCCGCTCGGTGGTGCTCCCCAGCGGGACGTAGACCCGATCCTGGAGGAACCGGAGCAGCTTCACCTGGGTGGCGGGGCTGATGTCGCCGATCTCGTCGAGGAACAGCGTGCCGCCCTCGGCGGCGGCGATGTGCCCCACCCGTCGCAGCTGCGCCCCGGTGAATGCCCCCTTCTCGTGGCCGAAGAGCTCGGACTCCAGCAGTGCCTCCGGGAGGGCGGCGCAGTGGACCTCGATCAGCGGGCCGGTGGAGACCGAGCTCGCGTAGTGGATGCGCCGTGCGATCTGGCTCTTGCCTGTGCCGCTCTCGCCCATCAGCAGCACGGTCGTGGCCGTTGGCGCCACCCGCATCGCCGCCTCGAGCGTGGCGTGCATCGCCGCGCTCTCGGCGACCAGGTGGGGCGTGAGCCGCTCGACGAGAGCCGATGACCGCCGGCGCAGCAACCGCTGCTCGCACAACCGCTTCACCCGGACCCTGAGCTCCGCCATCGAGAAAGGCTTGGTCAGGTAGTCCGCCGCGCCGCGCTTCATCGCCTCCACGGCGTTCTCGGTGCTCCCGTGCGCGGTCATCATGATCACGTCCGGAGCGTCCGCCTGCTGAACCGCGGAGGCGAGTACCTGCAGCCCGTCCACGTCCGGCATCCGCAGGTCGGTCACGACCACGTCCATCGCGAAGTTCGCCATCGCGGTGAGCGCCGCCTTCCCGCCCCCCACCCGCTGGACGTGGTGTCCGTCCAGCTCCAGCATCTCGGCGACGAGCTTTCCCAGCTTCGGCTCGTCGTCCACCACCAGAATGTCACCCATCAGCGGGCCTCCTCCGTCTGCGGCAGCTCGATGCGAAAGGTCGCGCCCGGCTTCGTGGGCAGGAGCGCCAGGCTGCCTCCATGGCGCTCCACGATCCGTCTGCTGACTGCCAACCCCAGCCCGTTGCCGTCCTCCCGGGTGGTGGCGAAGGGCTCGAAGAGCCGGCGGCGAATGGTCTCGGGGATGCCGGGCCCGTCATCGGCCACGTCGAGCCGGACCCTCCCTGCCTCCGCCGCCGCCAGGAACCGGACCCGGTTTGCGCCGGCGCGGGCCGCGTTCGCCACCAGGTTCAGCAGCACCTGGCGGAGCCTCCCGGCGTCTCCCTGGATGTGCAGGCCCCAGGGCGACTCGACGTCGATGGTCAGCCCCGTGGCGGCCCGTCCGGCGCGCGCGGCATCGTCGAGGAACGAGGCGAGATCGACATCCACCCCGGCCAGGGGACGGTCGCTGGAGAGGTCCAGGAAGTCGTCGGTCAGCCGCCGGAGTCGGGCCACCTCTCCGAGGATGTCCTCCAGCGCCTCCGCGTCGCGCTCGCCCAGGCGATCCCGCCCGCGCTCCCGCATCAGCTCCACCGTGCCGCGGATGACGGTCAGCGGATTGCGTACCTCGTGAGAGACCATCGCTGCCAGCTGCGCCAGAGCGGCTCCCCGGGCTGCCCGGGTGGCAAGCTCGCGCTGACGCCGCTCGGCGGCCGCCCAGCCCCAGGCGACCAGGCCAGTCAGGAGGGCGGCGCACGCCGACAGCAGCCAGCCCAGGTGCAGCGCCCGGTCGAGGTCCGCCTGGCGCGCCGCGTACGCCTCGCCACCCTCCAGCACCAGAACCTGGTCCACTGCGCCGGCGTGTCGCACCGGGAGATAGGCCGAGGCCACCCGCGCCTCACCGATGGCCCAGCCCAGCGACAGGCTGGGCTCGCCGGCGAGGGCGCGCCGAACCTTCGTCGCGTCAACCCGCAGGAGGTCCATCGGCCGGTTCGCCGGTCCTGCGGGGTCGAGGACGACTCGCAGCCGCGAGTCGACGAGGAGCGCGCCCTCCAGCCCGTTCGCCTCCACCACGGAGCGCAGCCAGGTGGCGTCGGGCGTGAAGCCCGGCTGCTCCAGCGTTCGAGCGGCGGTGGCCCCCGCGCCGCGCAGGCGCTCCTCGGTCGCCCGCTGCAGCGCGCTCGAGGCCGCGCGGTGGAGGCTGTGCGTGGCCAGGCCCGCGCCCGCCAGGCCGAGCACCGCGAGCAGCAGTGGCAGCAGCGCTCGTCGCATCAGAGCACCGCCCCCGTCCAGGCGAGGCTTCCGATGAAGATCCACTCGGTCGCGTTGAGGTCCGGGATGTTGGAGTTCGTGCGGACCAGCCGGACGGTCCCGCGCACCGACCACTGCACGCCGAGCGCGAGGTCCACCCAGGTCGTGGCGAGGTAGCGCGTGTCCTCCCGGGTCGTCCCCTCCGGCAGGTACGCCGGATCCGGTGCGAGGTACGGGCGCCAGGCGAGGGCTCCGCGGACGCCGAGGCTCCACGGACCCTGCGCCCAGGACAGCTCGAGAAGGGGACCGTGCTCGACGTAGGAGAGGTTTTGCACCTTAGCCCCGTCCCAGGTCCCGGCATATCCGGCGGTGATGCGGACGCCCCCGCCCGGGAGGAGCCCGGCATCCAGCTCCAGGACCTGCCTCACCCCCGAGAGGTCTGCGAGCTCTTCCCACCGGTAGGTCTCGAAGTGAGCGGCGTAGGCGAAGCCCCACAGCGCGATGCCGGTCGGCAGCGAGCCGCCGAGGAACACCCGGTGGTCGGAGAGGTACCCGCGCCAGTCCACCGCCTGGTAGCTGTACGCATACTCGGCGGTGAGGCTGCCGCCGGACCCGAGCAGGCGGTATCCCAGCGCCGCGGCGGCGCCGAGGAGATCGAGCTCATCGAGCGTGAACTGCTTCGAGAGCTGTCCTTCCACGCGGAGGTATGGGCCGGGAGTGCCCCACGGGCGGAGGAGGCCCATGATCGTCAGGCCGACGCTCCCGTCCGGGCCGGGGACGGTGATCGGATCCGCGCCATCGGGACGGAGCGCGACGTTGGTGTCGTAGACCAGCTCCGTCGCCACGGAGAGGACCAGGTGCCCCTCCTGCTGGGCCATGCGCGTGAGCTGGCGCGCGGCGTCCTCCAGGCCAATTGCGCGGCCGGCGTGGTCGAAGAGTCGGCTCGCCCGTTCGCCGTCACCGCGCCGGAGCGCGATGAGACCGAGGAAGAACGAGGCCGACTCGGCGAGCGCCGGGTCGGACCGGGCCGACTCCAGCAGCGGGACGGCGATCGCATCCTCTCCCAGCTGGTAGCGAGAGATTCCCTCCAGCAGGTCGACCGCGCGGTCGTTGCCGCGGCCCCGAGCGCCGGCCAGGGCTCGCAGGGCGCGTCGGGGGTCGCCCTCCTCGAGCGC
>JBKPMY010000393.1:0-2893 GCA_046732375.1 Myxococcota bacterium
GGAGTCAGCTCGCCAGCGCTCGACACCGCGGTGGACGCGCTCCGCCGGGCGGGGGCGCTGGGGGCGAAGCTGACTGGCGCCGGCGGCGACGGTGGGGCGGTGGTGGCGCTGTTCCGCAAGGCTCCCCCGGCCGGAGCGCTGGAGCGGGAGGCCTTCCGCGTGCTCACCTCCGAGCTGGAACCGACCTCATGAGCCCCTCGCGAGCAACCGCGCGCGCCCACCCCAACATCGCCCTGGTGAAGTACTGGGGGAAGCGGGACGCGGTCCGCATCCTTCCGCACCAGTCGAGCCTCTCGGTGACCCTCGCTCCGCTGGAGGTGGTGACCACGGTGGAGTTCGGCGCGGCGGCGGACTCGGTCGTCCTCCACGAGACCGAGGCCAGGGGGAAGGAGCGGGTCCGGGTCCTCGCCCTGCTCGAGCGCGTGCGCGCCGCGACGACGCGGGCGCTCGGGCCGGTGCGGGTGGACTCGCGCGGGAACTTCCCGATGGCCGCCGGGCTGGCCTCCAGCGCCGCGGGGTTCGCGGCCCTGGCGCTCGCGGGGCGTGCCGCGGCCGGGCTCTCCACCGAGCCCGCCACCATCTCGCGGCTCGCGCGCGAGGGCAGCGGGTCGGCTTGCCGGAGCGTGCAGGGCGGCGTGTGCATCTGGCACCGCGGCACGAGCGAGGATGGCACCGACAGCGTCGCCACCCAGGCCTTCTCCGAGGGGCACTGGCCGGAACTGCGGCTCCTGGTCGCGGTCCTGAGCCGCGCGGAGAAGGAGGTGGGCAGCCGCGATGGGATGGCCCAGACGGTGGAGACCTCTCCCTACTACCCGGCCTGGGTGAAGGACGCCGAGGCGGAGATTCCCCGCGCCACCGCGGCCATCGCCGCGCGCGACCTCGAGGCGCTGGGCGCCCTGTCCGAGCGCAACGCGTGGCGGATGCACGCCACCGCCCTCGCTGCCGATCCCCCGCTCTGCTACCTGCTGCCGGGGACCCTGGGGCTGATCCTCGCCCTGCCCGCCGCGCGCCGCCGGGGAGTGCCGGTGTGGTTCACGCTCGACGCGGGTCCGAACCCGGTGCTCCTCACCCTCGCCTCGCACGAGGCCGAGGTGGAGCGTCTGGCCCGCGACGCGGGTGCGGTGGAGGTGGTGCGCTGCCGTCCCGGAGGCGACGCCCGGCTCGTCGAGCCCTGAGATGGAGCTGACCCTCTCCGCCCCCGGCAAGCTCTTCCTCTCCGGGGAGTACGCCGTCCTGTGGGGCGGCACCGCGCGCCTCGCCGGGGTGGGGCCGCGGGCCTGGGCGCTGGCCAGGACCCGGGAGGACCGGGAGGTCCACCTGGTCCTGGCCGAGGGACGACTTCGCGGGACGGTGACGCCGCTGGGCGTGCGCTGGGCGAGCGAGCCCCCCGCGCCGTTTGCCTTCGCCGCGCGCGCCCTCGATCTGGTCGTGCGGGCGCGGGCGCGCGAGTCGCTCGGCCTCGAGCTCGCGCTGTCCTCCACGGTTTCCGGCCCCGGCGGGCACAAGCTGGGCCTCGGGAGCTCGGCGCGGGCAGTGGTGCTCGCGGTGGAGAGCGCGGCCCGGCTGCTGGACGTTCGCCCGCCGCTGGCGCTGGCCATGCTCGCCCACGCCGAGGCCCAGGAAGGCAAGGGGAGCGGCGGGGACGTCGCTGCGTGCAGCGCGGGCGGGCTCGTGCGTTACCGCCGCTGGCCCATCGAGCGCGTCACCTCCGCGGCATCGCTGGGGCTCGGTCTCGTCGCGGCGGGTGCGCCGGACGTGGTGCGGCTCGGGAGCACTGCGCTCCCGGCGAGCTACGCCTTCAGCGGTCAGAGCGCCTCCACCCGGGGGATGATCGGAAAGGTGGAGGCGAAGCTGGAGAGCGCCGGCCGCCAGCGCTTCGTCGAGTCGAGCGACGAGCTCGGCCGCGAGCTGGAGGAAGGCCTGCGCGCCTCGCGCTTCTCCCAGGTGGACGAGGCCTGCCAGGCGCTGGAGCAGCTCCTGGAGTCGCTGCCCGGCGTGGGCACGCCGGCGACCACGCGGATCCTGGCGCTCGCCCGGGCGGCGGGCAGCACCGGGAAGGTCAGCGGCGCGGGCGGGGGCGACGGGTGCGTCCTGTTCTCGCCGGACGAGGACGCCCGCCGCGCGCTGCTGGCCGCGCTCGAGCACCGGGGCTTCGTCGCGGTGCCGCTGTCGGTCGAGCCGGGCGTCCGCACCGAGAGCTCCGCGCCGCCGGAGCTCCGCGCCTGGCTCACGGCCTGAGTGCTCCGACCGGGGTGTGCTGATCGCTGCGGTGGCCGATCCTCCCGGTCAGGTCAGCCGCTCAGAGAACCACGGCGTGGACCTCTGGTACACACCGTCGTGGAGCCGAGGCGGCTGCTGCACAGCAATCTGCGACGCGCAGCCTCGTCGCTGCGCTGCTCGACGCCCCCGCTCCCAGGGGGGCTCGCGGAGCCGCGCGGGCGCGCGGCGCGTCCAGGCTCACTGCGCCGAGGCACGCCTCCGCTGCTCGCTCCTCGTGTGCGCCGTCTCGCTTCGGTCTCAGCCACCTCGCCGTGCTCACCACACCCCGGCCGGAGCACTGGCTCAGAAGAGCTGTCCGAAGGCGATGTAGATGCCGGTGCGCTTCAGGACCCAGTCCACGCCGAAGTCGGCCCGGATGACCGCTGCCCGTCGGGTGATGCGCAGCCCACCACCGGCGCCGCTGTGCCACTGGCTCGCGTCGAAGAACTTTCCGTTGGCCTGTCCCGGTTGCCACGCCCGGCCGGTATCGAGAAAGCCGGACAGGCCGATATGCAGCGGCGCCGGCCCCCACGGGATCTCCACCGTGGCCCACCGGAGCTCGACGTTGCCGAGCACCTTGGTATTGCCGCCGTAGCGGTTGCGAGGCACGCCGCGCACGGTGTCCAGGCCGCCC
>JBKPMY010000394.1:0-3109 GCA_046732375.1 Myxococcota bacterium
CTTCGACACCGCTCATCTGCGTGTGGCCCTGACGAGCGGCATCCCGCTGGTCTCGAACCAGGTGGTGTTCTCGCTCCTGGACCGACGGGCGGCGGGGCGGATGACGGCCTTCTGCCGGGACCACGGCGTGCAGCTGCTCGCCTACGGAACGCTCGCCGGGGGATTCCTCACCGAGCGTTGGCGGCACCGGGCGCCGCCGATCGAGGCCGAACGCTCCACCTGGTCGGAGATGAAATACCACCGCTTCATCGAGACCGTCGGTGGATGGGAGCGTTTCCAGGGCGTGGCTCGCGCTGTGGAGCTGGTTGCGCAGAAGCACGGGGTGTCGATGGCCAACGTGGCCTGTCGGTACATCCTCGACGAGCCGGCGGTGGGGGCGGTGATCGTCGGCGCTCGGCTCGGAGAACGGTCGCACGTCGAGGACAACGCCCGGATCTTCTCCCTCGCGCTGGACGCTGAGGACCGGAAGGCCATCGCGGAGGCCACGGCCGCGCTCGCCCCGATCCCCGGTGACTGCGGCGACGAGTACCGCCGCCCGCCGTATCTGACGGCAACCGGTGACCTCAGCCACCACGTTCAGAGCTTCCCGGCGCCGTACCAGACCCGCGCCGACGGCGAGCGGGTGCGGTGCTTCAGTGGGACACCGTGGGAGCCGCTCGCCGGCTACTCTCGCGCGGTCCGCAACGGCTCACGCATCTCGGTCTCGGGGACGACCGCGTCGCACGGAAGCCGTGCCATCGGCGGCAAGGACGCCGCGGCGCAGACGCACTTCGTGATCGACAAGATCGAGGGCGCGCTCGAGTCGCTCGGCGGCCGCCTCGAGGACGTCGTCCGGACCCGGGTGTTCGTGAGCCGGATCCAGGACTGGGAGGCAGTGGCCCGGGCGCACGGCGAGCGGTTCGGACACATCCAGCCGGCGAACACGATGGTCGAGGCGAAGCTCGTCTCGGAGGACGCGCTGGTGGAGATCGAGGCCGACGCGGAGGTCTGAGTTCGGCCGCTCCGGATCGGCGCCGGGGATCAGCGCCCATTCTGGATTGCGTGGCCTCACTCCCTGTGAAGACGAAGTGGTATCTGCTGCTTGCCTCACCGCGCGACCTGGGTTGCTCGGCCCGGTGCGGACTGCTATCGACCCGTCCGCGCCGTTCCGGCGGCGCCCCATGCCCACGCGCTCCTGAGCCCGAAGCCGACGCCCCGCCGAGCGCCTTGCGCTCCGGGGCGGACCGTGTCCTTGCCTCCAGGAGTCCCGCCGTGCCCGCCATTCGATTCGAACGGGTGACGTTTG
Organism: Myxococcota bacterium; assembly: GCA_046732375.1. Classification (GTDB taxonomy): domain Bacteria; phylum Myxococcota; class Myxococcia; order Myxococcales; family Myxococcaceae; genus RPRB01. The sequence goes on from JBKPMY010000394.1 coordinate 1,286, forward strand.
CCCACCACGATGCCTTTCCGCTGCTCGCGGACGCGAGCGCCGTGTTCCCCGACGGCTGGACCGGCCTGGTCGGCGAGAACGGGGCAGGGAAGAGCACCCTGCTCCGCCTCGCCGCCGGCGAGCTCCGGCCGCAGCAGGGACGGGTGCGCATCGAGCCTGACGCCGCGACGGTCGTCCTCTGCCGCCAGGACGTGGAGAGCCCCGGTGACGACGTGGCCTCCCTCGCCGGCCGGGACGACGGACCCGCCTACGGCCTGCGAGGGGAGCTGGACCTCGACCCGGCGCCACTCGAGCGCTGGGAGACGCTGTCGCCCGGCGAGCGACGCCGCTGGCAGATCGGGGCGGCGCTGGCGCGGGAGCCGCGGGTCCTCCTGCTCGACGAGCCGACCAACCACCTCGATGCGGACGGCCGGGGCCGCATCCTTCGCGCGCTGGAGCGCTTCCGTGGCGCCGGCATCCTCGTCTCGCACGACCGGGCGCTGCTGGAGACGTTGACCGCGCGCACCGCGCGTCTCCATCGCGGACAGCTCACGCTGACCGCGGGCGACTACGGCGAGGCCCGGGAGATCTGGGCGGCCGCGGACGCCCGGTCACGGGACATTCGCGAGCAGGCGAAGGCAGAGGCGAGTCGGGCCCGTCGGGCGCTCGCCCAGGCGAGATCGGCGCGTGCCGCGGCCGAGCGGTCGCTCGGGGGACGCAAGCTCGATCCGAAGGACCGGGATGCACGGAGCATGGGCGCGAAGAACCGCCGTGCTGCGGCCGAGGCCCGCCTGGGCGCGGACGGGCGCCGGCTCCGGACCGCGGTGGAGCGGGCGTCGGCCGAGGTGCCGGCGTCGCCCATGGAGGCCGAGCTCGGGCGCTCGGTCTTCCTCGGCTACACGCCCTCGCCTCGGCCGGTGATCCTCACGCTGGACGTGCCGGAGCTGGTGGCGGGATCGGCGGTGCTCGCCCACGACGTGCACGTGGTGCTGCGACGCGAGGACCGGGTACGACTCTCGGGACCGAACGGGGCAGGGAAGAGCACCCTCCTCACCCGACTGCTCGCGGCCAATCCGGCAAGGTCGAGCCAGGTGTTCTTCCTCGGCCAGGAGGTGTGGAGCGAGGACGCCCGGGCGATCCTCGACCGGGTCAGAGCGCTCCCTCCGGACCGTCCGCGGACGAACGCTCTCGCTGGTCGCGGCGCTGGGTACCGATCCCGACCGGCTGCTCGCCTCCGAGATGCCATCCGCGGGCGAGGTCCGGAAGCTGCTGCTGGCGGAGGGGCTCGCGAGAAGACCGTGGGCGGTGGTTCTCGACGAGCCGACGAACCATCTCGACCTGCCGACGGTCGAACGGCTCAGTGCCGCCCTGATGGCTTACCCCGGCGCGGTGCTACTCGTGACGCACGATGAAGCGCTCGCGGCGTCATGCACGACCGCGAGCTGGTGCCTTGTGAGAGGTCAGCTCGTGCTCCGCTGATGGGGGACCCGCGCCCCGCGAGGATAGCACCACACCTACTGCGTGCTTACCCGGACGCACTGCTCCGGTCACCCTCTACTTCGACCCAGCTTTCGTAGGGCGGCTCGGATTTCCTCCTCCAAGCGGGAATCTCCGTAGAGAGTTACGTCAGTTGACCTTGTTCGTTCGTCAGGCTCGTAAAAGTCAAGATCGAACCGTACCCGTCAGCGGATTCTGGCCGACGAGCAAATCCTTTCCGCTTGCGAATCCCCCTTGGAGGACGCGATTAATGACTCCGTTCTTCGGGTCCCGTCGCGAGCGCTCACCGAAGAGGGATGCGCGGCCCGAAGCTCAGATCTTCCGCTCTCCCTCGCCGGGATCGACACC
>JBKPMY010000395.1:0-2508 GCA_046732375.1 Myxococcota bacterium
GGCCAGGGCCTTCGAGAGATCGGTGCTCGAGGAGGCCGCGGCGTGAACCTCGCCGAGCTCCAGGCGCTCCTTCACGGGCGCATCACCGGGTTGGTGGCCGGGCGCGAGGACGAGGTCCGCGAGCAGGTGGTGGCGCGGCCACCCCTCGATGCGCTGGCGCGGGTGGAGATCTATGCCGGGATGTACCTCCACCGACTGGTGGACGCGATCGCCGAGGACCTCCCCCACACCTCTCGGGTGCTCGGGCACGACGCGTTCGTCGAGCTGGTGCGCGCGTACCTCCACGAACATCCCAGCCGCTCGCCGGACATCTCCCAGGCCGGCCGGCACTTCGGGGCGTGGCTCCGGACGTACCGGGGAATCCGGGAGGACCTGCCGGACCTGGCCCTGCTCGAGCGGGCGCGCTCCGAGGTGCGAACCGCACCGGATGCGTCGGTGGCCGGGGCCGAGGAGCTGCAGTCGCTCAACCCCGACGCCCTCCCCGGAGCGCACTTCCACTTCTCTCCCTCCCTGCGGGTCCTCCGGCTCGAGCACGACGTGCGGAGGCTCTGGGACGTCCTGGACGCGGATGCGGGCGAGGTCCCCGATCCCCTCCCCGGCCCGACCACGCTCGCGGTGTGGCGCCAGGAGTTCAAGGTGTTCCACACCGGCCTGGCCGAGCACGAGGCACGGGCACTGATGGTGGCGCGGGAGGGTGGAACGCTGGAGGAGGTCTGCGCGACCTTCGCCGGCGAACCGGAGCCGGCGCACGCCGCCTTCAAGACGGTGCTCAGCTGGTTCGCGGACGGCTGGGTGGCGGCGGTCACTTCCCAGCGCGCCTGACGCCGCTCAGGGCGCGATCTCGACCGTCCGACCGTTCAGTGGCTGTATCGGTCGCGCGTCCAACGGGTACTTGGCCCGGAAGCCGGCAATCTCCGGCTTCGACACCGCATCCTCGCCGAGCATCACGATCCACTGCACGTCCTCGCTACAGGGAGGTGTGGTGAGCGAGCCCCCGTAGGCGAAGTGCCGGGTCGACGTCGGGAGCAGCGCGGGGAGATCCACCTCCACCGTTCTCTTTTCGCCCGATGACGGCAGTGCCGTGAGGACGGGCGCGAAGGGCGAGGCTGCGGTTCCCTGCTTCAGGAGAATTGCCACCACTGCCAGCTTTCCGTCCTCCGAGCGGTGGACGAAGTGCGCCTCCATCGGCGCGGCCTTGCCGTCGATGGTGTGCTCGGATGGAGTATGGAAATGGAATTGCTGCAGCAGGTACCGGGTCCCGCCGTAGCTCATGAAGCTTCCAGGCAGCAGGTTCACCTGCTCGCTGTGGCCGGTGTCGACCAGCTCCCCGGTGGCCTTGCTCCAGGCGAACTCCAGGGGAACTGGCGGGCTCTGCGCCTTTGCCTTCTTCGTCGAGAGCGCGATCGGGCTCTGGTGCACCCCGGTCGCACAGGTGGGCGAGACCTCCCCCCACTTCGGCGGGGTGATGCCGTGAGTGTAGCTCCAGTGCTTCTCTCCCTCGGGCTTCTTCGGTTCCTCGGCGTGGGCCCACGTCACGGCGAGCAGCGCGATCAGGCACGTCCGGGTGATTCCCATCGGTGGGCCCCTCCCCTCGGCTCGACGGGTGCGAGGAACTCTCTCTCCTGCGAGAGCGGCAATGCGCCCAAGGACCTACGCCGCACGCGAGAATGGAATTGGATTGCGTCTCGGGGCCGATCTCACTTGTGGATCGACACGCTCACCGGACCGGTTCGCCGCACCACGTCCACCCCTGCCGCGCCGTCCGCGTAGCGGTGCACCCGGAGGTCGACGCGCGCTGCACCCACCGGGAGAGCCTCGATGTGGAGCACGTCGAGGAAGTCGGGGAGCATCGGATTGCTGAAGGTGACCTGCCCTCGCAGCCCATCCACGTCGAGGCCCAGCGCCGCGCGGAGCATCATCAGCACCGAGCCCGAGGCCCACGCCTGCGGCGAGCAGGCCACCGGATAGTTCGTGGGACCGGATCCCGGTCGCAAGGGGAAGCCACAGAACAGCTCCGGCATGCGCCGGAGGTCGAAGGACAGGCTGGCGAGGAAGAACTGCTCGAGGATCGACAGCGTTGCCGTCTTGAGCCCGTAGTGAGCGAACCCCAGGGCGGCGAGGGCGTTGTCGTGCGGCCAGACCGACCCGTCGTGGTACGACATCGGGTTGTAGCGCGCCTCGCCCATCGCGACGGTGCGGATTCCCCAGCCGGAGAAGAACGCCTCGCCGGTCATCGTCGTCGCCACCCGCTGTGCCCGCTCGACGGTGACCAGGCCCATCGCGAGACAGTGGCCCGGGTTCGAGGTACGGACCCGACAGGGGTGCTTCTCCCCGTCGAGGGCCAGCGCGTAGGTCGAGAGGTCCTCGCACCAGAACGCGTCCTCGAAACGCTGCCGGAGCTCGTCCGCCTGGGACGCCTGACGCCGCGCGATCTCCTCGTGACCGAGCGCGCGCGCCATCCGTGCCATCGCCCGCCGCGCGGCGAACACGTAGGCCTGCACCTCGCAC
>JBKPMY010000396.1:0-16541 GCA_046732375.1 Myxococcota bacterium
CTACAACAGCGAGCTGCTCGAGTCGGTGGACTACCTCCCGGGCAACTTCTCGTCCTACTACGGCGGGGTGGTCGGTGGGGTGGTGGACGTGAAGAGCCGGAACCCGAGGACCGACGGATTCCACGGGGTCCTCGAGGTCAACGCCTACAACGCCAACGTGGTGCTCAAGACGCCGATCACCGACACGCTGAGCATCGCCGGCGCCTATCGCCGCTCGTACATCGACCTCATCCTGCCGCTGTTCCTCAAGGACGACTCGCCGAGCTTCACCGTCGCCCCGCGCTACGACGACGCGCAGCTCAAGCTGACCTGGAAGCCGGACGGGAGGAACACCTTCCAGCTCCTCGGGCTGCACAGCCAGGACGCGCTGCAGCTCGTGACCCGCAGCTCGTTCTCCGGGGATCCGACCATCGGCCGCGACTTCCGGAACGAGACTGGCTTCAACCAGGCGCGGCTGCGACACACCTACGTCGACGGTACCTGGCGCGTGGATACCATCGGAGGCTTCGACCGCACAGAGGTGGATCTCAACATCGGCGGACAGCGCGGGCTGACGCTGGGCGCGAACACTTGGGCGCTGCGGAGCACCGCGGAGCTCCGGCTCACCGACTGGATCACCCCGGCGGTGGGCGTCGACTGGACCTACACCAGCGGGACGATCCGCGCCGCGCTGGGCCGGCCCCCACGCGAGGGCGAACCCACGGTCTTCGGGCCCACCCGGCAGATCCTCTACGCGGACTCGCCGTTCTGGCAGAGCCAGCTCGGGCTGTGGACCGAGCTGCGGCTGCGGCCCGCACCTTCGCTGCTGATCATCCCCGGCGTGCGGATGGACCTGGTGAGCATCCGGCTCCAGCGGACGGCGATCCTGACCGCCGATCCCCGGCTGGCGGTGCGCTGGACGGTGGTCCCCGAGGTCCTCACCCTCAAGGGAGGCATCGGCATCTACCACGCTCCGCCGTCGCTGCAGAACGGCGAGGCCGACGCGACCTTCGGCAACCCGGACCTCGGAAGCCGATACGCGTTGCAGAACAGCCTGGGCTTCGAGTGGAACATCCGCCCCGACCTGCTGCTGAGCGTCGAGGGCTTCTACAACCGGCTGTGGGACATCCCGGTGAGCACCAGCGCCTACGTCGAGCGCAACGGGCAGCTGGTGCCCCAGAACCTGGTCAACGAGGGGCGAGGGCGAATCTATGGCTTCGAGCTGCTCTTCCGGCAGGCGCTGACCCGGCGTCTGTTCGGATGGATCGCCTACACCTTCTCGCGCAGCGAGCGCATCGACCGTCCCGGCGCGAACTGGCGACTCTTCGACTTTGACCAGACGCACGTGCTGACGGCCATCGCCAGCTACAAGCTCGGGGCCGGCTGGGAGATCGGCGCGCGCTTCCGCTACGCCACCGGGAACCCGCGCACACCGGTGGTCGGCGCAGTGAAGGACGATCTCACCGACAGCTACGTACCGCTGTTCGGGCCTGTGAACTCGTACCGGCTGCCCAACTTCGCGCAGCTCGACGTGCGCATCGACAAGGTGTGGGTCTTCGACAACTGGTCGCTCGACCTGTACCTGGACATCCAGAACGTGACCAACACCCGCAGCACCGAGGGCACGCAGTACAACTACAACTACTCGCAGAGCGCGCAGTTCGAGGGGCTTCCGATCGTGCCCATCCTGGGTGTGAAGGGGTCGTGGTGATGCGGCGCTTCCTGGTGACACTCGGGACGGCCGTGGCCGCGGTGCTGGTCGCGGTCGGGTGCCAGCCGGAGCTGGAGAAGCAGAGCCAGCTCCTCGGTCGGGTCCGCCTGCTGGCTCTGCGCGCCGATCCGCCCGAGGCCGACCTGCGAGACGCGGGGATGCCTCCGCCCATCACCTTCATCCCGCTCGCGTACCCGGATGCCGGGCTCGCCTTCCGGCTCGCGCTGTGCGGCGCGGGGAACCCCTTCGCCGCGGACTTCGACTGTCCGGGGGGCAATGGCCTGGATCTGCCGGATTTGGTGCTGGACGCCTCTCGGCCGGAGGTCCAGGCATTCCTGCAGGCGGCGTTCGGGAGCGCCAGCGGCCTCGACGGCGGCATCAACGTGGACGAGCCCGGCGTCGCGCAGATCGCGATCGGGTACCAGCTGGAGCGCCCGGACGCGGGACCGGACCCGTCCAACCGGGAACGGGGCATCTACCGGCTCGCGGTGCGCTTCTCGGGTCAGCCCAATCACAATCCCGAGCTGCTCGACGTCACCCTGCCCGACGGAGGTCCGCTCCAGGGCGCGGTGTTCCCGCGCGACCAGGAGATCCGGCTGTATCCGCACATCCCCGACGGGGGTCCCGGAGGCATCGAGACCTACGTCGGCCTGGACGGCGGCATCCAGCACGAGCGGTTCAGCTACAGCTGGGAATCCACCTCCGGGGAGCTGGTCGAGTTCCGCTCGGCCGAGCCCATCCCCGAGGACCCGAACGCCACCAGCGACGTTCGGTTCCGGTCCCATCAGGCAGCGGGCCCGGTGCGCTTCTACGTCGTGCTCCGCGACCTCCGCGGCGGCGTGTCCTGGAAGGTCTTCGACGCCACGATCGGTCCGTGATCTCGGGCGCTGTCTGCGGCGCGAGTGCCCCGAAGAAAACCGGAAGAAGAAACCACCTGGGCGGAAAGTCGCCGCTCCCCGCCCTCCTGAAGACTGGAGCCCTCTTCTCCTCATGGTGAGGCGAAGGTTCCGGCGCCGCGAGCGCCGGGGGGTGAGTCATGTCCAAGTTCAATCGACAGTTCTTCCGGCTCCGGACCCGGGCACCAGTCGTGTTCCTCTCGATCACCGCGCTGGTGTGCAGCGCGGCAACGGCGGCTCCGCGCTACACGAGCTTTTCCGTTCCCGACGGCTCCGACACCCGGGCGTTCGGCATCAACTCCGTCGGACAGGTGGTCGGTCGCTACATGGATCCGACGGGGGTCGAGAGGGCCTTTCTCCGATACGCCGAAGGGAGCATTCGAACCTTCTCCGCGCCGGGAGGCGTCCTGGGAACGTGGGCGCAGGACATCAACGACCGGGGGGACATCGTGGGTGTGTATTTCGACTCCGATTTCGGCGCGCACGGGTTCCTCCTGCGCGACGGCCGGTACTCCAGCATCGATTTCCCGGGCGCCCTGGAGACGAGAGCGAGGAGCATCGATGATCTGGGCCGGATCACCGGAAACTACCTCGCGTGCACTCCGGACGTGTGCAACGCGGGCCACCCCGATCCCCTGGAGATTGGATTCGTCCTCGACCGGACGGGGTTCCACTCGGTCTTCTTTCCCGGGACGGACTCCACTGACGTGTGGGACGAGGTCGCAAACGTCCGCGTGGGAGACTGGAGTGACCTCGAGGGGAACGTCTTCGGGTACGTCGAGCAGGGCGGGGTGTTCACCGACACGAACGTGCCGGGCTCGTCGGTGACCTCGATCCGGGGCATCAATCATCGCGGAATGCTGGTGGGGGTATTCGGCGATGAGCAGGACAACCTCCACGGCTTCGCCAGGGTGCCCCGAGGTTTCATTCAGCTGGATGTTCCCGGGTCGATCGCCACCGTTGCCAACCGGATCAACGACCAGGGGACGGTCGTCGGGGCCTCCCAGGACGACCAGGGCGAGTGGCACGGCTTCGTCCTGAGCGGCTGGGAAGGTGAACGCTGCCGTGAGGGTCGGCGGGTCAGCCCGCGCTCGCACCCGGAGTGGCGCCACGACCACTAGGAGAGGGTGAAGGTGCATCGAGCTCGGAGCGGAGGGGGCGAACGAAGGTGTTTGACACGTTCGGGGATCAGAGACCGCCGACGAACGCGAGCAGGAGGTCCTGGTCCCCGGAGCCGAGCGCCTCGAAGCTCTCGACCGTCCCCGCCGCCTCCGAGCCCGCAGCGCCGTGGGCGAGGATCGCCTCGCGCAGCGTCCTGGCCCGGCCATCGTGCAGGTAGAACGCGAGGTACCGGAGACCGATGAGCGGGGCGGTGCGGAAATCACGCGGGCCGGCTCCGTGCTCCTGCTGGCCGTCGGCGAGCTCCGCGCCCATGTCGTGGATCAGCAGATCGGTGAAGACCGGCGCGTCGATGCCGGCGAGCTGCGGCGTCGGCCAGTCGGCGCGCGTCCGGAGGCTCACCACGTGGCACACCGCGCACCCCACCGAGTTGAAGAGCGCGGCCCCGCGCGGATCCGGCGCCGGGCGGCGGGGAATCTCGAGGAGGCGCGTGTAGCCCACCAGCGCCGCGAGCTGCGTGTCAGGAAGATCCACTCCAGGCAGGAGATCGTCGGTGAGCCCATCGGGGTTGGTCAGCTCGGTGGGCCTGAGGGCGCTGGTCAGCCCCACGTCTCCCTGCAGTGCGTCGGCCACGACGTCGTCCAGCGTCGCCAGGCGCGCCTTCACTCCGAACCGCCCGATGAGTCCGCTCTCACCCGGAGCATGCGCCGGGAAGCCCGGATCGACCGTGCCCCGCGAATCGAAGGACACCCGATTCACCCGGCCGTGAATGCCATCGGCGCGGACCGCCTGCTCCGCAGCCACCCGCTCGATCTCCGAGTCGGCGATCGCCTCGAGGTACGCGCGGCCGAACACGGGGGCCGCCAGTCGGGTCGTCACGTCGAGCGTCGCACCCTGCAGAATTCCACCGTCGGGAGGCAGGACCGGAGTGACTGCCCCGGCGGCGATCAGCGGGCGCACCAGCGGCCCGAAGGGAAGGAACTCCACCGGCTCTCCGGTCGACGTGGAAACCACCGCCATCCGCCTCGTCAGTCCGGGCCCGCGGCCGCCACGGAGATGGCACGCGGCGCAGGAGGGCTGCACGTACACCGGCCCGAGCCCGTCTTCGGCCTCGAAGAGCTGGTCGAACACCGCATCCCCGGCACGGAACGCGCGCTGCTGCGCGACCGTGGCTCCGGCCAGCGGAAGATCGGGCGTCTCCGGAGAGGGAGGAAGATCGACTCCCGGGCCTCCGGCGTCTGCTCCTCCGCGAGGCAATCCGCTGCCGCAGGCGACGAGCAGCACCAGGGCGAGGGCGGACGGACGAGACACGGTACCAGCCATCCAAGCAGAGCGAGGGTGAGCCTGGCGACCACCCCCGGCCCGACTGCAGCGGGCGGGCCCGCTCACGTCCCGAGCAGGGCGACGAGCGTGGTGAGCAGCACCACCACGGCGACCACCACGCCGTCGAGCACTCCGAGCACGAGGGTCTTGAGGACGGTCGCGATCCAGCCACTCCGGTAGAAGCGATGCGCCGCGAGAAAGAACCAGACGACCGGGACCAGCGCGCCGATGGGCCTCAGCGGCGGCCATCCGATGAGCCCGATTCCCAGCCCGATGAAGAGCACGGTATGAGCGTGGAGCGCGAGGATCAGGTGGTCCACGTAGGGCCGCCTCCACCAGAGCGCGGAACCAGGACGAACAGCGCCTTCGGCAGACGTGCCAGGAACTCGTTGCGCAGATGCTCGGTGGCAACGGCGCGGCCCTGCCGCCCGCCGACTCACCGGGCCTCGCCGCCGTCTGGCCCTGACCGGACGAAGCGTCATGGAAGGGCTGGAGCTTCTCTCAAGACGGAGCTGCCCCTCCGGCTCACGCTGATGGTGGCAACCTGCGTGGGTCTGAGCGCGAGCGCCGCGAAGCTCAGCACGCTCACCCAGAAGTAGAGGCGGAGCCGGCGGATGTACCGGCTGCGCTTCCCCTCGGTCGCCTCGCCTCACCGGCGCGCCCAGCCCCACGCACCAGGGGGACGCCTGCGGTAGCGCGCAGCTGCGCGCCAGCGACCGGGCTCAGCCCCCCGCACCAGACGCCTGAGGTAACACGCAGCTGCGCGCCAGGGACCGGGCTCAGCCCCAGCCGCCCGCCACCTGGCGGATGGGGACGTTGAGCCGGTTCCAGACATTGATCAGAGCGATCTGCATCAGGAGCGCGGCCAGCGCCTGAGGGTCGTGGTGCTTCGCCGCCTCGTTCCACACCGCGTCGGGCACGGGATCGGGACGATCGGCCAGACGGGTCACCGCCTCGGTGAGCGCGAGTGCGGCCCGCTCCGGCTCGCTGAACCAGGGCGTGTCGCGCCAGGCGGCGACCGCGAAGATCCGCTCCTCCTTCTCGCCGGCCTTCTTCAGCTCGCGGGCGTGCATGTCGACGCACACGCTGCAGCCGTTGATCTGGCTGGCGCGCAGCTGCACCAGCTTCTGGGTCACGTAAGGCAGCCCCTGCGCCGTACCGTGCAACGCGTGGAGCGTCTTCAGCGCGTCGGGGAGCAGCTCCACCGGATGTCTCATTCTCGCTTGCATGTTCACGTCTTCCACTGGACGGAGCAGCCCGCCGGGTCCATCCCGGTCACATCGTCGGGGTCCGTCTCGTCACCCGAGATGACGGACCACGTGCGAAGAAGGTGACCGATGGAGGATCAGACCTGGATGGCCGAGCGATTCGAGGCGCACCGGCAGCGGCTGGAGGAGGTCGCCCGGCGCCTCCTCGGCTCGGGGAGCGAGGCGGGGGACGCGGTGCAGGAAGCCTGGTTGCGCTTCAGTCGGTCGGAGGCGCAGGCGGTGGAGAACCTCGGCGGTTGGCTGACCACCGTCGTGGCTCGGATCTGTCTGGACATGCTGCGCGCCCGGAGCTCCCGCCGCGAGGAGCCCGAGGGGGACGCCGCGTCCCTGGTCGAACGACACGCTCCAGCGGTCGACCCCGAGCAGGATGCGCGCACCGCCGACGCCGTCGGCATGGCGCTGATGGTGGTGCTGGACCGGCTCGCGCCCGCCGAACGGGTGGCCTTCGTGCTCCACGATCTCTTCGACGTGCCCTTCGAGGACATCGCGCGCATCCTGGACCGCTCGCCCGTTGCGGCCCGGCAGCTCGCCAGCCGCGCCCGCCGTCGCGTCCAGGGGGCCGGGCGGAACGAGGAGCTCGAGGGTAGCTCGGACCGGCGCGTGGTGGAGGCATTCCTCGCGGCCTCGCGCCAGGGGGACATGGCCCAGCTGCTGGCCATCCTGGATCCTGAGGTGGTCTTCCGCGCGGATACCGCAGCAATGAAGCTCGGGGCGGCCCCGGAGGTGCGAGGCGCCGAGGCGGTCGCAGCCTTCTTCAAGGGGCGGGCCCAGGCGGCCACGCCGGTACTCATCGACGGCAGGGTGGGAATGCGCGTCGCGCCGGGCGGGCGGCTGCTCCTGGTGTTGCGGCCCACCATCGTCGACGGGAGGATCGTCGACCTGGAAGCGGTGGCGGATCGCGCAACGCTCGCCGGACTCGCCCTCGACGAGCTCTCCGGCTGACGGTCCCGGTCGCTTGTCATCCGGCGAGGCTTCTCGAGGCGGGCCGGCCGAGGGGCGAGCTCGCCCAGGCCCGTCGAGCGGGCCGGCCGGCCCGTGCGCTGATGGGGCGCGCCCGGAGGCGTTCAGCTCGACTCCGGTCAATGGAGCCTCGCGCCGATCCGGCGCTCAGACCTGCATCGGCTTCTTCGCGGTCCGGAAGAGCAGCACGCCCATCAGGACGAAGAACCCCACCCCGAGCAGCTCCCACCCTCCCTTGCCGAGGGCGCCGATGAGTGGCCCGCTGAGGTCGAGCTTGGCCATGAAGCCCTCGATGGTCGGGGAGATGGAGAGCAGAGCGATGGCCACACCGAGCAGCGTCCCGCCAGCGACCAGCCCTGTTGCGAACAGGCTTCCGGAACCGATGTCCTCGCCGTGGGTGTCTGCCGCCTTCCTCCCGCTCGTCTTGTCCACGAGTGCCTTCACCACCCCGCCACAGAAGATGGGAAGCGTCGTCGACAGCGGCAGGTACGCTCCGACGGCAAACGACAGGGGGGAGACGCCGCACAGCTCGACGGTCACCGCCAGGAAGACGCCCACCAGCACGAACTGCCAGTCCAGGTTCGCGGAGAGCAGGCCCTTGATGAGCGTGGCCATCAGCGTGCCCTGGGGAGCCGGGAAACGGGTGGTGCCGATCTGGTGCAGCACCTGGCCGGTGGCAGGGTCGAGGGTGGGCTTGTCCAGCGCGGTGACGGTGATGCCGATGATCAGCGAGGCGGCGACGACGCCGATGATCAACCCCAGCTGCTGGTACTTCGGCGTCGCTCCCACCAGGTAGCCGGTCTTCAGATCTTGCGACGTCGCGCCTGCATTCGCTGCCGCCACGCAGACGATACCGCCCACGCACAGCGCCATCGGCTGGAATGGGTCACTCGTCCAGCCAAGCCCGAGGAACAGGAGGCAGGTCGCCATGAGCGTGGCGATGGTCATCCCCGACACCGGGCTGCTGCTGGTCCCGATGATGCCCACGATGCGCGAGGCCACCGTCACGAAGAAGAAGCCGAACACGATGATCAGCACCCCGAGCACCAGCCGCCCGAAGAAAGTGCCGGGGATGAAAGGAAGCACGGCGATGATCAGGGCGAGGAGGATGCTCCCGCCCACGGTGACGGTGAGCGGCAGGTCGTTCTCCGTCCGCCGGGTGGACACTCCCGCTCGCCCGGCCTTCAGCGCCGCAACGCTGCTCTGGAAGCTGCTGATGATGGTGGGGAGCGTCTTGAGCAGGGTCATGAACCCGCCGGCCGCGACCGCCCCGGCCCCGATCTGGCGGACGTAGGCGAAGTAGATGGCGGTGTTCAGCTCGCCGAAGGTGTGGGTCGTGGGGTTCCAGCCGAAGCGCCCCGGGCGCAGGAGGTCCGGGAGATAGCCGAGCTTGTTCAGCTGCACGGCGATGACCGCTTGGGGCACCAGCGAGGCGAGCAGCGGGATGAGCCCGAGCCAGCCGAGCACGCCGCCGGCGACCAGGACTCCGGCGATGCGCGGCCCGATGATGTAGCCCACGCCCAGATACTCGGGCGTGATGCTCGCGTTGACCGTCGCCGCCGGGAAGATCCTGCTCGTCGCGCGGGTCACGTAGCCCGGAGTGTCGGCGATGACCTTGAACACCAGCTGGAGGACCGCGTACACCACCGCGAACCCCAGACCCTTGTAGGCGGTGGCGGCCATCTGCCCGCCCTTCTCGCCAGCGATGAGCACCTGCGCGCAGGCGGTGCCCTCAGGGTAGGGCAGGTTCTTGTGCTCCTTCACGATGAGCGCCCGGCGGAGCGGGATCATCATCAGGACACCCAGAATTCCTCCCAGCACTGCCAGGGTGAAGATGACCGGGTAGCTGAAGTACGGCGCCCCCACGCTCTGGCGCGTGTACGCGTCGGCGGCCAGGAAGAGGAACCCGGGGAGGGTGAAGACCACGCCCGAGGCGATGCTCTCTCCCGCCGAACCGATGGTCTGGACGATGTTGTTCTCGAGGATGGTCGAGCCGCCCAGCTTCTTCAGCACGGAGATCGACAGCACCGCGATCGGGATGGACGCCGAGACCGTGAGGCCGGCCTTGAGCGCCAGGTAGACCGTCGAGGCACCGAAGAGCAGGCCGAAGAACACGCCCACGCCAATCGCCTTCGGCGTGAACTCCGGCATCTTCACGTCGTCGGAGACGTACGGCTGGAATTCCTCCTCGGAGGCGAGGGCGCCGGGCGGAGCGGCGGCGGACTGTGACGCAGCGGGTTGGACTGCCATCTGGGTGGGCCTCCCTCCCTCGAGAAGGGTGGGCATTGAGGCAGGGCGCTCCCCCCCGCTGTCAAGAGCTTCCGGGTCGGGCTCCCGCAGGGGGTGCGTGCGCGACCCCGCGAATGCTGCGGCCGGTGAGGGTGCCGGAGCCTGGGAGCAACTCCTCGGTGCACGGGGACACCCTGAACCCGGCGGCCTCGAGCAGCGGCCCGGGCTGGCGGGTGAGGTGGCAGTTCCCGGCAAGGCGCCTCCACACCGGCTCGAGCGCGCCCTGCGCCCGGCGAGTCCAGGTCCCGGCCGGCGCCCCGATGTGCTCGAGAAAGAGGAAGGTCCCGCCCGGGCGGAGGACCCGGTGAATCTCCGCGACCACGCGCGCCGGGTCCTTCACCGAGCAGAGCACCAGCGTGGCCACGACGGTGTCGAAGCTCCGCGCCGGGACCGGAAGCGACTCCGCCCCAGCCTCGAGCACCTCGACGTCCGGACGAGCCGCAAGCTTGCGCCGGAGCATCTCGCGCATGTGCCGGTCCGGCTCGCAGAGCACGAGCCGGGTGACGCTGCTCGGGTAAAGCGAGAGGTTGCCCCCGGTCCCCGCGCCCAGCTCCAGCACCTCCCCCCGCGCCGGCTCGAGGAGCGTGCGGCGCCACTCGCGAAGCCCTGCGCGTTCGGAGCCTTCGAGCATCCGGTCGTACATCCGGGACAGCAACCAGCCCACGTGTACACTCCCTGTCGAATCCGGGGTGAAGGAGGGCCGAGCCTGCGCTAGAGAGCCGCCCCGAGGAAAGATGCCCACCCCCATCGTCATCTGGCCGGACAAGGTGCTGTCCACTCGGACTCGCCCGGTCACGGAGTTCGGTCCGGCGCTCGATCCCCTGCTCGAGGAGATGATGGAGTCCCTGCGCGCCGCGGAGGGGATCGGGATCGCCGCGAACCAGATCGGCGTCTCGCTGGCCATCGCCTGGGTGGGCCGCGAGGACGGCACTTTCTTCGAGATCGCCAACCCGGAGGTGCTGGAGAAGAGCGAGCCGCTGAGCCTCGAGGAAGGGTGCCTGTCCGTTCCGCACGAGTGGGAGCAGACGCCTCGGTTCTCGAAGGTCCGGGTGCGCTACCAGGACCGGACCGGGGCCCAGCACGAGCTGGCTGCCGAGGGGCGGCTGGCGCACGTCCTCCAGCACGAGATCGACCATCTGCAGGGAACCACCTTCGTGGACCACCTCTCGCAGCTCAAGCGCGCGCTGATCCGCAAGCGGATGCAGAAGCTCCAGAGGGACCGGGCCGAGGAGAAGGCCGGTGGGCACGTCCACACCGACGACTGCGATCACGACTGAGGCGCATCCGCGCTGATCTCGTCGCTCGGCCGATCCGGCCTGGAAGCGGCAGGAAATTCCCGTGTTTTCGCCGCTGGAGGCCCGTGCGACGAGTCCGCCAATGACAGGGCGTCCAATTACGAGGCGTCTGACACCTTTCGAGGGGACACCTTTCGAGGGGACACCTTTCGAGGGGGACACCTGTCGAGGGATTGTTCCGACGCTGGCGCAATGCGTTGGGCAGGAGGGCTTCTCGTCCATCCAGGATGGATCGTCCGGTCGACGGGCGCTTGCCGGCCCGCCGGTCCCGGTGCTGATTCGTCGCCTGCAACGGGCCTCGCTCGTGCGAGTCTCGGGCCCCCGTGACCACCGACGACCGCAACTTCCGGCTCTCCCGCGACGTCCTGCCCCGGCGATACCAGGCCAGCCTCACGCTGGACCTGGATGCACGCACCTTCGCCGGTGAGGGAGAGCTTGCGCTCTCGGTGGAGCGGCCGGCGCAGAGCATCGTCCTCCACGCGGTCGAGCTGGACGTGTCCCAGGCGGAGGTCCACGCCGCGGGCAGGGTGCACCGGGCCCGTGTCCAGGTGAGGCCGGTGAGCGAGACGGTGACGCTCGACCTCGACAGCGAGCTCCCCCCGGGCGAGGCGCGCCTCGTGTTTCGCTGGACCGGTCGCTTCACCGAGGGCCTTCGCGGGCTGTACCTGGCCGGCTCCGTTGCCGCGACGCAGTTCGAGGCCGCCGATGCACGCCGGGTCTTCCCCTGCTTCGACGAGCCGTCGTTCAAGTGCACCTGGGCACTCACGGTGAAGGTGCCGCCCAACCTGGTGGCGCTCGGGAACGGCCGCGTGCTCGCCGAAGAGCTCGACGGCCCGCACCGCAAGGTCCGCTTCGCCGAGACCGAGGTGCTCCCCAGCTACCTGGTGGCGCTCGTGGTGGGGCCACTGGTCTCGAGCAGCGAGGACGTCGCGGCAGGCGTCCCGGTCCGCACCTGGTGTCTCGAGGAGAAGAGGGGCCTCCTGGGCTTCGGACAGAAGGCCGCGCTGGCGGTCCTGCCGATGCTCCAGGACTACTTCGGGCTCCCGTACGCGTTCGGCAAGCTCGACCAGGTGGGCATCCCCGACTTCGAGGCCGGGGCGATGGAGAACGCCGGGCTCATCACCTACCGCGAGCTGGCGCTGCTGCTCGACCCGGCGACCGCGCCGCTGGCAATCCAGAAGCGGGTGGCCGAGGTCGTCACCCACGAGCTCGCCCACCAGTGGTTCGGGAACTGGGTCACCATGGTGTGGTGGGACGACCTCTGGCTCAACGAGGCCTTCGCCACCTGGATGGCGTACAAGATCGTGGACCGCTGGCGCCCCGACTGGCGGGTGTGGCTCGACTTCGACTCGGGGAAGGCGACCGCGCTGCACCTCGACGCGCTCCGCTCGACGCACCCCATCCGGGGCACGGTGGCCAACGCGGCCGAGGCGACCGAGAGCTTCGACGCCATCACCTACGAGAAGGGCGGCGCGGTCCTGCGCATGATCGAGGGCTTCCTGGGTGAGGAGTCGTTCCGCTCCGGCATCCGCGACTACATGCGGAGGCACGCCCGCGCGAACGCGGTCGCCGACGATCTCTGGGGCGCACTCGCCCGCGCCTCGCACGCCCCGGTGGTGGAGCTGGCCAACGCCTGGATCCGCCAGAGCGGTTATCCGGTGGTGAGCGTCGCGCTCGAAGGCAACCGAGTGCGGCTCTCCCAGGAGCGCTTTTTCTCCGAACCGGGGCTGAGCGGCCCCGAGACCTGGCCAGTCCCGCTGGTGCTGGCGTGGGGAGACGACCGCGGGCGGCATACCCGGACCTTCCTCCTCGAGCGGCGGACCGGAGAGGTCACGCTGGAGGCTTCCGGCGCGGTGCAGTGGCTGAATGCGAACGCCGGCTCGACCGGCTTCTACCGGGTGGCGTACTCGCCCGAGCTGCTGGCCGCGCTAGGCAAGTCACTGGGGGCGCTGCTCCCCGCCGAGCGCATCGGGCTTCTGGCCGACCAGTGGGCGCTGGTGCGGGCAGGTCGAGCTCGCATCGCCGATTTCCTGGATCTCGCGCTCGCGTTCGGCAACGAGTCGGACCACGCGGTCCTGGACGAGCTGGTGGGCCGCCTCGGGTACGTCGAGGCACGCCTGGTGGACGGCGAGGACCAGGAGCGCTTCCGCCGGCTGGTGGAGCGGCTGTTCCTCACGCGGTTCCAGGGGATGGGCTGGGATCCGGTTGCCGGCGAGACGGACCAGGACCGGCTGCGGCGGGCGGCGCTGCTCCGCGCGGTGGCCGGCGTGGCGCGGTCGCGCCAAGTGCTCGCCGAGACGGCACCACGGGTGGACCGGGTGCTGAACGGGCAGCGGACGGCGCTCGACCCGAACCTTGTGGACACGGCGGTGGCGGTCAGCGCCCGGGATGGCGATCCCCAGCTGTTCGACCGGCTGCTCGCGGCGTTCCCCCGGGAGGCGGATCCGGCGGTGAAGCGGCGCTACCTGCTCGCGCTGACCGCGTTCGAGCGGCCGGAGCTGGCGACGCGGGCGGAGGGCATGCTGCTGGACACGGTGGTGCCGCTCCAGGACTTCGCCTCGTTCGTGCACGGGCTGCTCGCGAACCGTGTCGGGCGCGAGGGGACCTGGAAGCTCCTTCGTGACCGCTGGTCGGCAGTGGTGGAGAAGACGGCCCAGGCGCCGATGCTGCTCCGCCGGGTGGTCGAGGCGCTGGGGAACCTCCGCGAGCGACGGCACCTCGACGAGGCGCGGTCGTTCCTCGAGGCTCATCCGGTGCCCGAGGCGCAGCAGGCCGTGGCCCAGACCCTGGAGCGGCTGGCGCAGGACGTGGCGGTGCGCGAGCGGCTGGTTCCGGAGGTCTCGGTGTGGCTCCGCGGGCGGTGAGGCGCTCCGGCGACTCGCGCGGGCGCGGGTCGGCTGGGCGGTCCGGCAAGGCGGCAAAGAGCAAGAAGGCCGCGGCAGCAGGTCTGCGCACGGCCCGGCCGGGCACGGGCAGGACCTCCGGGACGACGAAAACCTCGGGCGGGAGCAAGCGGTTCGCCGGCGACGCGCTGGAGCGTCTCTCGCTGTCCGATCGTGCCTCCTGGCGGGCCTGGCTGGAGGAGCATCACGCGCGCGTCGCGGGCGTGTGGCTGGTCTCCTTCAAGAAGTCGACGGGGAAACCACGGGTCGAGTACGAGCACGCGGTCGAGGAGGCACTCTGCTTCGGGTGGATCGACAGCCTGGCCCGGACGCTCGACGAGGAGCGGACGATGCAGCTCTTCACCCCGCGCAAGCCGCGGAGCCCATGGTCGAAGCCGAACAAGATCCGCGTGGAACGGCTCGTCGCCGCGGGGCTGATGCGTCCGGCGGGGCAGGCGAAGATCGAGCAGGCCAGACGCGATGGGTCGTGGGACGTGTACGCAGTGGCCGAATCGCTGGAGCTCCCGCCGGACCTCCGCGGGGCCTTCGAGTCCGGTCCCCCCGGTGCGCGATCGAGCTGGGACGCGTTCAGCCCGTCCTCCCGCCGCGCGATCCTCTGGTGGGTGCACAGCGCGAAGCGCCCCGAGACGCGGGCACAGCGCATCGCCCAGGTGGTGAGCGAGGCCGCCCGTGGCCGCCGGGCCAACTTCCCCGAGGATCGGCGGTGACGAGCTCGCGGACCCTCGCCGCTCGGCGGGATGCGCTCGGGAAGTCGCGCGCGATCGAGGGTAGTGACCGGGCCGGCGACGACCGTGGCCGGGATGAGCCGCCGGCTCCGTCCGACTCCGGAAAGCCAGGAAAGTCCCTTTTTTGAGGTGTCAGACACCTCGTAATGGACACCCCGTCATGGGACACCTCGTCATGGCCCAAGCCTGGGGGCTGTCGCTGAGGGAGGCGACAACTCAGGAAGAGCCTCGAACTCGAGGAAAGCGAGGCGTCTGACACGTTCGCGCTGGCGAGGCGTCTGACACCCTGCTGGACACCTTCGCGCTGCGTTCGAGCTGGGTCGATTGATCGGTCACTGCGCGCCGCGCGTCCTCACCTCGTCGAGCTCGCCTCCGGGCCAGGCCGGAGCGCCGCACTCGTGGCCTCCGTCCCGAAGCGGAGCGATTCCAGGAGTCCTCGCCCGAAGACCTGCCGTCGCGACTCGCCGGCCCCCCGCTCCACCCGGTCCGCCGGCTCGACGTACCCGAGATAGCCGTTCACCAGCGACACCGCCCGGGCGCCACCCGCCGCCTTCTCCAGAACTGCCCCCGAGGCCGCCGTCGTCTCCACCGGAAGCCCGAGCAGCCGCACGCTCCCGATCCGCAGCTCACCGAGCTCCGCCCATCCCGGAGCCCACGGCCAGAGCGCCACGTTGCTCACCAGCGTCCCGAGCCCGCGGGGCACGAAGCGGGACGCATCCGGTCCGGGAAGAGCCACCTCGAGACGCGCATGCCACAGACCCACGCCCGCCGGATGCAGCGGGATGCCCGCGATCGCTTCCTCGATTCGCCCCGCGAAGCCTTCGGGAGGAGGGCCCGCAACGCCCGGCTCACGCTGGACGGTCACGTTCCCCACGTTCCCCTGCAGCACCAGCGTGACCCCCTGCCCCGCCCGCTCCTGCGCCCGCGCGAGCCGCCCCGGCCAGTCGGCATCGAGCCCCGGGGGAGGTCGCGGGACGAGCGTGGGATGCGCGGCCAGAACCACGAGCTGCGCCACCGCCCCGCGCTCGCCCCGGAGCTGCACCCGGGTCAGGCGCCGGTCGACGTTCGGGAACTCGTCCCTGCTCGTCGTTCCGCCGGCGAGCTCCGAGAGGCCGACGAATGCCTCGACCGGCTCGAGCGCCGAGGCCGCGGTGGTCAGGGCCCGTGACGCCGCCTCCACCACCCGAGCCCGGACCGTGGGACGGAGCCGGCCTGTCGCCGCCACCTGGGCCACCGGATTCCAGGCGAAGCCACCCGCGGAGGAGTGGGTGTGCGTGGCAACGACCCACAGCATTGAGAGGCCCAGCCCGGAGACCCGCCGCCGGATCGCCTCCACCAGACCCTGGTCCACCAGCAGGAGATCCAGCGTGACCAGCCCGACTCGCTCATCGTCCGAGGCCAGCACCACCGCCCGCGCCGAGACCGGGAACGCCACGCGGTCCACCTCCGGCCGTACCAGGCCGTAGCCCACGGCCTCGACCGGAAGGGGAATCGACAGCTCGGAGACGAACGCCCCCGCCCGGAGTGGGCCGGTGCCCTCCCCGCGCCGGACGTCGCGCACCCGCGGCTCTCGAGCCAGCCTCGCGAACGGCGCCACCGACAGCACCACTCCCAGACCGAGGAGCACCCACGGCCATCGTCTCCGCCGCCGCGCGCCGGGATCCTTCCTCATGCCGCCGCAGCCGCGGGGCCCGCGAGGCGCACGCTCGCGTCCCACAGCCGCCGCGCGACCTCCATGTCCTGGGCTGCGGAGCTGGTCCGGCTCTCGCGCTCGTCGTGGAAATACTTCCCGGTCACGCCCTCCACCTCGGGGGAGGTGGCCAGGTAGACCAGCGTGCGCGCTCCCCGCTCCGGCGTCCGGGCGAAGGCCTGACCGAGCTTGATGAACTTCCCCAGGAAGCCCTGGTTGTTCTGCCCGAATCCCGACCGGACGAAGCCCGGATGCATCGCGTTGGCAGTGACCCCCGTCCCCTCCAGTCGGCGAGACAGCTCGCGGGTGAAGAGGATGTTCATCAGCTTCGAGCGCCCGTACGCAACGAAGGGGCGATACCGACCGCGTGCGTAGTTCAGGTC
>JBKPMY010000397.1:0-17744 GCA_046732375.1 Myxococcota bacterium
GCTCGGGCCCGGGCTCTCCACCGCGTGGTCCGCCACCGAGTCCACGCCCTATGCGGGCATCCGCCGGGGGATGGCCCTCAGCGGGAGCGTGCAGTGGTTCGCCAAGACGTTCGGCTCGGACTTCACCTTCGCGGATCTCCGGGCGACGGCGGCCTTCTACGTCCCCCTGCCCTTCTGGGCGCGTCACACCTTGCAGCTGACCGTGCGCGGGCGGGCGCTGGCCGGGGCGCCGGCGCGGCTCCTGCGGGTGGGCGGCAGCAACCGCGGGTTCCTGGAGTGGGACTCGCAACCGGAGAAGTCGCAGGCCGGCTCGGGGCTCACCATCTTCCCGGACATCACCTTCCGCGAGCCGCTGCGGGGCTACGAGGACGCGACCCTGCGCTGCAACGAGGTGGTCATCGGCGGGTTCCGATACCGGGCGCCGATCATCGTCGACTACGGCTGGTCCTCGTTCCTGTGGCTGTTCCCCTCGGTGTTCGTCCGCCAGGCGGACCTGGAGATGTTCGGCGAGTGGGCGCACACCTGGACCGATGCGGGGAATGGACTTCCGGGAGGGACGGCCGATCACCGGACCTTCGGCGGGGCGGTCTACTTCCGGACGCTCTGGGGGTCGGCACTGCCGCTGTCGCTCTTCTACCAGGTGGCGTGGCGTCCGGACGACGGTCTCACCACGCTGCACGTCCTCGGTGTGGCGCTGGAGTGACCCCGCGAACGGCCGGCGGTTCGTTGCCGTTCAGGGACGGACCGAGGCCGCACGAGCAACTCGCCGCAGGAGTCCCCGGGTGACGAGCCGGTGGCCCCCG
Organism: Myxococcota bacterium; assembly: GCA_046732375.1. Lineage (GTDB taxonomy): Bacteria > Myxococcota > Myxococcia > Myxococcales > Myxococcaceae > RPRB01. The sequence continues at coordinate 804 of JBKPMY010000397.1, forward strand.
GTCCCCATCAGCAGCGCGCGGTAGAGCCGACCGCGGATGCCGGGGAACACCGCCTCGCTTCGCGCGCGCAGCTGGTCGCCGTCGATGAGGAAGGTCAGCGCATACCGCGCAAAGCGATGCTGCCCGCGCAGTGAAAGCCGGCGGCCGGGCTCGGAATCGGCGACCCGGAACCCCGGCAAGGTCTCGCCCACCCGTCCGGAGAATTGCGGCGTGCCCTCCACCGGGTCACAGCCCAGCACCCGGGCGAGTGAGCCAGCACCGCCCATTCGCCGGCGGAGAACGGCAAGGAGCGCCGTCCAGACCACGTCGGCAGGCACACCGATCCGCTCGTGATGCTCATCGAGTAAGGGGAGCGATTCCGCGGGCGACACGGATCACCCCGTCCGGTACAGCCCGTGCCGCTCGATGTAGGCGAGCACCTCGCGGTGAACGAGGCCTTTCCCTCCCCGTCCCGCGGCGAGCGCCGCGCGCACCTCGGTGCTCGAGACCTTCGCCAGCGGAGGCCCGATCGCTCCCGGCGCCGGATGTCCCGCCCGGTTCAGGACGACGATGCGCGCCAGGCGGCGGATCTCCTCCGGCTCGCGCCACTTCACCAGCTCGGGAACAATGTCGCTGCCGATGACCAGCGCCCACTTCCGATCGGGCCAGCGGCGGTGCAGCTCCCGGAGCGTATCCACGGTGTAGCCGTTGCCCCCGAGCGCGGCCTCGATGTCGGAGGCGGCGAGCCATCCGGAAGCATCTCGGCACATCAGCTCGCACATCGCGAGGCGGTGCTGAAAGTCGATCAGCGGTTTGCCGAACGGATGATGGGCCGCGGGGACGAACCACACCTGGTCCACCGGCTCGAGCGCACGGACCACGTGCGCGGCGAGCAGGTGGCCGAGATGGGGCGGGTTGAACGAGCCCCCGAGGAGCGCGACGTCCATGCCTGGGGGGAGCTTAACGCCGAAACCACTTGGATCGATCGTCGCTCCTAGGCCTTGGCTGCCATGGCGGCGCGATCATCCGGACGACCCAGGTGGTCTCGGCGTCAGCCGTACATCAGGAAAGGCGCCCGGCGTTCGAGGAAGGCTGCCTCCGCACCGTCCAGCAGCGCGGCGACGTCCTCGAACTCGGCTCCCTGCTCGAGCGCCTGACGCACCCGGGCGTTGCCGCACAGGAGATCGAACGCCGGCACGTCGGTCACGAACTCGTAGGCCTCCGCCCGCCACTGGAAGTCGCGACCGCCCAGCCTGCGCGCCTCCGCCACCACCGCCAGCCCGGTCCTCACCGAGGGGAAGTCGTGCGGGTGGGTGACGTGGAGGAAGGCACCCGCGCAGCCGGCGCCGCGGTGCTTGTCCCAGGTGGGAACGAACTGCACCGGGCGGACCCGCAGCCCGGGGAGCTGATGCCGCTCGAGCGCGGAGACCATCTCCTGGGCGTCGAGGTACGGCGCACCGAATTGCTCGAAGGGACGGCAGGTCCCTCGCCCCTCCGAGAGGTTCGTGCCCTCCAGAAGGCACATCCCCGGGTACACCTGCGCGGTGTCCGGTGTCGGCATGTTCGGCGAGGGCGGGATGAAGGGCAGCCCGGTGTCCGCCCAGCGCATGGCCCGCGACCAGCCGAGGCACGGAACGACCGCGAGGTCACAGCCGAACCGCTCCTCGACGTTGAGCATCCGGGCCAGCTCTCCCAGCGTCATCCCGTGCCGGTTGGGCAAGGGATAGAGCCCGACGAAGCTCCGGAAGCCGGGCTCCACCAGGTTGCCCTCCACCCGCTCGCCACCGAGGGGATTGGGCCGGTCGAGGACGACGAAGCGGACCCCGGCCCCGGCGCAGGCCTCCATCGCCAGCGCCATCGTGTAGACGTAGGTGTAGTAGCGCGCGCCCACGTCCTGGATGTCGAAGACCATCACGTCCAGCCCGTCGAGCCATTCGCGACGCGGCCGGAGCGACTCCACCGTGTTCCCGTAGAGCGAGTACGTCGGCACGCCCGTCCGCGGGTCCCTCGCCTCGGCGACTGCCTCCATGTACTGGACCTCGCCCCGGACCCCATGCTCGGGCCCGAACAGCGCGGCCAGCGTCACGCCGGGCGCAGCCCCGAGGAGGTCGGCCAGATGCCGGAACCGGCCGTCGACGCTCGTCGGATTGACGATGGCTCCCACCCGGAGCCCCCGCAGCGCGCGGAACTGCTCGCCTTCCCACACCTCCAGCCCGGTCCTGACCCGCATGGCGGCGGATCGTACTCCGTCACTCGGAGGACCCCGAGCTTCTGGCGGGGAGCGGTGGATGTGCGCGGCGGGACTCAGCGGCGGGAAGCGCTCAGCGAGCGCATCGCCTTCTTCTGGGGCTCGAGGGTCTTGTATAGGGCCGTGGCCTGCTTCTGGCGGCCGGTGCGCCCGTAGAAATCGGCGAGGGCACGGGTGACGACCGGGTTCTTCGGCTGTGCCTTGTGCAGATCGGTCAACGTCTTCTCGGCCTGGGGGACCTGCCCCGATTTCTCCTGTACGGAGGCGAGCTGCAGCTTCAGCCCGGTGTCACCGTCGCCGGCGCCGATGAGGTACTGGAGCTCCTTTTCCGCCTCCGCCCAGTCACTCGCCCGCTGCGCGAGCGCGGCCAGGCGCCGATGCGCCTCCACGTAGTCCGCCCGGAGGGCGATGGCCGTTCGCTGCGCCTCCCGGGCTCCCTGGACGTCTCCCTGCTCCTCCCGCAGAACGCCCCAGAGATAGAGACCCCGCGGGTTGTCCGGCGCCAGCGCGTAGGCCCAGCGGAGATGCCAGTCGACCATCTCAAGCCTGGCCCCGAGCTTCAGCCCCAGGCGCGCCGCCTCGAGGTGTCCGTAGGGAGACCGGGGCTCGGCCTGGGACCACCATTCGGCCCAGGCGAGGGCCCCGGTGTCGTTCCCCGCGCCCTCGAATGCGGCGATCTCCTCCTGCGGCGTCGCGCTCAGGAGGGTGCCGACCACGAACGCCACGCTCGCCGCCATCATCTCGGTCCAGGATGGTACCGAAGCGAGCGACGGGGCCTCAACCCGCTTGACCGGGGCACCCACGAGCCGACAGAACGTCGCCGCGCCGTGCATTTTTCCCCCCGGACACTGGAGGACCTCGCATTTCCCGAGGTTCTGGCCGCTCTTGGCCAGCGCTGCCGGACCGCGGCCGGCCGGATCCGTGCGCTCGCACGGTCATTCCTCGACGACGAGTCCGCCGTCCGGGAGGCCCTGGCCCGGGTGGACGAGGCCCGTGCGCTGCTCCAGGCGCAGGTCAGCCTACCTCTCGGAGGGGTGTCGGACGTCCGGGGCTCGGTCGAGCGCGCGGAGAAGGGTGGGCTGCTGGAGCCGAAGGAGCTGACCGCCTGCGCGCAGACGTTGTTCGCCTTCACTCGCAGCCGCGAGGCGCTCGGCCAGAGGTCGGGGCTCGTCCCTCGCCTCGCCTTCGTGGGCCAGCGCCTCCCCGATCTGGAGAAGCTGGCGGCGCGCATCGATCACTGCTTCGAGGCGGACGGGGAGATCTCCGAACGTGCCAGCCCGGCGCTGAAGGAGGCTCGGGACCGCATCCGCGGTCTGCACCGGGCCATCAAGTCGCGCCTGGATGCGCTCCTGCACGACGAGAAGTTCCTGCTCAACCTGCGCGAGGGCTACTACACGCTCCGGAACAACCGCTACGTGGTTCCGGTGCTGGCCCAGGCCCGCGCTGAGGTGCCGGGCATCGTCCACAACGCCAGCCAGTCCGGGCAGACGCTCTTCGTCGAGCCGGAATCGCTGGTCGGCATCGGGAACGATCTGGCCATCGCGCAGTCGGTGGCCCTGGAGGAGGAGCGCCGGGTTCTTCAGGAGCTCTCGGACGCGGTTGGGCGGGAGTCGGCGCGCATCCTCGAGGGAGTGGACGCCGCCGCCGAGCTGGACGAGGCCGAGGCCGCGGCGCAGCTCGGCGCGGACCTGGACTCCTCGACCCCGGTGGTGGAGGACCCGGACGGGCCACTGGTTCTCTTGCAGCTCAGGCACCCGCTCCTGGTGCTGCGTGGCCGCGAGGTGGTGGCGAACGACGTCCGGCTCGAGGACCAGGTCCGGGCTCTGGTGATCTCCGGCCCGAACGCCGGCGGCAAGACGGTCACCCTGACCGCGGTGGGGCTGTGCGGGGTGCTCCTCCGTGCGGGGCTGCAGATCCCGGCTGCCGCCGGATCCCGGGTCCCGCTGTTCACCTCGGTGCACTCGGCGGTGGGGGACGCGCAGGACATCGCCCAGGACCTCTCCACCTTCTCCGCTCACGTGCAGGAGCTGAAGCGCATCCTCGAATCCGCGGGCCCGGGCGGTCTGGGGCTCATCGACGAGATCGCCGCGGACACCGATCCGCGGGAGGGCGCGGCGCTGGCCATCGCGGTCCTCGAGGAGCTCATCGGGCGCGGGGTCCGGGTGCTGGTCACGACGCACCTCGAGGAGCTGAAGGCGCTGACGCACGTGGACCGCCGCTTTCTCAACGCCCGGGTGGGCTTCGACAGCAAGCGGATGGCCCCCACCTACAAGCTGCAGCTCGGGGCGGCCGGGACCTCGTCCGCGCTGGACCTCGCTTCGCGCATGGGGCTCGCTCCGCACGTGGTGGACCGGGCCCGCGACCTGGCGCGCAGCTCGGGTGGTCCGCTGGCCCAGACGCTCGCAGCCGCCGAGGAGGAGCGCCGTGCTCTCTCCGAGGAGCTGGAGCGGGCACGGGCGGCGACCGCCGCTGCCGAGGCGAACGCCCGGGCCGTGGCCGCGGAGCGAGCGGCGTTCGCCGAGCAGCGGCGGGCCGAGGAGTCGGCCCACGCCGAGCGGCTCCGCATCGAGTCCGAGCGGGCACTGACCGAGGTCTCCTCCCAGCTCGCCGAGCTGCGCCAGCAGGCTTCGGTGGAGCGCGCCGAGGCGGCCCGGGCAGCGCTCGCCGCGCAGGCGGAGGCGGCACGGACCCGTGCGGAGGCCCTGTCGCGGGAGAGCGCCCGGGCAGCGCTCACACCGGCCCCGGAGACGCTGCGGGTGGGCGACGTGGTGCACCACCTCGGACTTCGCCGGGACGTCACGGTGCTCGAGCTCGACGGGGACGAGGTGCTCGTCTCCGCCGGGGCGCTGAAGATGAGGGTCCCCCGGGCCGAGCTGGCCGGGGCGCGGGACGAACGGCCACCGAGCCGGTTTCCCGCGACCGACCCCGGACGGGCCTCCCTCGCCCGGGCCAGCAAGGCAGCCCCGGCCGCCCTGGAGGCCCCGGCCCTCCGGGTCGACGTGCGTGGCATGCGGGCCGACGAGGCGGTCCGTGAGGTGGAATCCTTCCTGGACCAGGCGTTCCGCAACGGCGACACCGGGGTGCTGGTGCTCCACGGGCACGGAACGGGTGCGCTGAAGCAGGCGGTCCGCGAGTACCTGGAGGACTCGCCGTACGTCCGGATGTACCGTCCCGGCGAGAGCCACGAGGGGGGTGACGGGGTGACAGTCGTGGGGCTGCGGGTCGACGAATGAGCGGACGTGCCTTCCTCGCCGCAGCGGCGCTCGCCGTGAGCGCGTGTGGCTACACCGGCAAGACCATCGATGCCCACGCACACTTCGAGTCCGGCTCGGCCCCCAAGCGTATCCAGCCCAAGATCTCGGGACGACCCGAGGTCCTGCTCCAGGAGATGACCCGCTCGGGTGTGGAGCAGGCGGTGTTGCTGGTGGTTCCCCCCGGCGCTGACCTCGCCGCCGCGCGCGAGATGCACGATCAGGTCGCCGCCCTCCTCCGGGCCAACCCCGGCCGCTTCATTGCCATCGGGGCGGTGCAGCCCTCGGACGGAGAGGGGGGGCTGCGCGAGCTGGAGCGCATCACCTCGATGGGCTACCGGGGCGTGAAGCTCTCCCCGTCGAAGCTCGAGCTCCAGACGCCCGAGGTGCAGGCGTTCGTCGCGCGCGCGACCGCGCTGAAGCTGGTCGTCTACATCGAGGGCTGGTGGCCCGGGGCGGCGCACGAGACCGGCAAGCTCGCGCTCGCCTTCCCCAACGGCCGCTTCGTCCTGACCCACATGGGCGGGATCCGGTTCGACGACGTGCTGGTGTTCCGTCTGCTGGAGCTCTACCCCTTCTATCCGCGCAACGTCTGGTTCGACCTGTCGGCGGTGGCTCCCCTCTACGTCGACTCGCCGTACGCCCCGCAGCTGCGGTTCGTCTGCCGGTCGGTGGGGACCGACCGGGTGCTCTTCGGCTCGGACTTTCCTCTGAACGGCCTCGAGGCAGCGCTGAACGCCGTGCGGAAGCTCGGGTTCACCCGGCAGGAGGAGCAGGCCATCCTCCACGACAACGCCGAGGCGCTGTTCCGCTAAGTTCCCCCGGCTCATGCGACGTGCGCCCGCGGATGACCGTCTGAAGCAAGGCCGGGGCCCTGCGACCCGTCGCGCTCGCGGCAGAGCGGACCGGCCCCCGGGTGCGACCGTCAGCGTGGACGAGGCGCTCCACTGGCTGGAGCGCCACGGCAGGCGAAGCACCATCGAGGGGATGGCTCGCTACGGGATTCCCTCGGACGGCGCGTACGGAGTGACCTTCGGCGAGCTGCGCGGCTACGCGCGGGAGATCGGCCGTGACCATACGCTCGCCGCCGCGCTCTGGTCGGCGGGCCGATACGAGGCGCGACTCCTGGCCGCCCTGGTCGACGACCCGGCACAGGTCACCGTCCAGCAGATGAACGCCTGGGCCGCCGATTTCGAGAGCTGGGCCGACTGCGACACGGTCTGCTTCCACCTCTTCGACCGGACTCCGCACGCCTGGTCCCGAGTCCATGCCTGGTCGAGCGCGCGAGCGCTCTTCGTGAAACGGGCTGCATTTGCGCTGCTCTGGGGGCTCACCGTGCACGACCGCGCGGCTCCGGATCGAGCGTTCCTGGACTGCCTTCCGCTCGTCGAGGCCGGCGCGCTGGACGAGCGCGATCTGGTCAAGAAGGCGGTGGACATGTCCCTCCGGGCGCTGGGGAAGCGGAACCAGACGCTGCGACGGGCCGCGGTCGAGCTTGCGACTCGGCTGGCCAGGTCATCCGAGGGCTCACAGGCCTGGATCGGACGCAGCGCTCTGAGGGAGCTGGCCCGCCGACGCAGCTGAGAGAGAGTCTTCCCTGCAAGCAGGCCTGAACTCATTCCTCGTTGCCCTGGTCGTCGTCAGCCTGCTGGGTTTCCTAGCGCTCGTCGTCCGTTTCTCGATCGCCTCCCCGCGTCGGATGCGCAGGGCCCGGTCGCGCCTCCGCCGACCCGAGGCCGAGGCGGTCGGAGAGCTCGTCGGATTCACTCCGCCAGAGGCGCTCGTCACGATGTACCGCGAGAGCGAGTGGATCGAACGTCTCGAGTTCGAGCTGGTCGACGTGCGAGGGACTCCACCCCGGCGCTGGAGCATTGGAGCCTTCGTGCCGCTCACGGTCCGCGACGTCCGGGAAGCTCGCATCGTCCATCGCGTCGGTGATGGAATCCCGATCGCGGACGACATGGACAAGGGCTGCTACGTCGCCCTGCCGGGCGGCTCCGTCGTCCTGAGGGCCCCGACGGCCCCGGGCGGGCAGGTGCTGGTGGCCAGCTCCGCGACGGAGCTCCGGACGTTCGAGGTCCGGGAACCCCCGGCCGACGAGCCCTGAGGCGTACGGGGCACGCTGCAATCCGGGGTTCCGCGCGCGGGTTCAGCGCCTGCGCCGACCCGGTCCGCCGCTGCGGCCACGGTCCTTCCTACGCACGGCCCGCCCGCGCTGCGGGCCGGGCCGTCCGGCCGGGGGACGTCCTCCGCGCGGTCGTTCGTGCTCGGCGAGCGCGCGCAGACGATCGAACCCCGGGTGCGGCGAGGAGACGCTCTCCTGCGCGTGAAGCTCGGCGTCTGGCGCGCGCCCGGGACGAGGGTCCTTGACCCGGGAACCGGTCCTGGGTTGATCGACCCGGCGATCGTCCCGTCCCCGGCGCGGTTCCTGTCCCTTCCGGTCTCCGCGCTGCTTCCGGTCGCCGCGTCGCTGCTGCGAGCGGTCCTGCCGAGGCTGCTCGAGCCTCTCGGTCGGCTGACGCCGCTCGCGCCCCGGAACCTCGACCCGCTCCGCCCCACCTCGCCGCCGCGACGGCCGCTCCCCCGCGAACGCCACCACGTCGAAGTCCATCTGCCGGCGCTGCACGTTGACACCGGCCAGCCGGACCGTGAGCGCCTGGCCCACCTGCACCCGGCGGCCGCTCGGCCAGACCAGCGCGCCCACCGCCAGGCGGTGCCCGGGGCCGAGATCGTCGGCCCGGACCAGCCCCTCCACGTGCTCGGAATCGAGCTCCACGAAGAAGCCGAAGTCGGCCAGCGAGGACACGGTGGCAGCGAACTCCTCACCCACCCGGTCCTCCATCAGCAGGCAAGCATAGAGCGCGTTCACCTCGCGCTCGCACTTCATCGCCGCGCGCTCGCGCTCCGAGCTGTGCTCGGCCATCCGCCGCAGCTCGTCCATCTCCCGCTCCATCTCCCGCTCCGGACGCCGGCGCCTGTCCCGCTCCCACTCCGCCCGCAGCAGCCGGTGGACGAGGAGATCCGGGTACCGGCGGATGGGCGAGGTGAAGTGGAGATACTCCTCCGCCCCCAGCCCGTAGTGGCCGACCTGGTCGGGTGAGTAAACCGCCTGCATCATCGAGCGGAGCAACAGCTGGTTCAGCGCTCGCTGCCCGGGGTGCCCCACCAGCCCGCGCATGAAGAGGTTCAGCTCGCGCGAGGTGGGCTCTCCCTTGCCGGGCACCGTGAAGCCATGCGCCCGCGCCAGCTCGGCGAAGGCGGCCAGCTTGTCCGGGTCCGGCTCGCCGTGGAACCGGTAGACGGACGGGATCTCACGCTCCTGGAAGTACGCCGCCACGGCCTCGTTCGCGGCGAGCATGCAGTCCTCGACGATGCGGTGGCTCTCCTTCCGCTCGCGGCGAACCATCCGCACCGGGCGGCCCTGGTCGTCCAGCTCCGGCCGGGTCTCCGGCAGGTCGAAGTCGATCGCTCCCCGCTGCTCGCGCACCTTGCGCAGCGTGCGACCGAGGCGGCGGAGCCGCTCGAAGAGCGCGCGGAACTGGTCGCGCTGGGGAACCGAATCTCCGTCGAGCACCCGCTGCACCTCGTCGTACGTGCAGCGCGCCGCGCTCCGCATCACTGCCGGATAGAGCTCGGTGGCGCCCCGCTGACCGTTCCGGTCGAACACCATCTCCGCCACCAGGCACAACCGATCCTCGTCGGGCCGCAGCGAGCAGATTCCGTTGGAGAGCCTCTCCGGAAGCATCGGCAGCACCCGGTCGGGCAGGTACACCGAGGTGCCGCGGCGGAAGGCCTCGGCATCCAGCGCCGAGCCCGTCCGGACGTAGTGGCTGACGTCGGCGATGGCGACCCAGAGCCGCGTCCCGCCGCCGGTCTGATCCTCGGCGTAGACCGCATCGTCGAAGTCCCGGGCGTCCACCCCGTCGATGGTGACCAGCGACAGCCCACGGAGGTCCTTCCGTCCGCCCTGATGGAGCTCGCTGGCCGGAACGTGCAGCGGCACCCGGTCCGCCTCGTCCATCACCTGCGCCGGGAAGGCCTCGGAGAAGCCCTGGGAGAAGACGATGGCCAGCACGTCCTGCGACGGATCCCCGGGACGCCCGAGCGAGCCGGTCACCTCACCGACCAGACCGCCCGGAGGGAGGAGGTCCGCGCCCACGCCCAGCCGCACGGTCACGACGTCTCCGTCGCGGGCGAGCTGCGTCCGCGGGACCCGCACCGGACCCGGGAGGGAGGAATCGCTCGGCCGGACCAGCGCCTCGTGCGCACCACGCTCCACGTAGGTGCCCACCAGCGCCTCCCGGTGGCGATCGACCACGCCGACGATTCGTCCCTCGGACCGCCCGCGCGCGCTGACGACCTCCACCTTCACCCGGTCGCCGTCGAGCGCCCGGCGCGCCTCGTGCGGTGGAACGAAGATGTCCTCCTCGGCTCCGACGTCGACGAAACCGAACCCATCTCGGTGGACGGTCAGCGTGCCCTCGAGCACCTTGCGACCACGCGCGCCTGCACCCGGGCGATGGTCGTCCTTCGCCGCCGCGCGACGTCCGGCGAGCCAGAATCGCTGACCGGCCCGCTCCACCCGGCCTTCACGGACCAGGGCGCGCATCGCGCGCTGCACCTCGGTGCGCTGACCCCCTTGCAGACCGGAGGCGCGCAGCAGCTCCGCCACCCCCAGCGGGTGGTCGGCCTTCTCCAGGGTCCTCACGAGGACCGAGCTGTCGACCCGTGCTGCCATGAATGCTCCCTCGCCCCGGACGCTAGGCCCGGACGGCGACGGTCAGCCGCTGCGTCTTCGCCACCTGAGCGGGGGCGAACACCTTGGCCAGGAAGAAGTCCACGTCGTACTGGCCGGGGTTCCGCGGGGTGAAGAAGAACTCGCGGGTTCCCGGACCGCTCGTCGCGGCGATGAAGTTCGCCTCGCGCAGTCCGATGCGCTTGGCCACGGTGGGCTCGACCGCCCAGGTGTACCCGGCGCGCTCGGGAATCCGCACTGCGAGGGCCTGGCCGATGCGGATCTCCAGCGGGGTCCCCTCGTCGGGCACACCCTCCAGCTCGAGCACCTCCAGCGCATCCCGCGCCATGCTGCGCAGGTCGGCCGGGCGGACCTCGGCGCCTTCCACCTCGATGGTCCCGCCCCACCCCGACTCCTTGTGCACCACGCCCATCACCTGGACCGGCTGGCCCATGTTCTTCCGGAAGCTCTTCGGCATCTTGCCGCCGAGACGGAAGGTGACCTGCTGGCGAGTGCCGGCGTTGGAGACCACCAGGATGAAGTCCTCGCCGGACATCTCCAGCGCGCCGCGCACCGCGGCGAACCCCCGCATGCCCGCGCCCATGCCCGGGCTTCCGATCTGCTCCACCTCGCCGGGAGAGAGGAAGCGGAGCTTCTCCACCTGCGGCTCCGCGGCAGGCTCGGCGTCCGCCCGCTTCGCCGCGTACTTCCGGACGTCGACGGTGCCCCCGTAGTTGTGCGTCTTCTTGATGAGCCCGGTCACGCTGACCTTGTGGTCCACGTAGGCCGGGAGGACCTCCTGGTCCGGGCCCTGGAGCAGGAAGACCAGCTCGCGCTTGTCGCGGCCGATGACGTGGAGGTACGGCATCCCGTCCTTCACCACCAGGCGACCCTTGAGGCTGCCCTCCCCGCCCACGCCACGGCCGGCTGCGGGCGTGAGGATCTGCTCGAGCTCGCGCTTGGTCAGTGGCTCACCAACCGGGGGAAGCTTGGTGGCGCGGGGGCGCGGCTTCTCCGGCGCGCGCAGCACGACCGGGGCGGACCCCGGCTTCGACGCCGGACGCGCCGGATGCGCTGGATGTGCCGGGTGCTTCGCCGCGCTCTTGCCGGCCTTGGAAGACGCTGCCTTCGAGGGACTCTTTGCCGCCGACTTCACCAGCTTGGCAGCAGCCTTGGCGACCTTGGCCGATGCCTTCTTCAGGAGCCCCAGGCGGGCCTCGTTCTTTCGTGAGCCAGGCTTTGCCGCGCCGGACTTCTTCTTGGGCTTGGGCTTCGCCACGTGGATGTGGGCGGGCACATAACGTCGGGGCGCGGCGCTGTCAACCGTAAACCCGCTGAAGAATTGAGAATTCAGGAGCTTCGCGCTACGAGAGCGCGATGGCCGAGCTGCCCCCGCTGCCCGCTCCGGAAGCCCAGCACCGGATCCTCCACGACCTCCAGCCGCTGCCGGAGGCCTGGATGGCGCTCGAGGAGGCGCTCGGCTTCGGGCTCACCTCCGACGTGCTCGCCAGCCGCACGCAGCCGCCCTGGGACAACTCGGCGATGGACGGCTACGCGGTCCGGAGCGCGGACCTGGCGCGCACGCCGGTGACCCTGCCGGTGGTGGCGGTGGTCCACGCGGGCGATGAGCCGACCCGGGAGGTCGGCCCGGGCGAGGCGGTGCGGATCATGACCGGGGCCCCGATGCCGCCCGGCGCCGACTCGGTGGTGATGCAGGAGCGGACGCGTCCCGTCCCCGGGCCCGGTCTGGGGAAGGTGGAGATCCAGGAGGCGGCAACGTCGCGCCAGAACGTGCGCGACGCCGGGGAGGACGCCCGCGCCGGCGAGGTGCTCCTCCCCGCCGGGACCGTTCTGGGCATTCCGGAGCTCGCGCTGCTCGCCTCCCAGGGGATGACCTCGGTGCGCGTTCCGCGGCGGCCGCGGGTCGCCATCGTCGCCACCGGCGACGAGCTGTGCCGCCCGGACGAGGAGCCCCGGGGACGCATCGTCGACACCAATTCGGTCGCGCTCGCGCTGGGAGTCCGGCGGGCGGGCGGAGCTCCGGTGGTGCTCGGTATCGCCCGCGATCGTCCCGAGGAGGTGGAGCAGCTCATCCGCACGGCGCTCGATCACGACGTGGTGCTCACCTCTGCCGGAGCCTCGGTGGGCGAGCACGACCATGTGCGTCCGGCGCTCGAGCGGCTGGGGGTCGCGATGGATTTCTGGCGAGTGGCGATCAAGCCCGGCAAGCCGCTGGCCTTCGGCCGGAAGGGCGCGACCCGGGTCTTCGCCCTTCCGGGCAATCCCGCGTCTTCCCTGGTCACCTTCGAGCTGTTCGTCCGCCCGGCGCTGCTTCGACTGGTCGGCCGGCCGGCACCGCTCCCCGTCCCGGTCCAGGCGCGCAGCGGGATGGACCTCAAGAAGAACAAGGGCTTGGCTCATTTCGTGCGGGTCGTGCTTGCCTGGCGAGAGGGGGAGCCCTGGGCGGACCCCCTGCCAACCCAGACTTCCGGCGCAGTGCGCTCCGCGGTCTCGGCGACCCACCTGCTGCATTTTCCAATGGATGCGATGAGCATCCGGCGGGGAGAGCCCGTCGAGCTCCTACCCGTGGGATGGGCTCCCTAGGCAACGGTGGCCCCTCCCGAGCATCCAATGGGGGTAGAACCGTGGACCTACGGAGCACGCGAGTCCTTCGACCATGTCCAGCCTCTCCCCCCAACCTTTGACCCGGCGTAGCCACGTCGTGGAGCTCTACTCGGAGGCACCGCTCCCCACGGCGCGCGGGACCTTCCGGGTGGTGGTGTTCCGCGACCGCCGGAACCAGCAGGAACACGTGGCGATGGTGATGGGCGAGGTCTTCGGACAGGACGGGGTGCCGGTCCGGGTTCACTCCGAGTGCCTCACCAGCGAGGTCCTGGGCAGCCTCAAGTGTGACTGCCGTCAACAGCTGGATCGCGCGCTCGACCTGGTGACCGCGCGCGGGCGCGGCGTGGTGCTCTACCTCCGCCAGGAGGGTCGGGGCATCGGACTGGGAAACAAGATCAAGGCCTATGCGCTCCAGGCGCGGGGGCTGGACACCTACGAGGCCAACCGCCAGCTCGGGTTCCCGGACGACCTCCGCACCTACGACGTGGCGGCGGACATGCTCCGGCTGCTCGGCGTCAGGAGCGTGGACCTGATCACCAACAATCCTCTGAAGATCGCGGGGCTGGTCGAGGAAGGCATCCCGGTCCGCGGTCGAATCCCCTCCCCGGCCGCGCACAATCCGCATAACGTCGACTACTTGCGCACCAAGCGCGAGCGCACGGGACACCTGATTGAGCTCTTCGGGGAGGACGCGGCGAAGGCCGGCTGACGCACGCACCCCCGTCGACCGCTTCGAGGTCACGTTCTGGGGCGTGCGCGGTTCGGTCCCCGCTCCTGGTGCGAAGACCCGGCGGTACGGCGGCAACACCCCCTGCGTCGAGGTGCGCGCGGGTGGCAGACGCATCATCCTCGACGCCGGCTCGGGGCTCCGGGCGCTGGGAGAGCGTCTGAGGGACGCGGGCGGTCCCGTCGAGGCGGACTTCTTCTTTTCGCACTACCACTACGACCATCTGCAGGGGCTCCCCTTCTTCGCCCCCCTCGCCGAGCCAGGGAACCGCTTCGTCTTTCACGGGCCGCGGCGGGAGGGACGGAGCGTCCAGGACGTGCTGGAGGGGCAGATGGTGTCGCCCTACTTCCCTGTGACGCTGGACGAGCTCGCGCAGGCGGAGATCGAGTTTCGGAGCATCGAGCCCGGCGGCCAGTTCGAGCTCGGTCCGGTTCAGCTCACCACGACGGAGCTGGATCATCCGGGCGGAACCCTGGGTTACCGGCTGGAGTACCGCGGTCGCGTCCTGGTGTACGCGACGGACGTGGAGCACACCGATCGCCCCGCCGAGTCGCTGGTGGATCTGGCCCGGGGTGCCGACGTGCTCCTCCACGATGCGATGTACGTCGATTCCGAGTACGAGCAACGACGGGGCTGGGGGCACAGCACCTGGGGCGGCGCGCTCGCCACCGCCCAGGCGGCGCAGGTGAAGACGCTGGTGCTCTTCCATCACGATCCCGAGCGCGACGATCGGTCGCTCGAGGCGGTGCTGAAGAAGGTCCAGAAGCAGTTTCCGTCCACCATCGCTGCGCGCGAGGGTCTGACGATGCGCATCGGAGGGAAGGGGCGCGCCGAGCCCACCGCTGCCCGGTACGCGAGGCGGCGCTGAGCCTGGTCGCGCGGCGCCACTGCGCCGCTCCGCGAGCGTCCCCCTGGTGCAGGGGGGCTGAACCCACAGTTCGCGACACCGCAGCGGAGACCGGAGCGCGTCAGGAGGCCGTCCTAGGTTTGCGGACGCATGACGACACCTGAGAAGCGCGTCCAGGACCTCCAGGCGCGAGCCATCAACGAGCGGATCATCGAGTACGGAATCCAGCGCGGACTGCTCGATGCGCTCCGTCTATCCTACGAGCCGGCGAAGGATGGGAGCCTGGTCATCTACTTCCCACGTCACCGCGGTCAGTGGCGCATCCAGCCCCCCGGTGTCGGTGTCCCATCGGCGATCCGCGTGATCGCGCTCGGCGACGACGGGCGAATCCAGCTGGGCCTCCTCACCATCGCCTGCATCTGGGACGCGGCCGCCTCCGACTGGATCCCGTCGCAGGGGACAGAGGAGATGGAGGCGGAAGTCTGGAAGGCGATCGCGCTGCTCGCACGAGAAGCCGGCTGGCTGCACCGCACTGCCGCCTAGTCGTCCCCAGCTATCGCCAGGCCCCGGTTCCCGGGGCCGAGGTCGCCCGGTGGATGGCGCGCTTCAGGCCGGCGAACGGCAGCCGGCGCAATGCCTCGTCCACCGGTAGCCACTCCGCGGCGTCGTGCTCGGGACCAGGCTGGACCTCGCGCCCTGCCTGCCAGTCGACGGCGAATGCTTCCTCCTCGAACAGCGCGGGGGGGAGTGCGTCGCCGAACGCGAAGCTGTGCCGGTACGAGAGCGAGCGCACCGGAAGCCGGGCTCCGGTCTCCTCCTCCAGCTCGCGCCGCGCCGCTGCCTCGCCGGACTCGCCCGGCAAGCGGCGCCCGGTCACCGGCTGCCAGAAGCCACCCCGGGCCGGGATGCGCCGCAGCAGCAGGACCTCGGGACCCGCGGGACCGCGGCGCACCGCCGTGACCGACACCGTGCGCGTGCGCGAATCCTGGTACCTGAGCTCGGCCTCGAGCACCGCGCCGAAGGCGCGGGCCAGCGCATCCTCCACCGCGCCGATATCGACCGGACGCCCGAGCTCACGCTCCATCGAGGTCACCCCTGCCTCCCGGATCCCACAGGGCACGATGAGCTCGAAGTCCTCGAGAGCCGAGTTCACGTTCAGAGCGAACCCGTGAGTGGTGATCCACCGAGCGATGTGGACGCCCACCGCGCCGATCTTCCGGGCGTCGCCGGCTGCCTCCGAGCCCACCCACACGCCCGGCCACTTGTCGATGCGGGCCGCCTCGATTCCGTGCTCGGCCAGCGCGCGGATCATCCCCTCCTCCACGCTCCGCACGTGCCGGCGCACGTCCTTCCGGTCCGGAGCGAGGTCGAGGATGGGATAGCCCACGATCTGCCCGGGCCCGTGGTAGGTCACCTCGCCCCCGCGATCGGTCTCGTGCACCTCCGCCCCGCGCGCCTCGAGCAGCTCCGCCCCGGCGAGCACGTCGGTCCGGCTCGCCCCCCGCCCGAGGGTCAGCACCGGCGGGTGCTCCAGGAGGAGCAGCACGTCGCCGACCTTCCCCTCCTTCCGCGCCCGGGCGAACAGCGCCTGGAGCCGCAGCCCGTCCTCGTACTCCACGCGTCCCAGCCGATGGAGGGTCAGCGTCCGCCCGGTCATCGGGAGGCCCACCAGCGCAGCAGGAGCGCATGGAGCGCGTGCGCCGCCCGGGCGGAGCGGACCGCGAGCCGCAGCGCCTCCTCGAGCGCGTCGGGCTGCGCGGGCGAGCCGTCCGGGGCCCGCCACCGCTCGCCGAGCATCCGCAGCTCCTCGTTTCCCGGCGCGCGGAAGCACTCCAGCGTCAGCCCGTCCAGCACCGGACCGGGGAGCCAGCTCCCCGCGAGCGACTCCACCTGCTCGGGTGCGTGGACCCGCCGGCCGCCGACCCGATGCTCCGGCTCGGGCAAGGTCGCGTCCAGCGCCAGCACCACGGGGCGGCTCCGCAGAACCCGTGCGAGCTGACGGCGCGCCGCGACCTCGAGCCGGTCCACGTCGTCCACCAGCAGCGCTCCGTGCTCGGGCAGAGGCGTCGAGCCGTCCCACGCCGTTCCCAGGCCACGCAGGGCCCAGGCCTGGAGCCAGGTGCTCTTGCCGCTCCCCGCCGCGCCCACCAGGAGCACCCGCGCGTGCCCGGCAACCAGTGCTGCGTCGATGCGGGCCACCGCCTCGGCCTGGGTGGGGAGAGGCTCGACGTGGCGCGCGCCAGGAACGGGGCCGGGCCGCTCGGCGCCCGCGCCCGCCAGCGCACCCGAGCTCACCGGGCCTTCCGGCACGTGGAAGGGCGTCCGGCGTGGAGATTCGCTCGCCCAGAGACGGGGCATCGCCGCGCCGGGTGGCTCGGTTCCGGTTCCCCGCACAACCCGCGGGCTCTCCGGGCGATCCGGCACCTGAGGGGGCGTCCGACGTGCAGATTCGCTCGCCCAGAGACGGGGCTTCGCCGCGCCGGGTGGCTCGGTTCCGGTTCCCCGAAGAACGCGCGGGCTCTCCGGGCG
>JBKPMY010000398.1:0-3053 GCA_046732375.1 Myxococcota bacterium
GCGCTGCACCTGCTGCAGGGAGCGGCGCGGAGCCCCGATCCGGACCAGGCGCTCTTCTACCTCGCCGACTTCGCCTCGGCCCTCTCGGTGCCGGCCGGCTACCTCCGGCTGCTCGAGTCGCGGCCGGCGGTGGCGCGGCGGCTGCTCGACCTCTTCGGGCAGAGCGCCTACCTGAGCGCGGAGCTGGTCCGGACGCCGGAGCTCCTCGACCAGCTGGTGTCCTGGGACGCCGAGGCCCTGCACAAGCCGCCGGAGCGCATTCGCTCCGAGCTCGACGGTCGGGCGGCCCGGGCCACCGAGGACCCGGAGCAGCTGCTGGGCACGCTTCGCCGGTTCAAGAACGAGGAGGTGCTCCGGGTGGGCCTCGGCGAGATCGCCGGAGAGCTGGAGGTCCCGGAGGTCGCGCGGCAGCTCACGGCCCTCGCCGATGGCCTGCTCGATCACGCGATGCTCCTCGCTGCCGAGTCCGCGCGGGCACGCTGGGGCCTCCCCCGGATGCGGGACGGAACGCGGGCACCGCTGGCGGTCCTGGGAATGGGGAAGCTCGGCGGCCGCGAGCTCGGGTACCACTCGGACCTGGATCTGCTCTTCGTCTACGGCTCGAGCGCCGACGAGGAGACCACCGGGGGCAGCGCCGGGCGGATCGGCCACCACGAGTACTTCGCCCGGATGGTGCAGCGGCTGCTCTCCCTGCTGACTCTGCAGTACCGCGAGGGGCGGCTGTACCAGGTGGACACGCGGCTGCGCCCCTCTGGGAACCAGGGCCCGCTGGTGGTGAGCGAGGAGGCGCTCCTCGAGCACCATGTGCGGCGAGCGCAGCTCTGGGAGCGCCAGGCGCTGGTGAAGGCGCGGGCGGTGGCGGGCGACGTGGCGTACGGGGAGCGGCTTCTCGGCACCGCGCTCGTTCCGCTCGTCTGGGAGCGTCCCCTGCCCGCGGGTGCCGCCGAGGAGATCCACCGGCTCCGGATGCGGATGGAGCGCGAGGTGGCCGGCGAGTCCGTGGACCAGCTCAACCCCAAGACGGGACAGGGCGGCCTGGTCGATGTGGAGTTCGCGACCCAGTACCTGCAGCTGATGCACGGCGCGGCGCTTCCTTCGGTGCGACAGCCCGGGACCCTGGACGCGCTGGCAGCGCTGGCCGCCGGGGGGACGCTACGCCGGGAGGATGCTGCCGAGCTCCGCGAGGGGTACCTGTTCCTCCGCCGCGTCGAGAACCGTCAGCGACTGGTGCACGGCCGGCCGCTGCAGCGCCTCCCGACCCGCGGTCGACCGCTGCTGCTGCTCGCACGGCGGCTGGGTTACGGAGGACCTGACGCCGGCGGTGCGTTCCTGTCGGAATACCGCGCGGTCGCGGCCACCGTGCGCGCGGCCTACGTCCGTGTCCTCCAGCAGTGAGCGTGGTAGGAAGGAAGTTCAGGTGGCCCCCACGGACCCCGTCCACGTGCTGGTGGTCGACGACGACCGCAACGTCCAGCGCATGCTGGCGGACGCGCTCACCAGGGCCGGTTTCCAGGTGACGGTGGAGCGGGACGGAGAGGCGGCGCTGGCCGCCTTCGAGCGGCAGACGTTCGACGTCGTGCTGCTCGACGTCTTGCTCCCGGCGCTGAACGGCTACGAGGTCGCCCGCCGGATCAAGAGCACTCCCCGAGGAGAGCGGATCCCGGTGCTGATGCTGTCGGGGATCTACAAGACGAAGCTGCACCAGGCGCAGGCGCTGGAGCGTCACGGCGCCGCGGGGTTCGTCGAGAAGCCCTTCAAGCTGAACCAGCTGTTCGGGAAGCTCGAGGGGGTGCTGGGCGAGCGCTTCCCGAAGCCGCCGCCCCCGACTCCTTCCAACGGATCGCCGGAACCGACGTCGGAGCCGCTCGCCGATCCGCGTGCCCAAGCGGAGGCCTCGCTGGTCGAGTTCACCGCCGAGTCGACCGCTGCCGAGCCCGCCGCCGATGAGGCAGGGACCGGCGCCGCACCGGCCAGCGCGCCGGCGGTCGACCGGGGAACCTTCGCCACCCGGGCCTTCCCCGAGCTGCTGGCCGACCTCCAGCGGCGCCGTGCCACGGGGGGGCTTCTGCTCCGGCGGGACAAGGTGAAGAAGATCGTCTTCTTCCGCGGCGGAGTCCCGGAGAGCGTGAAGAGCAACCGGCTCTCGGAGTGCCTCGGGCGGGTGATGGTCCGCGAGCGGATGATCTCCGAGGCGGACTGCGAGGAGTCCCTGAAGCGGATGAAGACCTCGGGGCGCCAGCAGGGCACGGTGCTGATCGAGATGGGCTGCATCAGCCCTCACAACCTCCGCTACGCCCTGGAGCTGCAGCTGCGGCTGAAGCTGCTCGAGGTGTTCGGCTGGACCAAGGGCGAGTTCCAGTTCAACCCCCGGGCGCAACCGCCTGCCGAGACGGTGCGCCTGCAGATGTCCACCGCGGGTATCGTCCACGAGGGCATCAAGCGGAGCTACGACGCCGGCCGCATCCTCGCGGCGCTGGGGGAGATCGCCGGCAAGTACGTGCACCCGGCCGAGGATCCGCTGTTCGCCGCGCAGGACATGTCGCTCGGTGAAGAGGAGGCGGGTCTGCTTGCGCTGATGGACGGGAGCCGGACGGTGCGGGAGCTCAGGCGCCGAGGGCCACTGTCCCCGCTGGACACGGACCGATTCCTCTACGCCCTGCTCTGCTCGCAGATGGTGGAGCTCCGGAGCGAGCGGCGAACGGGACCGCCTCCGGCGCCTCCCCTCCGGGTCACGGCGGCGGCGGCAGTCGACCAGCCCTGGGACGAGGACGAGGAGGTCCTGGAGCTCGAGGACGAGGTGGCCGGGGACGACGACGAGGGCCATCTGCGTGAGCGCCTGCTGGGGGCGCTCGCGGCGATGCGCCGGATGGACTACTTCGAGCTTCTGGGGCTGCGTCACGACGCGCCGCCCGACGCGGTCCGGTCGGCCGCGGTGGAGCTGCTCCGCGAGTACCGCGTCGACGGCCCGGTCAGCTCCGCCGAGGTCGAGACCGTGGTCCACCAGATCGCCGAGCTGGTGGGCAAGGCGCACGACACCCTGATCGACCCGGCAT
>JBKPMY010000399.1:0-7900 GCA_046732375.1 Myxococcota bacterium
GGCCATTGCCCAGGGACTGCTCTCCGAGTCGAGGGCGCTGCTGGATCGCCACGCGGGGCAGTTCCCCACGGGTCAGCTGTCCGAGGAGCGCGAGGCGCTGGTCATCCGGCTCCTCGTGCGCGAGGGCCGCGAGCGCGAGGCCCGAGCGCGCGCCGCTCGGTTCCGGAAGCAGCACCCGCGGAGCATCCAGCTTCCCGGCATCGACGAGGCGCTCCGGGAGCGACGATGAGGACGCAGCTGGCCCTCGTCGCTGCGGGCGTGCTCTGCCTGGCCCTGGCCTGCACCGTGGACGAGGTGGTCGGCTCGACCTCCGTCGCGGACGCAGGGTTCGACGCGGGCAACCCGATCTGCCCGGGCACCGGCCCCGACTGCAACCCGGTCTGCGGCGCGCAGCTGTGCCGCGCCGGCTGCAGCGGCCTGTCGAACTGCGTGATCTCATGCTCCGGCACCAGCTGCAGCTTCAGCTGCGAGCGGCCCGAGGGCCTGACCTGCACCCCGACCTGCGAGCCGGGGCCGTGCACGATGAGCTGCACACCGACCGGCGAGGAGTCGGTCTCCTGCACCGTGAGCTGCAGTCCCGCGCAAGCCTGTGCCGCCGATTGCCACGGAGCGACCTGCAAGGTCGCCTGCGGACAGCTCGAGCCGGCCACCGTCTGTGGCCCAGGTGTTTACAGTTGTTCCGATCGCTGTCCCCCCTGAGCGCAGGGTCGTGTTCACGCCGTTCGTTTCTACGCCGCGTGAGGGACGAGCGTCGCGCAGCGAGTCGGCATCGGGCCTCTGCCCCCGCACACGTCCCCACGTGACCGTCCTGTCTGCGCCGCGAGCTCGGAGGCTATGACCGGGGGCATGAACAGGTCCCTGATCATCCTCTCGGCGGCGTTGCTCCTTCCCAGAGTCGGGCTCGCCCAGAGCCCGTTCGATGCGATCACCAAGGCCGCGGCCGATACCGGCAAGGGCGAGGTGGAGAAGAAGGTGAACGAGAAGCTCCTCCAGGAGGCACGCAAGAATCAGTGCAGCTTCAAGTCCGGCACCGCGGACCTCGCGCCCGGCTGCGACGCGAAGCTGAAGAAGCTCAGCTCGGCCCTTGTGGACGCCAAGCGCCAGCTCGACTCCACGGGGGCGCACGCCTACAAGTTCGAGGTCAGCGGCCACACCGACTCGACCGGCGATGCGGCGAAGAACAAGGTGTTGAGCGAGCAGCGTGCGCAGACCATCGTCAACGAGCTGGTGGCCCGGGGCATCGGCAAGGGAGAGATCATCGCCGTGGGCCGGGGCAGCGAGGCGATGCTGGTCAAGCCCGACGACACCCCGGCCAAGAAGCAGAAGAACCGCCGCTACGAGATCCGCGTCCGTCTCTAGCGCGCATCAAAGGCCGAGGCCCGGGGACGGTCGCGGTCGTGCCCCGAGCCTCGTGTGGCAGCCGTCGTCCGGCCGCTGCTTGAAAAATGGGGACCCAGGAGAGCGACGGTCTCCCCACGAGTCAGGGGCGCAGGAGGGGACAGGGTTTCTGCGCCTCGTGCCGCCGCCTCCGGGGTTCCCCCCGAGGTTCCCGCTCTCCGTTCAGGCCCTCGGTCCGCCCACCTGGGCGGTGTTGTGGTTCGAGTAGTTGTCGATCAGAACGGCGCTCGCGCCCACGTAGCCAGCCACGAGCAGCACGCCGCTGAGGATGAAGGGGAGCGGGCTCCACCGGCGGGAGGAGCGGAACAGCTGGGGGTTGGAGCTGGTGGTCTCGGGCTTCATGGCGTCCTCCGGGTGCTTCGACGAGAGGGGGCGATTGCAGCGGCGATGCCAGCCCGGATCGGGCCTCGGGCCCCGGAGTTGCGGGTACTTGGCCCCATGGCCCCGCGCGCCAGATTGCTCCGGAAGTGACACGCTCCGGACCGCCTGTGGCCCCCGACGCAACCGGGTCGGTGTGCCGGTGTCTCCCGGGTGCCCCTGCGGAGCTCCAGAGGGACGGAAAAGCGAAGCGGCCCGGGGGCAGTTCCTCGCCCCGGGCCGCTCGTGAATGCCGTGCCGCCAGCCTGGTTCCGTCGGCGGTCTAGGCGACCTGCTCGACGCTCGGTGACGGGGCCGTGTACTCGCGGATCAGGACCGCGGCGCTGCAGAGGTACCCGAGCACGAGGAGGAACCCCACCGTGAGCCCGTGCGAGCGGCGGCGGGAGGTCTGGAACATCCTGGAAGCGGTCTCACTCTGGTTGGCGCTCATGATCATCTCTCCAAGTGGCGGCGGCATTGCCTGTCCGTGCCCCAATGCAGCGCCCGTGCCGAGACTCCGGAGGGCGTGGTTCCGAGGGATTTCATCGCCGGCCCACCGGGGCGGTCGCACTGGCGAGCACGCCCGTGCCGGAAGTGGAACGTCGGGCACGGCCCGGGTTCGGGACGCTTCGTCCCGCGGCCGGTGAGACCGGACCGACGCCAGCTCGGCGACGCTTCGTCCCACAGGCGGTGAGCCGCGAGCGACTCCGGGACGCTCCGTCCCTCGGGCGGTGAGCCCGGGGCGACGCCGGCTCGGCGACGCTTCGTCCCGCCGGCGATGAGCCTGGAGCACGTCCGGCTCGCCTCCCTGGTCGGAGAGCCCCGGCTTTGCCCCGTCGGCGGTCGTGACGGAAGGGGCCGTTCGGGACAACCCCTCACGTAGGCAACTGGCTCGTTCGTCCCTGGACCAGAACGGAGGGGCCCGTGCATCGCGCAGGGTGGACGGTCGTAGCGCTCACAGCTCTCGTGCCGTCCGCGGGGATGCCTCGCCCCGACGAGCCGGCCACCGTCTCTCCGCCGGGCGAGGTCACCCGGGCTTCCCTTCCGCCGTGGCTGGAGCTCGAGGTCGGGCTGGAGATGGGTCGCCACGACTGGCGCGTCGAGGGGCTTCAACCCGGGGCCGAGCTCCGCGCCTACACGCTCCCGCTGTTCGAGGCGATGCGCGTCCGCGTCGGCCTCTACCCGCTGCGTTCCGCGAGCGGGGTCTTCCAGCGGCTGGGCATCGAGCTCTGGGGAACGGGTGCTTTTCCCGCCAGCCTCAAGAATCCTTCGGACAACGTGGACTACCCCGTTGGCCAGTACGAGCTCGGGGCGGTGGCTCGCCTCGGGCTGCGTGTGGCGCCGTGGCTCGTCCTCGCGCCGGTGGGAGGGATCTCGAAGTTTCATTCCCAGGTGCAGCCGGCGCGCTCCGGAGCGGTGCCCGTGGGATTTCCCCCGGTGGATCTCCTCACCGCCCGGGCCGGGATGTCACTGGACGGGACGTTTCGGCCCTTCGGCGTGCGGGTGGAGCTGACCTCCCTCTTCCTCCTGCCCGGAGGGGCGTTGTTCGAGTCCCCGTACTTCCCGGCCGCACAGGGGACCTTCAGCTTCGAGGCGGTGGCGCGGCTGGCGCTCACCCTGACGGAGCCACTCGTGATCTCGCTCGAGGCCCGCTTCGTCCAGATCGGCATCGACCTGCAGGACCCGCGGGCCACGGCGGCGAGTGCGAGGACGTTCGTCGGCGGTCTGTCACTCCGGTACTCGGGCTGATCGATGTCTCTCCCGCCTCGGGTGCTCCGGCTGGCCGTGCTGGCGGTTGCGCTCCTGGCGACCCAGGCCAGGGCACACCCCTGGATGATCCGGCACGGATACCAGGGATGCGGTCTCTGCCACCAGGACCCCTCCGGGAGCGGGCTGCTCACTCCGTACGGGCGGGCGCAGAGTGAGCTGATTCTGGCCAGCCGGTTCGGGCCGCGTCCCGCCAGCGAGGAGGCGAGCCGTGCGTCCCAGTTTGCCCTGGGCCTGGTCCCGCTGCCGGACTGGCTCCTGCTCGGGGTCAGCTACCGGGGGGCGGAGCTCCTGGTGCGCTCGGAGACGGTCGACGCCGCCGGGAATCACCACGTCTCCTCCGATGCGCGCTTCGTCCAGATGGTGGCGGACCTGCGCGCGGGGCTTCGTGTGTCTCGCTTTCGTGCCGCGGTCACCGTGGGGTGGGCACCGGGCAAGCCGTCGCCCGTCTCCTTGACCCGGAACCCCACCCAGAACGTCACCAGCCGTGAGCACTGGCTGGGTTGGGCC
Source organism: Myxococcota bacterium (assembly GCA_046732375.1). Lineage (GTDB taxonomy): Bacteria > Myxococcota > Myxococcia > Myxococcales > Myxococcaceae > RPRB01. The sequence continues at coordinate 4,033 of JBKPMY010000399.1, forward strand.
CTGGGCGAGGACGAGTCGGGACTCATCCGCGGGGGGCGAATCCCCTTGCCCTTCGGGCTTCGGAACGTCGAGCACACCTCCTGGGTGCGCGTGGCGACTGCCACCGACGTCGACAAGGGCCAGCAGCACGGGCTCGCCCTCGCCCTGACCGCCGAGCGGTTGCGTGGAGAGCTGATGCTCATCGTCGGAAACCTGCAGCTCTCGCCGGATGTTTACCGGGAGCGCGGTCTAGCCGGATACGTGGAGGCCATGCTCGGGACCTCGGTCGCGCTCGGCTTCAGCAGCAAGGTCACCCGCGTCGAGCACGATCTGACCAGCGGTTCGCCCGCTCTCAACCAGTCGCACGGGCTCTTCCTTCGCTGGGCGATTCAACCCAGGCTCGGTCTCCTCGCGGAGGCGGACGGCCTCTTCAAGTCCATCCTCGGGACGGGCCGGTTCGAGACCGGCGGCGTGGCGTGGGCACAGCTCGACTGGGAGCCGTGGCAGGGCCTCCATCTCATGCCCGCCCTCGAGACCTGGCGGCAGTACGGAGATGGGGGAACGGCGGCCTTTGGAGAGTGGGTGACCGTGGACTGGTTCGTCCACTCGCACGTCGAGCTCCGGCTGGACGTGATCTTCCGCCAGATTCCCCCGTCGCGGGGTGCGTCATCCTCCATCGTCGGGCTCGCCCAGGTTCGAGTTCTCCTTTGAACGGATCCGTCCATGTTCGCTGGAGCGGGCGTCCGGGGGACCCCGGGTGACAGAAATCCCCCCGCTCCGACAATTCTCTACATCGAAGCGACGCCGTCGCTCGGGGAACTCCATGTCTCGCCCCGTCCGGATCTTGCTCATCGTGGCCTGCGTGTCGGTGACTGCCTGCGCCCTGGGCAGCTATGGCCCGCTGTCCGAGGATTCAGGGTCGTCCGACGGCGGAACCGGATCGGACGCGGGACTCCCACCCGATTCCGGTCTGCCCTGTGACGTCGGTGCGCTGCTGACCTCGCACTGCCTTGCGTGTCACGGGACGCCGCCGGCCAACGGCGCGCCGATGTCGCTGGATAGCCTCACCGCGCTCCGGGCACCGGCGCGCAGCGATCCCTCGCGCAGCAACGCCGAGCTGTCCGTCGTCCGCATGTCGAGCGCGAGCAATCCCATGCCTCCCGCTCCCGCTGCCGCCGTTCCTTCCACCGGGAGGGACCTGTTCAGCACCTGGGTCAGTGCCGGGACACCGGCGGGCTCCTGCGAGGCTCCCGATGCAGGGACACCGGACGGCGGTGGAGGAGTGCCAGACGCGGGGGTCAGCGACGCCGGCGTCGCGGGAGACCTGCCCTGCGACGTCGCGGCGGTCCTCTCCGGCCACTGCACCAGCTGTCACGGTTCTCCGCCCTCCGGCGGCGCTCCGATGTCCCTGAACTCCCGCTCCGCGCTCCTCGCGCCCGCGCCCACGCAGCCGACGAAGAGCAGTGGACAGCTCTCGGTCGAGCGGATGGCGAGCACCGCCGCACCGATGCCTCCGCTGCCCGCCTCGGCGGTGCCGTCCTCCGAGCAGTCCGTGGTTGCCCAGTGGGTGCAGGCCGGCATGCCGGCCGGGTCGTGCGGCGCCGGGTCGGACGGAGGAGTGGATCCGATCTTCGGAGGTCCCCCCACGTGCACCAGCGGCACCTACTACCAGGGCGGGGAAGGGTCCACGATGCATCCGGGGCTCGCCTGCATCGCCTGCCACTCGCGTGGTGAGGAAGAGGCCCCCAGGTTCGCGATCGCGGGGACGATCTATCCGACCGGGCACGAGTACGACGACTGCAACGCACCGGCCGCGGCGGGCGCCGTGGTGGAGGTGACCGACAACGCGGGCGTCATCCGCCGGATCACCGCGAACTCGGTGGGCAACTTCTCGAGCTCCGGCGGCAGCGGCTGGCCCCAGTTCCCCATCCGGGCGCGCGTGCTGTTCGAGGGGAGGGTTCGCGCAATGTCCGGGGCTGTCCCGACCGGGGACTGCAACACCTGTCACACGGTTCAGGGAAACCAGGGGGCGCCCGGGCGAATCGCGCTGCCCTGATCTGTCTCGGTCAGTCCCGGACGCGGTGCCGCTTGATCAACCGGTAGAGGTGCACCCGGTCGATGTCCGCCGAGGCGGCGGCCTGCGACACCTTGCCGCCGTGCAGCTGCAGCAGCGCCTCGACGTACTGGCGCTCGAAGGCGTCGAGCGCGCGGCGCCGTGCCTCGGGGTAGGGGATGCGCGGGTCGATCTGCGCCGTCTCTCCGGGCGGCCGTGCCGTCTCCTCGCCCTCGCCCGGAAGCAGCGTCTCCTGGAGGACCACGCAGCGCTCGAGGTGATTGCGGAGCTCGCGTATGTTCCCCGGCCAGGCGGCCCGCTGGAGCTGGGAGATGAACGCCGGATCCAGGATGGTGGCCGTCGCCCGGGTGTCGGCCCCGAGGCCGCTGATCAGCTTCCTCACGATGAGCGGCATGTCCTCGGACCGCTGGCGCAGCGGGGGGAGGGGAATCTTCACCACCGCCAGGCGGAAGTAGAGGTCGGAGCGGAAGCGCCCCGCATTCACCTCGGCCCGGAGGTCGCGGTTGGTGGCGGTGATGATCCGCACGTCCACCGGGGTGTAGGTATTGGTTCCCAGCCGGCGGATCTCTCGCGCCTCGAGGACCCGGAGGAGCTTGGGCTGGAGCTCGAGGGGCAGCTCGCCGATCTCGTCGAGGAAGACGGTGCCGCCGCGGGCCTCCTCGAACACCCCCACCCGGCGGGTGAGCGCGCCGGTGAAGGCGCCCTTCTCGTGGCCGAAGAGCTCCGACTCGAGGAGGTTGGGCGGCATCGCACCGCAGTCCACCACCAGGAAGTGGTGATCGCGGCGGCTCGACTGGCGGTGGATGGACTCCGCGGCCTGGCTCTTCCCGGTGCCGGTCTCGCCTTCGAGGAGCACGGTGACGTCCGCCGCCGCGGCGCGCTCCATCAGGGCGAAGCTCATCCGCGCCGCCACCGAGCTGCCGACGAGCGAGCCGAAGTGCGGGTGCTCCGACAGCTGGAGCTTGGTCTTCTCTCCGGACAGCTCGAAGCGCAGGCCCACGCGTCCCAGCTGCAGCAGGCTGCCGTTGCGGACCGCGGCCTCCTTCACCACCACGCCGTCGAGCACGGTGCCGTTCCGGCTGCCCAGGTCCTTGGCCCAGACGCCCTTGTCGTCCACCAGGAGCTCGCAGTGGAAGCGGGACACGGTGCGTTCGTCGAGCAGGACGTCGTTGAGCGGGTGGCTCCCGATGGAGGTTCGCTCGCCGGTCGACTCGAAGCTCTGTCCGGCTCCGGGACCGTCGACCACCCGGAGTCGGAAACGCCGGATATCCGGTACCAGGCTCGGTCGGCTGACGCCGAAGGTCGCGGTGGCGTGCGCGTCGCGTTCCGGCGGGGGGGCCGAAGAGGCCGGCTCACCAGTCATCTCATCAGGAACTTCCCGCTCTCTGTCGCGTACCGGCATCCGCATGGCGAACCTACCTGGACCCCACTGACAAGGCGACGGCGTGACCGGTGGCGCAACGGCCGATCGCGATCATGTGGCGGCGGCCGTGACGCGGGGAAGGTGAGAGCTGAGGAATATCAGTGACTTGGAGCGTTCAGAGCGTGGCCCCGACAGTGCAAATTCAGGCCGCTCGTGGCCGGAACGGATCCGGCCGACCTTTGGACGGAGAACGTCATGAAGACCTCGAGCTCGCAGACCCCGCTGGAGTCATTCGAGCGGATCGCTCGGACCCGCGCGCGGAGCTCGCTCGTCATCGGCGCGCTGCTCGTGCTCGTCTGGGTGGGTGGCCACGGCGCGGTGTACAGCGCTTATCGCATCACCGAGACCCACGCGCCCGCCACGGTGGTCGCCCACGCCGAGTGACGCACGAG
>JBKPMY010000400.1:0-30433 GCA_046732375.1 Myxococcota bacterium
GTAGTCAGGATTGACCCGCTCGTAATCCGTCGTGTCGTAGCCGTGGTAGCTCGGCGAGGCGAAGACCGGCATGAGCCAGAGCGCGTCCACCCCCAGGTCCTGGTCGGTCTCGGGCTTGCCATCGTTCAGGTAGTCGAGCCGGGAGATGAGCCCGGCCAGGTCCCCCTTTCCGTCCCCGTTCGAGTCCTGAAAGCTCCGGACGAAGACCTCGTAGAACACCGCGCCGTTGGCCCAGGTCCAGTCGGTCGGTGGGGGCGCAGAGCCCGCGGTGGCCGTCGCGGGTGGTCGTGACGCGGTGCAGCCGAGCGCCGCGGCCAGCGCCAGCATCGCGGAGAGGAGCACGCGCCGCGTCGCGTGCGCGCCGTGTTTGCATTGCCGACGAACACCGTTCGGTTCAATCTGCGCCGCCATGCACGCTCCCCTTTTCCGGTTATGGACGCGGTGCTCCGCCCTGATCCTCGCAGTGGCCGTCGCCGGCTGCAGCAGCGACAACGGCGGCAACAACGGCACGCCGGACAGCGGAACGCCCACCTCGAGCACGTTCAAGGTCCATTACCATCGCGCGCTGGCCGATTACAGCGGCTGGAACGTCGCGGTGAGCGCGGGGGCGGACGAGACCAGTGCCAGCGCTTCGAGCACTGACGGTTTCGGTGCGGTCTACCAGCTGCACGTGAGGTCGGGCGCGACGCAGCTCGCCTTCACCCTGGTGAACGGCTCGAGCAGCGATCCCGCGGGCAATCTCGCCGTGGACGTCTCGGGCACGATCCGCGAGGCCTGGGTCTTCTCCGGATACGGAACCGCCATCACTCACCAGCCGGTGGCCATTCCGGGGGACAACCAGGTGGCGGTCTACTACCGGCGTCCCGATGCCAATTACAGCGGCTGGGGGCTCCACACCTGGGGCGACGTGGTTCAGGAGACGCAGTGGACCGCGCCGCTGCAGCCGGTGGGCGTCGATCCGGACCTCGGCCAGGGCTTCCTCATCAACGTCAAGCCCTCGGCAGCGCGGGTCAACATCATCGTCCACAAGGGAGACACCAAGGATCCCGGCCCGGACATGGGCTGGGATCTCGCGACGCTGGGAGACATCGTCTTCGTCAGCAGCGGCTCGGCAAACATCACGGCGTTCCCCAGGAGGGAGGGAGACGCGAGCATCGACGGCGCGGCGGCGCACCTCGTGGAGCCGCTGCTCGTCGCCTGGGACGTGACCGATGCCGCGGCGACCAGCTTCGAGCTCCAGTACTCGAGCACCGCGTCCATCGCCGCCTCCGGCACCGACGTCACCGGAGGACAGAAGATCACCCTGACTCCGAGCCCGAGCGGGCTGCCACCTGCGGTTCTGACCAAGGCGCCCTACCTCAACACCGGGGGGACGCCCTGGCGCGCGTTCACGATCGCCGCCGCGGACGAGGGCAAGGTGAAGGACGCGCTGAAGGGCCAGGTGATCGCGGTCGCCCGGAAGGGAGACGGCAGCGTGCTCAAGGCGACGCAGGTGCAGACCGCCTGGGCAATCGACGCGCTGTACACCTACTCCGGGCCCCTGGGCGTGACCTTCGATTCGTCCAGCGTGCCCACCGTCCGGCTCTGGGCGCCCACGGCGCAGGCAGTGAAGCTGCACGTGGCCGACCAGACCAAGCACGAGATCGCGGCGGTGGACATGACCGAAGACGCGAGCGGGGTCTGGTCGGCAACGGGCGAGGCGAGCTGGTACGCGAACTACTACCGCTTCGAGGTCACGGTGTTCCATCCGGCCACCGGGCACATCGAGACCACCACCGTGACCGATCCCTACGCGGTGAACCTCGATACCAACGGCCTGTGGGGACAGCTCATCGACCTGGACGACCCGTCGACCAAGCCCAGCGGGTGGGACGGGGTCGCCAAGCCCGCGCTCGCGGCCCCCGAGGACATCGTGGTCTACGAGGGCCACATTCGCGACTTCAGCGCGCTGGACTCGACGGTGTCCGCCGCCAATCGGGGCAGGTACCTCGCCTTCACCGAGACCGGCTCCGACGGGATGCAGCACCTGGCGGCGCTGGCCGGCTCCGGGCTCACGCACTTCCATCTGCTGCCATCATTCGACTTCGCCACGGTGAACGAGGACCCGGCGCAGCGGGTGGACGTGGGCCAGCCCTTCTCCGACCTGTGCAGCAAGAACTCCGCGGTTCCGTCGGCGCTGTGTACCCAGTTCGGAAGCACAAGCGTGCTCGAGGCGATGAAGAGCTACCCCGGGGACTCCGAGCAGCAGCAGGCCATCGCCACCTACCTGTCCGGGCTGGACAGCTTCAACTGGGGCTACGACCCGTTCCACTACGGCTCGCCCGAGGGCAGCTACGCCTCCACGGCCGAGGGCACGGCGAAGATCCTCGAGTTCCGGAAGATGGTGCAGGGGCTCGCCGGCATCGGGCTCAGGACGGTGATGGACGTGGTCTACAACCACACCAACGCCGCGGGCCTCTCCGACAAGTCGGTGCTCGACAAGATCGTCCCCGGCTACTACCACCGGCTCGATCCCACGACCGGCTTCGTCCTCAACTCGTCGTGCTGCTCCAACACCGCCAGCGAGCACGCGATGATGGAGAAGCTGATGATCGACACCCTGGTCCGCTGGGCGCGCGACTACAAGGTGGACGGCTTCCGCTTCGACCTGATGGGGCTCCACCTCAAGAGCAACATGCTCCACATTCGTGACGCGCTCGCGGCAGTGGACCCCAAGATCTACCTGTACGGCGAAGGCTGGGACATGGGCGAAATGGTGCGCGGGGGGAGAGGCGTCGCCGCCAACCAGATCAACATGGCCGGCACGGGCATCGGCACGTTCAACGATCGGCTGCGCGACGGCGCCCGCGGGGGTGGTCCCTTCGACGGAGCGTCGGATCTGCGGAGAAACCAGGGCTTCTCCAGCGGCCTGTACACCGATCCCAACGAGCTCTCCACGGCCGACGCGACGACGAAGAGCAGGCTCGCCAACGCGCTCGACCTGGTGAAGATCGGCATGGCGGGCGGCCTCACCAACTTCCCCATGGTGCTGGCCAGCGGAACCACCAGCGTCGCCGGGGCGGTGGGCTACAACGGCGTCAGCGCCGGCTACACCTCGGATCCTCAGGAGCTGATCAACTACGTCTCGTCGCACGACAACCAGATCCTCTGGGACATCGTGCAGTACAAGATGCCGACCGGCCGGAGCATGGACGACCGGGTGCGCGCAGCCGCGCTGGCCTTGGACGTGGTCCTGCTCGGTCAGGGCATCCCCTTCATCCCGATGGGTGACGACCTCATCCGCAGCAAGTCGATGGAGCGCGACAGCTACGACTCGGGTGACTGGTTCAACCGCATCGACTGGACCGGCAGCTCCAATGGATGGAAGAGCGGCCTGCCCAACGCGGGCAAGGATTCGGCGAACTGGCCGACCATCCGCCCCATCTTCTCCGACGCGAGCATCGCTCCGGCTGCCGCGGACATCTTGAAGATGTCGGCCCACGTCCGGTCGATGCTGAAGCTCCGGAAGGCCTCGCCGCTGTTCCGCCTCCGGACCGCGGCGGAGGTCTTCAAGCGCGTCGATTTCACCAACGCCGGGCCGGACCAGCTGCCGGGGGTCATCGTGATGACCCTCAGCGACCAGATCGCCTGCACCGGCGCCGACCTCGATGGGGCCCGCAGCGGCCTGGTGGTCATCGTCAACGGCGGAACCGCCGCCCAGGACGTCACCATTCCCGGTGTCGCCAGCGGCACGTTCACCATCCCCGCCGCGCTCTCCACCGACCCGCTGATCACGGGACGCGCCACCTGGAACGGCTCCGGCGTGTTCCACGTCGAGGGTCGCACCACCGCGGTCTTCGAGCGACCGCACGCCGAGACTGACGGCGTGCCGTGCAACACCAAGCCCCACCCGTGAGCCAGATGATCGATCGCCGCCTTCGCCGTGCGCTGTCCCTCACCGCCGTCCTCCTCGCGCTCGCCGCCTGCAGCTCGACCGACAATGGCGGCAACAACAACCCGCCGGACGCCGGAAACGGCACCTGGAGCCCGGGGCAGCCACTCGCGCTGAGCGTGGGTGCCGCCTTCCCCGCGGGGACGGTCGTCCGCGACGTGTCCTCGGGCGCCACCGCCACCGTGAGCTCATCCGGGACGGTGAGCGTGACCCCCGACTCCAGCGGGGTCGTACTCCTGGAAAAGGACGGGGCGACGCCCACGCCGTTCAGCTGGGCGAACGCCACCGTCTACTTCGTGCTCACCGACCGGTTCTTCAACGGCGACTCATCGAACGACAACGGCTACGGGACTCGCCCCAAGGACGGCACGACCGAGATTGGCACCTGGCACGGCGGCGACTGGAAAGGGATCGTGGACAAGCTGGACCACATCTCCAGCCTGGGTGCGACGGCGATCTGGATCTCGCCCATCGTCGAGCAGGTGCACGGCTGGGTCGGCGGGGGCTCCGGAGATTTCAAGCACTACGCGTACGCCGGGTACTGGGCGCTCGACTTCACCCGGCTGGACGCAAACTGGGGCAACGAGGCCGCGCTCCAGAACCTCGTCGACCAGGCGCACGCCCGGGGCATTCGCGTGCTGGTCGACGTGGTGCTCAACCACCCGGGGTACGCCACCGGGGACGACCTCCTGGAGTACCTTCCCGCGGTCTTCAAGGATGGGACCGGCAACGCGTTCAAGGCGTTCGTCCCTCCGGCCAGTGGGGGCTATCAGGCCTGGAACGACCTGGTGAACTACAACTCCAACCAGTGGGTGAACTGGTGGGGCACGGACTGGATCCGCGCCGGCTTCCCCGGCCACTTCCCTTCGGGAAACACCGACGAGACGCGCCAGCTCGCCTCCCTCCCGGATTTCCGGACCGAGTCCACCACGCCCGCCGGCCGACCGGTGTTCTTCGACCAGAAGCCGGACACCGCCTTCCCCGCGGCCGCGACCGGCACCGTCCGGGAGTTCCTGGTGCAGTGGCACACCGGCTGGCTCGAGCAGTTCGGGTTCGACGGGTTTCGCTGCGACACGGTGAAGAATGTCGAGCTCGCCTCGTGGAAGGCCCTGAAGGACGCCGCGCAACCGGCGCTCGCCGCCTGGAAGACCGCCAACCCCAGCAAGAAGATCGACGACGCGCCGTTCTGGATGGTCGGCGAGGTCTTCCCGCATGGCGTGCAGAAGGACGCGTACTACTCGGACGGTGGGTTCGACTCGCTGCTGAACTTCGAGTTCCAGAACCTGGTGCTCTCCTACCTCAACTCGCAGGGCTCGCTGGTGGCGGCGAAGTCGGACCTGGAGGCCCTCTATTCCCGTTACGCCTCGATCGTCTCCACCGACCCGAGCTTCAACATCCTCTCCTACCTCTCCTCGCACGACACCCAGCTCTTCTACGCCTCGCTCGCCGAGAGGCCGGCGCTTCAGAAGCAGGCCGGGACCGCGCTGCTCCTCGCGCCGGGTGGGGTGCAGGTCTTCTATGGTGACGAGAGCGGTCGGGTCCTCGGCCCCGCGGGGAGCGATCAGACGCAGGGCACCCGCTCGGACATGAACTGGGCCAGCTTGAACCAGGACATCCTGGCCCACTTCCAGAAGGTGGGCGGCTTCCGCAAGCGGCACGTCGCCGTCGGAGCCGGCGCCCACCAGAAGCTCGACGCGCCCTCGAACATCTACGCCTTCTCCCGGACCCTGAGATCGGGCAACGTGGACGACGCGGTGGTGGTCGCCATCACCCCCACGAACTGAGAACTCCAGAGTCCGACTGCCGATGACCGCCCGACTCACCGCCGCCGCGCTCGTGGTGCTGCTCGCCGCCTGCAACGAGGGCGGCCCCTACAACCCCGATGCCGGCTTCCCCGCCTTCGACGTCACCATCGGCGGGGTCCGCCTGGTGGCCAACTCCAGCGCAGCAGTCGCCAACGGGAACGTCTTCACCGTGCTGCTCAGCGATCAGCCCAACGCCTGTCAGCAGTACGGTCACTTCCCCACGCGCACCTGGACCACCCTGACCCTGGTGCTCGCCACGGGCACGACGAGCCCCACGGTGGGCACCGTGGTCCCGCAGCAGGGAGTGCCCGGCCCCGGACAGGTGGTGGGCGAGCTGATCCAGGCCACCGCCGACCTACCGCCCAGCGCTGCCCTCGATGCCAGCGACGGGACGGTGACCTGGAAATCCAACACCGACCTCAGCGTGACGCTGCAGTCGATGGACGTAGGCTTCGAGGGCACGGCCGACCGGCTGACCGTGCAGAACATCGGCGTGCCCTCCTGCATCCCGCAGTAGGCCCCCGCGCCGCGCGGCCAGGCTCACCCCCCCGCACCAGGGGGAGGCCTGTGGAGCGGCGCAACGGCGCCGCGCGTCCAGGCTCACGGCGGTGGAGCGGGCAGGGTGATGACCGCGGTGTCGTCGAGGACGTAGGGGTCCGTCGGCTGACCGCCGCCGTACTCCCATTGCCCTCCGGCGGGTGAGAGTGGCCGGAAGTTCCCGCCGATGCCGTCGAAGTCCCAGGTCGTGATGTAGACCTTCACGTTCTCCCAGGTGGAGAGTCCGTAGTTCGTCCGGTTGTACTGGAAGGTGACGGTCTTCGTTCCCTGATCCGCCAGCACCACCGGAGGGATGATCGGAGTCCCGTAAGCGGACGAGGTCGCGCCCGTGGTGTTGTACATCGCGTTGTTCCACCCGTAGGTGAACTGGTCGAGGTTCCAGCTGAACCCGGCGGGCACGGAGGCATTCTGCCTGGGCATGACGGTGAGGCCCTGTTGCCCGGGGAGGGAGAAGAAGATGTTGAAGGAGACGTGGTCGAAGCCGAGCGCCGGCTTCCACACGATGCTCCAGTCGGCCAGGGTGACGTGGAGCAGCATCGTGGTCTTCCCCACCTCGGCGACCACCTTGACGATGTCTCCGTAGTGCTTCCCCTGGAAGGTGAGGTCCATCGGATAGATGTACGTCCCGGACGGCCCACGGTCGTCGCCCGCAGGGTCGTCGAGGGTGACGGCCGTGCCGACGAAGACGATGTTGCTGGTGAAGGCCAGCCGCGGCGTCGAGACCTTCGGTCCCGGCGCGTAGAAGGCCAGCGAGTGCTTCGCAGTGCCCACCGGGAAGGTGGAGATCGGAAGGACGATGCTCCACGCCCCGGTCTGCTGGTTCACCGCGACGTCGACCCCTCGGTCATAGGCGCCGTCGAGGACCATCCGCACCGGGGTGTTCGGGGGGCTGACCGAGCCGGTGACGGTCACGTCGTCGCTGAAGGTCTGGCCATCGATTGGCGTGTTCACCGTGATGGTCGCGGCCGGGGGCGGGACGGTGACCACATCGCTCGTCGCCTGGAGGATCAGCACCGCCCGCTGCGGGAGCAGCGAGGTCAGCGCTCCACCGGTGCCCACGGTGATCTTCGACCCGGCCGGCAAGGCCGGGATGAATTGCTGTGACTCCAGCACGTTCAGCTGCGTCCCTTCAGGCAGGCCCGTGGCCAGCTCCGACATCAGCGTGTTCCCGTCCGAGGTGTTGAGGATCACCAGGAAGCGGTCGTTCCCCAGCACCCGCTGGTAGGCGAGCACGCCCGGGGCGGCCTCGTTGTCGTACAGCACCTCGAGGTTCCCCTGGGTGAAGGCCTTGTTCGCCTTGCGGATGTCGGCCAGCCGCTTCAGGTAGAGGTAGCGGTCGCCCGGGAGGTACGAGTCGCCGTTCGCCATCCAGCCCCCGGCGAACATCGCGGCGCGGGTCTCGATGAAGTCCTGCTCGGTCCCGTAATAGATGACCGGGATCCCCGGGATGGTGAAGAGGAAGGCCAGCGCCTGGATCATCGCCCGCCGGCTGCCCAGCGCCAGGAACCGCTGGTTGTCGTGATTGTCGAGGAAGGTGGGGGACGCGTAGGGATGGGGATACAGCGCCGGGTCCATGAACCGCCCCAGCCGGTAGGTGAGGTACGACGTCGGCTGGCCACCGGTGAAGACACGGTTGATGTCCGAGTAGAGCGGATAGGCGAGGAGCGCCGGCAGCTCGGGGGTCGCGTTCGTCCCGAGGTAGCTCGAGACCTTCTTGTCCGCGGTGTCGCTCAGCGGGTCGGAGTTCTCGAACACCTCGCCGAAGGCAAAGAAGTGTTCCCGCCCGGTCGCCCTGGCCGCCGCCATCATCCCCGGCGCGGCGGTGTCCGTGGACCAGATGAAGTCGTGCCAGAAGTCGTGGGGCACGTACTTCGCCGTGTCGACCCGGAAGGCATCGACGCCCACCTCCTTGATCCAGTACCCGTACGAGTCACGGAGCGCGCTGCGAACCGTCGCGCTCTCCGAGTTGAGATCGTCGAGGTCGGAGACCTGGTAGTTCAGCTCCTGGTTGGCGTCGAAGTAGTCGGTGATGACCGGAGTCCAGTGATAGATGCCGCCGTCCCGCTGCACCGGGTCCCGTGGGTCGTCCTGGTCGAAGGGGGCCTGCTCCGGCTTCGCCGTGGGGACCGCCTGGGTGTTCATCACCACGTTCTGCGAGGGATCGCCCGGGTCGTAGGTCGAGTAGGTGAAGAAGTTGCCCATGTGGTTCGGGACCACGTCCTGGATCAGGTACATCCCGCGACGGTGGAGGGCGTCGCTCAGGGCCTTGTAGGTGTCGAGCGTGCCGACGTGCTCGTCCACCTTCTTCAGGTGGCGAGCCCAGTAGCCGTGGTAGCCGCCCGACTGCTGCAGCGGGTCCCACCACATGTTGGCGACCGGGGGCGTGATCCAGACCGCGGTGGCTCCCAGGCCCTGGATGTAGTCCAGCTTGTCGATGATGCCCTGGAGATCTCCGCCCGAGTACTTGTCCCCGTCGGTGGGGTCGAACTCGCTCCGGTTCTGGTTGTCGTTCGACGGATTGCCATTGGCGAACCGGTCGATCATCACAAAGTAGATGACCTGCTCCTCCCAGATCGGGGAGGCGACGTGGAGCAGACCTGCGTCGGGCTGCCCCGAGTCGGGTGAACCGGGCGATTCGTTCGACGAGCACCCGAGCGCCACGAGGCAGCCCGCGAGCCACCATGCCCAGCGACGACGCAACGGTTTCATCCGACGTTCCTCCCCGGAGCCGGATCGCCCCGGCAGCCCCGGAGAGGTCTTACGCCGAAGCCGGCCCTCCGCGCACGGGCCGCCGAGCTCCGGGCCCGCGGCGGAGGTCGCGTGGCACCCCTCGACCCGGGGTATTTTCCTTTGCCGCACCGCGTGCACACCCGACGGAGGTCGTCAGCCCCGGCCAGGGGTGGCCGGCGCGAGGCGGCAGACGCCCGAGCGGAATGCCGGGAAGCCGGAGATCGGGTCCCGCAGGTCCGCGTCCACGAGGAGGTTCGCGTTCGCCTCTTCCCAGCCCGCCGGCATCACCGCCACGTCCGGTCGGACGTCGGTGGTCACTGCGAGCCGCAGCTCGACCCGGCCCACCGGTGAGACGATCGCCACTCGCTCCCCGTGGGCCACCCCCGCGATCCTGGCCGCGTCCGGATGAACCCGCACCACCGGCTCCGGCTCGAGAAGCCGGACGCGCGCGACCTGCCGGAACTGCGAGTTGATGTACGCGCGGGTTCTCGGTCCGGTCACGAGGAGGAGCGGGAACTCGGCCGTGGGCTGCCGGGACGGTGGAACCCACTCCGGAAGCGGTGGATGTCCGGCGCGCTCGAGCAGCCTGGAGGCGAGCTCGACCTTTCCCGACGGTGTCCCCACCCTCGCTTCCACCCTCGTCTGCGCGACCTCCGGGTCGAAGCCGGACACGAGCCCTGGAGCGGCTGGCACCGGGACCGGGGGCGCCGCCTCCGCCTCTGCCCAGGTCTTCCAGGGGAACCACCTGCCCAGCCCCATCGCCCGCGCCAGCTCGAACACCACCTTCCAGTCCGGCCACGCCTCGTGCTGCGGAAGAACAACGCCCTCCGACTCGGCGAAGGTAGTCGCGGGCAGCACCACGTGCGCGCGGCGGCCGCTGGCGGTCAGGAAGGGATCCACCGACACCAGGAGCTCCAGGCGCTCCACCGCACGCGACAGCCCCTCACTCCCGGGCGAGGTGACCAGCGCGTTGGATGCGATGAGCACCAGCGCCCGGACCGGATAGGGGCGGTCCTCGAGGATGGCCCGGGCGAGGGCGTTTCCCTGTGCCTCGCGGTTGAACATCTCGAACAGCGGATGCTCGTCGGAGCCCACTGCCGGCGCCTCCACCGGGGGCGGAACGGGCTCGGGCGTGCGGAGGCGGGGGAGAGCGGGCAGCGGTCCGGCAGTGCCAGCGGAACGGACCGGCGTCAGGTCCTGGCGAATCTCCGGCTCGCCGGCGCGGCGGCAGAGCGCCTCCACCGCGGCGATGGCCCGCACGGTCTGGACCCCGTTCTGGTGGTGTTCCACCCCGAGCCCGGTCCAGATGCCGGTCGGGGTCTCGGTCCCGACCAGCCGCGCGGTCCGGACCAGCTGATCCTCCTGCAGCCCGGTGATGGCTGACACCCGCCCGGGTGGGTAGGCATCTGCGAGGGCGACCAGCGCCTCGAAGCCCACCGCCTCCTGCGCGATCAGCGCTCGGTCCACGAGACCCTCGCGGACCAGCACGTTCACCAGCCCGAGCGCGAGCGCGCCATCCGTTCCGGGGCGCACGGCGAGGTGCTCGGTGGCCGCCGCAGCGAGCTCGGTGCGGATCGGGTCCACCACCACCAGACGTCCCTCGGTCGCCTTCTGCGCCACCACGTGTGAAAGCAGCGGGGTGCTGTGCGTCGGGTTGCTGCCCCAGAGCACCAGGGTCCGCGTCCGGCGCAGGTCGTGCCGGTACTTGCTGCCCACGGTGAGCGCCTGTCCCATCCGCCCCGAGGTCTCGCAGAGGCTCGCCACCGACGCCACGTTCGGCGTTCCCCACGCTCGCGCCAGGCGGTGAATCCATTCCATCAGGGGATGGCGAACCAGCGGCCAGCCGGTCTGGAACGCCACCGCCTGTGGGCCGAAGCGGGCCCGCACTGCCGCCATTCGCTCGCCGACGAGGCCCAGCGCCTCCTCCCATGACGCCTCCACCAGCCGCGCGCCGCGCCGCACCAGCGGCCGGCGGAGCCGGTCGGGCGAGTGCACCACCGAGGGCAGCGCGCGCCCGTGCTGGCAGAGGAAGCCGCGGGTCTCGCCGGCCGGGTTGCCGTCCACGCGGAGAAGCGTGCGACCCGAGATGGTTCCCGCGTACGCGCAGTGGAGGAGGCAGAAGCGGCAGTTGCCGTGCGTCGTTCGGGCTGGCGCTGGTGCACGGGCCACCACCGCTGCCGCGATGCCCGCCGCGCCGGCACCGGCGATGGGGGCCGCGCGGAGCAGGTCGCGCCGCGAGAGTCGAGGGCGCCGGCTCACGCTCCACCTCCCGGCCTCGCCCGGATCCGGACTGCTCGCGCCTCCTCGGGGCAGGCTTCCTCGCAGAGCCCGCAGCCCACGCACCCCTCGGCGTGGAAGAGCGGGGCCTGTTGCGGCCCGACCAGCTCCACTGCTGCCGGGCCGATGGGGCAGACGTAGGCGCAGAGGCGGCAGACGCCCTGGCCACTCCAGGGGAGACACGCCTTGCGGTCCAGCACCGGAAGGCCGATGCGAACCTCGGCCGCGACGCGCGCCGGCACTGGCGGGATCCGCGACAGGGCGCCGGTCGGGCACGCCTCGGTGCAGGCCATGCACAGCACGCACGCCGACTCGCGGAGCGCCAGGAACGGATGGCCGGCGTTCAGCCCGACCCCCGGCGGGAAGCGGATGGCCCGCGTCGGGCACACCTCGGCGCAGCGGGCGCAGCCAATGCAGGCCCGCTCGAAAATGCCCGGGGACAAGGCGCCAGGGGGACGGAGCTCGCCCGCGACCGCGGGGGAGCGCCGCACCAGGAGTCCCGAGACGGCTCCGGCCGCCAGCGCAAGAAGGCCCCGGCGGTTCACCGGCGCGTCCCCTCGAGAGACAGCGAGAGCGCGCCGGTGGGACAGGCCGCAACGCAGCGCCCGCACCGCTCGCAGCCCGCGTCGAGCCGGTCGGTCATCGGCTTTTGTCCAAGGTTGCAGACCACGTCGCAGACGGTGCAGTCGGTGCACCGACTCGCCAGCCTGCGGACCTTCACCGGCGATCGCGCCCCGAGCAGCGAGAACAGCGCTCCGCCCGGACACAGCGATCGACAGAAGCCGACCCGGGACACGGTGGTGTCGAAGAGCCAGATGGCGGCGAGCACTGTCGCCCCACCGCTCAGCCCGAGCCCGAAGGCGAGCCGGTACGCGCTCCGCGCCAGCAAGGCCGGCGGGTACACCAGCGTGGCGAGCTGCACGCCGAGCGCGGCGGTCCCGGCGAGCACCGCGCCCAGCACGGCGAACCGGATCCAGTCCGGGAGCCGCAGGTCCAGGGTGGGGATGCCCAGGCGCCCGAGCGCCCAGCGGACGGAGTTGCTCACCGCCAGCAGCGGCAGGTACGGGCAGAGCCAGCCGCAGAAGAATCGGCCGAGGACGACCACCAGCAGCAGCACGGGGAGCACCGCGGCGAGGAGGCCTGGGCGCGCTCCACCCGCGAGTGCCACGCCCGCGGACATCAGTGGATCGAGGAGCTCCGTGCCGAGCACGCGCGCGGCGCCGGTGGCGCCGACGAACGCGCCGGATGGCCAGCTCCGGTCGGCGAAGCGAGCGGCGAGGAAGGGTGTCCCGACGACGGTGAGCACGCTCATCGCCAGCACCGCGCGCCGGACACGGCCGTAGCCACGCGCCCGGCGGAGCGTCACGTCCCAGGGCCGGAGCCGCCGCGTGCGCCGACCTTTCGCTCGAGCGATTTCGGGTGAGTCGAGGTGGGTCAACACATCCTCGCAGCTGCGGTCGCGCTCGCTCGACGTCGCAACGGACGTACCAGCCGCCCCGGCCACCCTCTCGCGCGTCGACCGTGCGCGCCGACCATCCCGGAGCTCCGCGTCGCGCAAGGGCTGCGCGATCGGCATCGTGGCCGAGCAAGCGCGGTCCACAGGTGTGGGGGCGGGTCCTCCGCATCGTCGCCTCGACCAGGGGATGTGCGTGGACCACCGCGGGTGCGCGCGTGGGGCGGGTCCTGGCAGACTGTGGATCTTCCTCGTGGGCCGGTCGCTCGTCCTCGTCGCAGTGCTGGTGGTCGCCGGCGCAGTGGTCGCGGTCGTCCTCCGCCGCCCGGCCGCACCGCCCCCACCGCCGTCCATCGTCACGGCTCCGGTGGGCGCGCCGGCCACCGATGCGGGGCTGAGCGACGACGAGGTGTTCGCTGCCAGCATGGCCCGGCTCGCCGAGGCCAAGCGTCGCGCCGACGCGGAAGCAGCCGCACGGTCCACGGATGCGAGCACCTCTGGCCCCCGGGCTCGCCCGGACGCGGGCGGTGCCCTCGCTGCACTGCAGGCCGCCACGGACGGAGGACTCGCTCCCCCGGTCAGGGCCGTCCTCCAGGAGCTCGCGCGCCTTCTGGCCGATGACCGGTACGCCGACGCGGTGGAGCAGGTGCACGGCTTGTTTCGACAGCATTCGGACGCGGCGGTTCCCGCGCTCGAGCTGCTCACCGTCACCGCCCAGCAAGCTCTCCGCGGCGGAGGCCTGCGGCGCATCGAGCCCGTCCTCCGGCGTGTCGAGGAGCTCCCGACGGCGGACCCGGCCGTCCGCGCCTCGGTGGCACGGCTGCTCGGGACCGCCGCGGTGGCCTCGGCGAAGGCCGGGCAGTTCGACCGGTCGAAGCTCCAGGCCCGGGCCGCGCTCGGCCTCGAGGAACGGACGGCCGACGCATACCTCGCGCTCGGCGAGTACGAGTTCCAGGACAACGACCTCGCCGGCGCCGTGGACACCTGGGAGCGCGGGCTGCGCCTCAACCCCGGCGACGTCGCCTTGACCCGGCGGCTGGAGCGTGGCCGTGCAGAGGCCGAGCGTTTGGGCGGGCTGGAGCGCGTGGCCTCGGAGCACTTCGTCGCGGCATTCGACGGGCGGGCGGACGTCCCCGCGGCCCGTGCCACCCTGGAGCTGATGGAGGTGGCGTACCGAAGCGTGGGAGCGCTCTTCCAGCTCTACCCGGAAGGGCCCATTCCCCTCGTCGTGTATCCCGAGCGCTCCTTCGAGCGCGAGGGCCACGCCTCCTGGAGCGCCGCGGTCTACGACGGAAAGATCCGGCTTCCGGCGGCCGGGGCGGACCTCCACTCGCTCGCCTTCCGGGGAACGCTGTTCCACGAGTACGCGCACGCGCTGTTCCACCGGTCCACCGGGGGCAAGGCCGCGCCCACCTGGCTCAATGAAGGACTGGCCGACGTCGCTCGGATGCGCGGAGATCCGGGCCCTCAGGTGCGCTGCAGTCCGGACGTCCACCGCTACCCGCTCCGCGCGCTCGAGGGAAGCTTCCAGCGAATTCCCGACTGGCGGAGCGCCTCGCTCGCCTACCTCGAGGCTCGCCACGCGGTGGAGCGCATCGCCGAGCGGCACGGCGAGGCAGGAGTCCGCGCGGTCCTCGCCGAGGTGTCCACGGGCGCACCATTCCCCGCAGCGTTCGAGCGCGCGCTGGGCCAGGACTACGCGACCTTTGCCGCCGCGTTCGACGCAGAGGCGCGCCGCTGATAGGTCGGCTCAGCGGTAGACCAGCACCGGCACCTTGCAGTGGGTGAGGACCCGCTGGGTCTCGCTGCCGAGGAGCATCCCCGCCACGCCGCGGCGGCCGTGCGACGCCATGAACACCAGGTCGCATCCCTCGCGCTGCGCGGTCTCGATGATCGCCTGCCAGGGCGCGTCGTTCACCACCGACACCACCTCGCAGGGCACGCCGGCGGCGGTGGCTTTCGCCCGTGCGTCGCCCAGCACCTCCCTGGCGCGGCTCTCGTGTGCGCGCTCGTACTGGGTGGGGGTCACCGTCACCAGGAACGGGTCGTAGCCCGAGAGGTGAAAGGGCGGCGACACGGTGAGCGCGGTGATGCGGGCGCCGAGGGACCTGGCGAAGGCGATCGCCTCCTTGACCGCCATGTCGGAGAGATCGGAGCCATCGGTCGGGACCAGGATGTGCTTGTACATGGCGCGCTCCTTCCCGGGAGGGAATCTGGCACGGTGCGCGCCCACCGGCACCCCGGCATGCGAGGTCGCGGTGCGTCATGGCGTCGAGTCTTCAAAACGGGGGGAAGCCCCGCACTCCGAGCAGAGCGGGGACGCAGGGTTCGTCAGGAGAACCTGGGCTCCGATCGGTTCGCCGCACACGTCGCAGACCCCGTAGCGACCCTCGTCGATGCGCCGGAGCGCCGCCTCGATGCGGCTCAGCTCCGCTTCCGGGTCCTCGCTCCGGTCCTGCCCTGCCCGGGACAGCACCGCTCTCCTCATCAGGAGGCGCGTCCTCGCCCTCGTCTCCGCCGGAGTCAAACCCATCGCGATGGACTTCATCAGCAATGGTCGCGCCGAGGCCCGTTCCACCCCTGATCGGGCTTCCACCGGACCGGTCCACCTGCAGCGTCTGCGGGAGTCCGTCGCGGAGGGCGCAAGGGTTGCGGCACGCCCCGGAATCAGGCCCGGGGAAGGCGGATGTGGAAGGCCGCGCCCCCCGTCTCACCCCGGTCAACCCACACCCGACCCCCGTGCTGGTCCACGAGGCTGTGGACGATGGCCAGTCCGAGTCCGGTCCCGTTGGGCTTGGTGGTGAAGAAGGGCTCGAACAGCCGGTCGTGCACCTCGGGTGGAATCCCGGGTCCCTCGTCCGCGACCACCAGCTCCACCCCCTCGTCCATGCCGTGCCCGCGGAGCTGGATCCGCCCGCCCCTTGGGCTCACGTCCAGCGCGTTGAGGATCAGGTTCAGGAGGACCTGCCGCAGAACGCCCTCGTCCGCGGCAGCGGCGGGGGTTCCCGGAGCGACGTCCACCTCCAGCTGGACCTGCCGGGCCGCGGCGTCGCCGGACATCAAGTCCACCACCGTCCGGAGCAGTCCCTCCATATGCACCGGCTTCCGCACCAGCTCGCGCGGCCGGGAGAAGAGGAGGAAGTCCTGAAGGGTCTGGTCGAGCCGGCGGATCTCGTCCCGCACCAGCACCAGCGGCTCGAGGAGCGGAGCCTGGCCGTTCTCGGGCAGCTTGCGGACCCGCCGCTCGAGCACCGAGAGCTGGAGCGCCGCCGCGTTCAGCGGGTTGCGGATCTCGTGCGAGAGGCCCGCCGTCAATCGCCCGACCGCGGCGAGCTTCTCCGCCAGCTGGGCCCGCCGGGCCAGCTCCTCCCGCTCGGCCTGCAACCGGACCTGCCGGAGGGCCTGCCCCACGGTGAGCAGCAGCTCGGGGACCGCGCAGGGCTTGACCAGGTACGCGCAGGCTCCAGCGCGGATGGCGGCCGCCGCCGACTCCACGCTGGCGAAGCCGGTGAGGAGCACCACCTCGGCCCCGGGGACCGTCCGGTGAAGCTCGGCGGCGAGCTCGGTCCCATCGCCGTCTGGAAGCCGCAGGTCCACCAGCGCGACGTCGAAGCCCTCGAGGGCGCGGGCCCGGGCGGTGGCGCAGCTCGTGGCGCGGAGGACCTTGTAACCGTCGTCCTCGAGGATCTCGCCGAGGTTGTCGACCAGGTCGACGTTGTCGTCGACGAGGAGGATTCGCCCCTGACTCACCCACCCTCCTCGAACTTCTCCAGCGCGGCGTCCAGCGCCCTGGCCAGCGACTCGAGCGAGACGGGGAGCCGGACCAGCTGCACGCCCGGGTGGGCCCGCGCCCAGGCCTGGGCTTCTTCTTCGGCTGTATCGGCCAGCACGGCCAGGAGCGGTGTCGGGCCCGGAGGCGGAGCGTCGCTCGGGGTGAGGGGAATCGGCGTGCAGCCGTGGTCCCGCACGAGCTCCATCACCCGGCTCATCCGGTCCGAGGCGCCGCAGACCACCCAGACCACCGCCCCGCGCCGGGCGTGCTCCAGCCTCTGCAGAAGAATCTCGACCGGGACCGGCTTGGGCAACGTCGCCAGCACCCCCATCCGTTCCACCCGGGCGAGGTCCGCGTCGCCGATGAAGGCGGTCACCACCAGCGCGGGCAGCGCAGGGTCGGCATTGCGAGCGGCGGCCAGCAGCTCGGCGCCGCCGAGGCCCGGCATCCGCATGTCGGTCACCAGCGCGGTGTAGCGGCGGGCCTGGAGCCGACGGAGCGCCGCCACCGCATCCACCTCGACGTCGACCTCGGCACCGCTGGTCTCGAGTATCTCCGCCAGGTTCTCCGCCAGCGGCTGGTTGTCGTCCACGACCAGGTACCGTCGCACTCGCCCCTTCCTCATGGAGGCACTCCCGGGAGGGTGAGGATGAAGCGCGCCCCCTGTGAGGGAGGCGTGAGGTGACCGATGGTTCCGCCGTGGCGCTCGGCGATGCGCTTCACCAGCGCCAGGCCCAGCCCCACCCCCTTCGGCTTGGTGGTGACGAGCGGCTCGAAGAGACGGGCCTTCACCGAGCTGTCCAGGCCGTGCCCGGTGTCCTCCACCGAGATCTCTACCTGTCCGTCCACCATCCGGGCTTCCACCGTCACCGCGCCCGTCTCTCCGCAGGCCTCCACCGCGTTCTGCAGCAGGTTGACGAAGACCTGCCGGAGCTGGGCGGCGTCGCCCAGCACCCTCAGCCCATCGAGGGGTCTCACCTCCAGCGTGATCCCTTCCGGCCGCCGGACGAGGGCCACTGCTCTCGCAACCACGTCGGAGAGTACGAGGGTCTGTGGATCCATTGGCCGGTCCCGGACCAGGTCCAGCAGCGCGTTGATGATGCCGTTCGCGACTGCGATCTGCTCACCGATGCGCTGCAGATGCTTCCTCGCAGCGGGATCTGTCCCCACGCGCTTCTCGAGCAGGAATACCGAGGACTCGGCGACGCCCAGCGGGTTCCGGAGCTCGTGCCCAATGCTGGCCACCACCTGTCCGAAGGTCGCCATCCGCTCGGTGCGGGCCTTCTGTGCCTCGAGGTCCTCCCGGTAGGTCTGGAGCATGATCGCCAGCTCCAGATCTAGCATTCGTGACAGGGCGTTCTGCGCGCGGTGGTGCTCGGGCGAGTCTGGCGCGATCAAGCTCGAGACTCGGGCCGAGAGCTCCTGGCGGAGCACGTTCATGGCGCCGAACATGTAGTGCTGCGGAAGTCCGATCCGCACGTGCACCCGGCCAATTCGCGCCCGGCGCTCGACGTACGACTCGTCCCACGGACCCTGGAAGAGCCCATCCATCCACGCCACCAGGCTGTGCTTGAGCCGGCCCACGGAGCTCTCCCCCCGCTCGAGCACCTCCCGCGCCGCGGGGTACTCGAGGATGCGAGCGTAGAAGAGCTCCGAGACCTCCAGAAAGGCGGGCGCCAGTCCGGGGTGCAGGGCACGGAGGATCACCTGGTCGGCAGGGCCGAAGCCGACGTAGTCCTGCAGCTCCTGGAAGACGCTGACGGGGCTCATGACTGCAGCCCTCAGATAGTCCGGATTGCCTCCCAAGTGTGCCCGGCCGGTACGGCCCGGCTCTTGCTAATATCTCCGGACGCACATGGCGTCTGCGCGAATCCTGGTGGTCGACGACGAGCCGAACGCCCGCGGGGCGCTCCGCACCATCCTCGGCGAGGAGGGGTACGGCGTCGCCGAGGCGGGGGATGGGGTCGAGGCCCTGAGCGTGCTCCGGAATGTCGGAGCCGACCTGGTCCTGGCCGACGTCCGGATGCCCCGGATGGACGGGCTGACCCTGCTGCGGGAGGCCCGCGAGAGCGGCGTCGATGCGGCGTTCGTGGTCATGACCGCCTTCGGTTCCATCGAGATGGCGGTGGAGGCGATGCGAGCGGGGGCGGAGAACTTCCTGGTGAAACCGCTCGACGAGCGAGCGGTGCTGGTGGTCATCGAGAAGGCGCTCGAGAAGCGCCGGCTGGCGCAGGAGGCGGCCAACCTTCGCGTCCGCGTCCGCGAGCGGGTCCACTTCGACAACATCGTCGGGGAGAGTCCGGCCCTGCGTGAGGTCTTCGAGGTCGTCCAGCGCGCGGCCCCCACGCGGGCCAACGTGCTCATCCTCGGGGAGTCGGGGACCGGCAAGGAGCTGATTGCCCAGGCGCTGCACGAGCTGTCCCCGCGGAAGGATCGTCCGTTCGTGCGCGTGAACTGCGGTGCGCTCACCGAGACGCTGCTGGAGTCCGAGCTCTTCGGGCACGAGCGAGGCGCCTTCACCGGGGCGGTCGCGCGACGGGAGGGCCGCTTCGAGCGCGCCGACGGAGGCACGCTGTTCCTCGACGAGATCGGCGACGTCTCCCCTGTGCTTCAGGTGAAGCTCCTCCGGGTTCTCCAGACCCGGGAGTTCGAGCGGGTGGGAAGCACCGAGACGCTCAAGGTCGACGTCCGGCTGCTCACCGCGACCAACAAGGATCTCGCGGCGGAGGTCGCTGCGGGCCGTTTCCGCGAGGACCTCTTCTATCGCCTGAACGTCATCTCGGTGACCCTGCCTCCGCTCCGGGCGCGGAAGGGTGACATCCCGGCCCTGGTGTCGCACTTCCTCCGCCGCTTCACCGAGCTGCACGGCAAGAAGATCCAGGGCCTCGCCCCGGGCACGCTGCAGGCGCTGCTCCGGCACGACTGGCCGGGCAACGTGCGCGAGCTCGAGAACTCCGTCGAGCGAGCGGTGGTCCTCGCCCAGGGTCCCTACCTGACCACCGACGATCTTCCGCCCACCGTCCTCGGCGCGCGGCCCTCGGATCGGCCGATGTCCAGCCTCATCCCGGGCGGTACCTGGCAGGAGATCGAGAAGCAAGCCATCCTCCGCACGCTGGAGGTCGTCGGCGGATCGACCTCCCGCGCTGCCGCCATGCTCGGTATCAGCACTCGCACCATCCAGTACCGGCTCAAGCAGTACGCGCAGGAACGCGAGGAGAGCGCGCCGCAGGGCCCGTCCTCCGGAAACGGCGGGGAAAGGTGACCCGGACTTCCGGTCCCCTCAGCTGAAGCGTGGGCGTTCCCGGTTCCGCAGCTGGAACCGAGCGAGGAACGTCAGCACCACCGCGCCGATGCTCGCGATCAGGAAGGCCGGGCCCACCACGCGCATCCCCCCCGAGGACGCACCGGGGACGAAGAGGATCCGGCCGACGAGGCCGCCCACCACCGCGCCGACGGCACCCACCGCCAGCGCCCGGATCCAGGTGAGCCCCTCGGTGGGCCAGAACGCGGCCACCAGCACGCCCAGCACAGCTCCGAGAAGCAACCAGCTCGACAGCTCGAACAACGTCATCGTGAACCACTCCTTTCGCTGAACTGGCGAGTGCATCGGGTGTGCGCGGCGGGAACGAACCGGCAATTCGAAGACGCTGCCGGGGTCGGTGGGTCGGGGAGGGTGCACCGATTGCGGGGCACCGGCTCCGGAACGCAAGCGCTGCGACCCCGGCTCAGTCTTCGGCCCTTTCCAGGCCAGGTCGTGCTCCGGCACCGGCGCTCGTTGCGTACGCACCTTCTTTGCCGGCAGCGCGCGGCGGGTGGGCTGTTCAGCGGAACTGCTTGGATCGATCGCGTGCTGCTCATGGGTCAGCACGGGGTACGCGCGCTGCAGGACCGATGGAGAGGACATGAGTCACGCCTTCGAGGTGGACTGGCTGGGCACGAAGGAGGAGGGACCGGTGTTCCGCGCCGGGAGCGAGTTCGGCGTGGGCGAGGCGGCCGAGCTGCGCGAGCGGCTGACCGAGCTGGGCGCCCAGGTCCCGGTCCGCGTGGACCTCACCCACACGGTGGTCATCTCCGATCACGCCCTGGCCGAGCTGCTCGAGTGGGTGCTGGACCGGCACCGCGGCCCGGTGGCCTTCCTGGGTCTCGATGCGCACCACGAGCGGATGCTGCGCTATCTCGTCCCCCGGGCGGCGCAGGCGCTGCCGCTCCAGAGATGACCGTCCGCACGGTGCCGGCCCTGCTGGACCGCCGGGCCCGGAGGGAGGAGCAGGGACCGCGGCGTCCCGTTCGGCCGTGACGCCCGATCGCAGCGTGGGCGTTGCGCTCGCGCGACCCCCGTGGATAGCTCCTCCGGCGTGAGCACCCGCCCTCGCGAGGACCCTCCCCGCCGCAGCCGCCCGCCGCCGCACCTTCTCCCGACGGCGACCATGCTTCTCGCGCTCGCTGCGTGCGCGCACGCTCCGCCACCGGCGCCGCCCACCGGGACGGAGGTCACGGAGATTCCCGAGGACCTCCGGAGGACGCTGGCCGGGACCTGGGTCTACACGGGCGGTGAGGC
The DNA here is from genome assembly GCA_046732375.1 of Myxococcota bacterium. Taxonomy (GTDB): domain Bacteria; phylum Myxococcota; class Myxococcia; order Myxococcales; family Myxococcaceae; genus RPRB01. The sequence goes on from JBKPMY010000400.1 coordinate 21,085, forward strand.
TGAGCTCACCGCCGTCGACCAGGCCGTCGAGCACGCCACGGCGGACATGGGCTTTCTCGCCCGCGGCTTTGCCTACGAGGCTCTGCGGGCTCGCGCCCGTCCTCGAGACCGGTACACGCTCTCCTTCGACGGGCAGACGGTGACCATCGGCTCGCCGGATCATCCGACCGAGCGCGGCGAGGTGGGCGGGCCGCCGGTGAGCGTCACCGACCGATTCGGCGACGAGAACCAGACCACCTTCCGGATCCGCGATGGCGCGCTGGTCGAGGCCGGAAAGAGCGCCGACGGGTCCGGCGAGACCGTGTTCACTCCCTCCGCCGACGGCCAGACCCTCCGCGTCCGGCGCCTGATGGAGAGCGGGCGCATCACGGCGCCGGTGGACGTGACCCTGAGCTACCGCCGCCAGGACTAGATGGCGGAAACCGAGCGGGTTGAACGGCCCTCGCTGGCCCTCGCGCGATCTTCCGCTCAACCCACTCGGTCTCCGCCATGACTCACCCCCGTGCGCTTCACCAGGGGCTGATCCGGCTGCACCGGCACCGGCCTGTGCTTGTCCCGGACGGCACAGTGCGCGAGCGTTCCTTCGACATGGACCCGTTCACCCCGCTGCTGGACCGTGCCCTGCTGCACACGCGCTCGTGGATCGCTTCCCTCGGAAAGCGGCCGGTGCGGCCAACGGCCTCGCTGGAAGCTCTGAAGCAGGCGTTCGGAGGAGAGCTCCCGGAGTCTGGCCAGGACCCGCTGGAGGTGGTGGACCTGCTCGCTCGGGCCGGTGAGCCGGGCCTCATGGCCACTGCCGGTCCGCGCTTCTTCGGCTTCGTCATCGGCGGGAGTCAGCCGGTGGCGCTCGCGGCAGATTGGCTCACCTCGGCCTGGGACCAGAACGCGGGTCTCTATGTCGTCTCACCCACGGTGGCCGTGCTGGAGGAGACAGCGGGGCGCTGGCTGAACGCGCTGCTCGGCCTGCCGGTCGACGCGGGGGTGGGCTTCGTCACCGGCGGACAGATGGCGAACTTCACCGGCCTCGCGGCGGCGCGGTACGCGCTCCTCGCCCGCGCAGGCTGGGACGTCTCGGAGCAGGGCCTCTTCGGCGCTCCGGAGATTCACGTCGTGGTCGGCGAGGAGGTGCACGTCACCATCCTGAGAGCGCTGCGCTTCCTGGGGATGGGACAGGCGCGTGTGAAGCGGGTGCGCGCCGACGGCCAGGGGCGAATGGATCCCGCCGCGCTGCCCGGCGTGCTGGCCGGCTGCAAGGGGCCCACGCTGGTCTGCGTCCAGGCGGGAAACGTCAATACCGGAGCGATCGATCCGATGGAGCCGTTGATCTCCGCGGCGCAGGCCCACGGAGCCTGGGTGCACGTGGACGGGGCCTTCGGGCTCTGGGGAGCAGCGAGCCGGCGGACGATCGATCTGCTCCGGGGCGTCGGCGAGGCGGACAGCTGGGCGCTGGATGCGCACAAGTGGCTCAACGTGCCCTACGACTCCGGGGTGGCCATCGTGCGTGACCCCGCCACCCTCGCGCGCGCGGTGGGCACCTCCGCCAGCTACCTGGTGCGCAGCACCGGGCTCCGCGACGGCGTGGACTTCGTCCCCGAGTTCAGCCGCCGCGGGCGGGGCACGCCGGTCTACGCGGCGCTCCGGGCGATGGGGCGGCAGGGCGTGGAGACGGTGGTGGATCGGTGCTGTGCGATGGCCCGCCGGTTCGCCCAGCAGCTCGGGAGCGCGCCGGGGGTGCACGTGCTGAACGAGATCGCGCTCAACCAGGTGCTGGTGCGGTTCGATCCGCCCGGCGGTGGCGATGCGGATGCGTTCACCCGGGAGGTGATCGCCCGGGTGCAGGCCGACGGGACCTGCTGGCTCGGCGGGAGCCGCTGGAAGGACCAGGACGTGATGCGGATCAGCATCTCGGGATGGAACACCACCGAGGATGACGTGGACCGATCCGTGGCCGCCATCCTTCGCTGCGCGGGCCGCGCCTGACAGCGGAACCGGTCCTCGCGATCAACCCAGCCGGTCTCCGCTGTGCAGACAGGTCGGGCAATTGCGGGAGAGCGGGCCCGAGCTACTCTCCCGCGGATGCGACTGTCGACCCTCCTTCCCGCCATCGCCCTGGTCGGTGCGCCTGCTGCGCTCGCTGGAGACGACACCCTGGTCTCCGACGCCAGGGCGGTCATCCAGACCTTCAAGAAGAAGGATCCACAGATCGACAAGTTCTTCGGCTCGGCCGCGGGCTACGCGGTTTTCCCCACCATCGCCAAAGGCGGATTCGTGGTCGGCGGGGCCGGTGGCGACGGCGTCCTCTTCGTCGGGGGGCACCCGGTGGGGAAGTCGTCGATGGGGCAGGCCAGCGTGGGCTTCCAGCTCGGCGGCCAGGTCTACTCGGAGATCATCTTCTTCGAGACCGCCTCCACCCTGAGCGCGTTCAAGAAGGGGAACTTCGCGCTCGCAGCGCAGGCCTCGGCCGTGGCGCTCTCTGCAGGGGCCGCGGCCACCGCGAACTACGAGAACGGAGTCGCGATCTTCACCGCCACCAAGACCGGCCTCATGTACGAGGCGAGCGTGGGTGGCCAGAAGTTCGGGTACCAGCCGTTCGGCGCGAAGAAGTAGACCGCGGTCGCGAGCAGATGTTTCTCGTCACGCCCAGTGCGTGAGGATCGGTCGCGCAGCCGTCAGTCGGCCGTGCCGCCTTGTCGACGGAGGCAGAACGACCGGTGGACTGGTCCCGGCCGCGCCATTACCTCCGAGCCATGCGCTCTCCAATGACCGTGACCGTCCTCCTTCTCCTCGGAGCGGCTCCGGCTCTCGCCGCCAGCGACGAAGCGCTGGTGTCGGACGCCAAGGCCACCGTCGATACCTTCAAGAAGAAGGATCCGAAGATCGAGAAGTTCTTCTCCACCGCCTCCGGCTATGCGGTGTTCCCCACCATCGCCAAGGGGGGCTTCATCTTCGGTGGAGCCGGGGGAGATGGAGTCCTCTTCGTCGGTGGGAAGCCGGTGGGCACTGCCAGCATGGGGCAGGGGAGCATCGGGTTCCAGCTCGGCGGACAGACCTACTCGGAGGTGATCTTCTTCGAGAACCCGTCGACGCTCTCCGACTTCAAGAACAGTCACTTCCAGCTCGACGCGCAGGCCACCGCCGTAGCTCTCTCCGCCGGCGCCTCCGCGGACGCGAACTACGCCCGCGGCGTCGCGGTGTTCACGATGACCAAGGCCGGGCTGATGTACGAGGCGGCGATCGGCGGGCAGAAGTTCACCTTCCACCCCTCCGCCGACACGAACGGCCCGCGCTGACCTCCGCGAGCGGCGGTTGCCGCGACACCGCGGGAGGGACCTCGAGCCTCGAGAGCGTCTACTTCTTCTTCCGCTCGGCCTCGGCGATCGGCTTGTAGTCGTAGGTCGGGTAGAAGTCGGTGCGGAACGCGCCCCAGGCGCTCTGCTCGAGGGCGAGGTTCACGTCCCGCAGGCGCTCCGCCGGGAAGCGAAGAGTGACCACCTGGCCGATGCCCATCATCACGTACCAGGAGACGACCTCCGTCCCCGCGGGCGGGAACTTCTGGAAGAAGCCGTTCTTCTCCAGCTCGGCCCGGATCTCGCCCAGAGGCTTCGACTGGTCGTGCCGGAGGAAGACGGTGAGCATCATCTGCCCGGCCTGGGCGGATGAGGCCGCGGGCTGACCGCCAGCGGGGGCGTCGGCGAGCAGGAGGAAGAGAGCGGCGAGGGGGAGGAGGCGAGGGCGCATGCGGGGAGGGTAGTGGGGGTGCCCCGACCTCGCCGCCGACCCGGGCCCCGAATTGCCTGGAGTGGACGGCCGGTCATGCCCCGCAACGGGAGGACGGCGCGCGGCCCTCGGCCACGCACCGTCAACTCCTATCCTGCGCTCAACTTTCCCGGAGCAGTTCCGGGGGGAGTTCCCCGGTTCAGCTCTGGGTCGCGCCGCACTGGGCGCGGAAGTCGTACAGCTTGCCCTCGGCCGGCTGGAGCTTCAGCGGGCCCTGGTTGTCCGAGACGAAGGCCATCTGCGAGCCGTCCTGGCACTTGAGGTCGGCGGCGGGCTGCACCTTCACGGTGACGTCCTTGTCCGAGGGCAGGTTGTCGATCTGGTACGAGCAGCGGCCCTTGCTCGAGCGGATGGCCGAGCGGCCCACCTGGGTGTCTCCCACGGTGGCCACGACCGCGAGGCTCTTGCAGACCTCGGGGTTGGCGGCGGCCTCGGGAACGGCGATCACGCCGTTGACGGAGCTGTTGTAGGTGTACTCCAGACGAGGATCGACTCCGGATCCGGAGGTGGCGCAGGCGACGGCGCCGAGGAACGCGAGTGCTGCGATGACTGGCTTCACGGTATCTCCCAAGAGAAAGTGATCTCGGACGAGTCCACAGACGTGGTCCCCTCCGGCTGCCGGTACGAGCCTGGCGAGCAATCGATTGCGTCCCAGGATCGGACGCGACAACCACAGTGTCGCGTGCGCACCAGCGGCACAGTGCTTACTGCGCAGCCGACACCGCTCGCTGCACGGATTGCGCTCCTGTGCAGTGAACGGCCTGATGCAAGCAAGGAGCACCGGTGATCCACGCGTCGCGCTGGGTCCGAGTGCTCGTGGGGGTGCAGCTCGTTCGCCTGGCCGTGGGCTCGCTCTTCGAGCTCGTGCCGCAGGAGGCGTACTACGTCCTCTACGCACGTCATCCGGCGCTGTCGTACTTCGATCATCCAGGGATGCTCGCCTGGGCGCTGGCATTGCCGGCGACGTTCCGACCTCCACCTCCGGTGCTGGTCCGCCTAATCCCGTTCCTGTTCGCGGCGCTCACCCTGCTGGGGCTGGCGCGCCTGGCACGTCGCCTGATTCCGGAATCGCCTGGCCGCGCTGTCCTCCTCTTCGCCACCACTGGGGCGTTCAGCATCCTCACCGTCATCGCGCTTCCCGACGGGCCGCTCGTCGCGAGCTGGACCTGGACCCTGTGCTTCCTGTCCGACGCGCTGCTGGATGATCGGCGCATCGCATGGCTCCCCGCCGGGCTGTGCGCGGGACTCGCCTTCGACTCCAAGTACAGCGCGGTGTTTCTCTTGCTCGGTGCGGGCCTGCTGTTCCTCTTGCTGCCGCGGGCACGCCGGCAGCTCTCCTCGCCCTGGCCGTGGCTCGGGCTGCTCGTCGCCGGGCTGGTTACCGCCCCGGTGTGGATCTGGAACTCGCAGCACGGCTGGGCATCCTTCCTCTTCCAGACCGCGGGCCGGGTGGAGCACGCCCGCGGGCTCTCTCCCTGGAACCTGCTCGGCCTGGTGGGTTCGGAGCTGGTGCTGGTGCTTCCGCCGCTTCTCTGGGTCTGGGGGCGAGAGGCGGTGCGCGCGACGCCGCGGATCCTCCGCGGCCAGCTCCCGCCCGAGGAGCTGTTCCTCGCCGCCTTCTCGCTCGTTCCCGCCGTGGTGCTGCTGGTGGTCAGCCTGGGCGCGGTGGTGAAGCCAAACTGGCCCTTCCCGCTGTGGGTGGCCGGTGCGCTCTGGGCGGCTCGGCGCTCCGGGCCCTCGCTGCTTCGCTGGAACGCGCTGGCCTCCGCTGCCCTGCACGCGGTGGTGCTGGTGGAGCTGTTCGCCTATCCAGTTCGCCTCGGCGACGACACCTGGGTGGGCTGGAGATCGCTGCGGGAGCAGACCAGGGCCAGGCTCGCGCCCGGGGAGTTCGCCTTCTCCGCGGACGACTACAAGACCACTGCCGAGCTGCTGCTGGACGGAAAGGTGGAGGCCTACGGCCGGAATCTCCTCGGGCAGCCCGCACTCCAGCTCGACTTCGTGGGGCTCGACGTCCGGGCGCTCGCCGGTCGCACCGGGCTGTTCCTCGACTCGGACCCGCAGCGGTTCGACGACGGGCCCTCCGGCCCGGCGCCGCCCGCGCTCCTGGCGCGCTGCGCCCGGGTGGTGGAGGAGCCGCCGCTGCTGGTGCGCCGGGGAGAGCGCATCGTCCGCCGCTTCCGGGCCTGGAAATGCGTGGAGTACCGGCCGCCCTGAGCTGGGCGGCAGTAGCGCTAGACCCAGGAGTCGAAGAGGTTGTTGAGCGACTCGGCCAGGCCGGGATGGGGGTAGATGAAATCCTTGAGGACCGTCCACGGCAGGTCGCCGACCATCGCCGTGTGCACCACCGACGCCAGCTCTCCACCCTCGAAGCCCAGGGCTGCGAAGCCGAGGATGCGTTCCGTCCGGGTGTCCACCACCGCCTTGAGCAGGCCACGCGTCTCCCCGGACTCGATGGCCCGTGCCACGGAGGTCATCGGCATCCTGGCCACGCGGATCGACAGACCCTTGGCGCGGGCCTCCGTCTCGGTCAGGCCGACCCGTCCGAGCTGGGGATCGGTGAACAGGGTGTAGGGCAGGAGCCGTCCCGCCCGCGACCGTGGCGGCCCATCCAGCAGCTCCGCGCGGAGCACCCGGTAGTCGTCGTACGAGATGTGGGTGAACTGTGGCGCCCCGGTGACGTCGCCGGTGGCGTACACGCCCTCGGCGGACGTTCGAAGCCGGTCGTCCACCTGGATGAACCCGTGCGCGTCGCAGGTCAGCCCGCCGGCGCCGCAGTCCAGCGCGTCGGTGTTCGGAGTCCTCCCCACGGCGACCAGGAGGTGCGTTCCTTCGAGCGCCGACCCGTCGGCGAGCTCGAGCCTCACGCCGCCGCTCGCCGGGCTCACCCGGGCCGTGCGAGCGCCGACGTGGACGCGGATTCCCTCGGCGCGCAGGAAGTCCGCGATCGCGTCGGAGATCTCCGCGTCCTCCCGGGAAGCCAGCCTCGGCGCGGACTCGACGATGGTCACCTCGGCGCCGAGTCGCCGGAAGATCTGGCCCAGCTCGAGGGCGATGTACCCCCCACCCAGCACCAAAAGTCGCTCGGGGAACGGGCCCAGGGTGAGGATGGATGACGAGTCGAGCGCGGGCACCGAGTCCAGGCCGGGGAGCTCGGGCCGCCGCGGGCGGCCGCCGGTGTCGAGCACCACCACTGGCGCCTGGTGCTCGTCGGCGGTCCCGTCCGCGCCGGTGACTCGCAACCGGCGCGGCCCCATGAACCGCGCCTCACCGCGGACGAGCGTGACGCCGGCCTCGCGCAGCCGTCGCTCGCCGCTCGCCCGGAAATCCCGGACCACTTTCTGCTCGCGTTCGCGCACCGCCGGCCAGTTCGTCCGCGGTGGCGAGACGCCGATGCCGTACTCGGCGGCGCGCGTGGCGAGCGAGGCCACCCGGGCGCTGGCCACCAGCGTCTTGGTCGGGGTGCAGCCGACGTTGATGCAGGTGCCGCCGACGTCGGCGCGCTCGACCATCGCCGTCTTGCGTCCCGATCGAGCCAACGCGACCGCGAGTGGCACTCCGGATTGACCCGCTCCCACGACCAGCGCGTCCCAGGTCTGCATCGACCCCAGGTACCACGTTGCGGTTGCTGAGCACACAGCGGCGCCGTCACTGCGCATCGAAGCCACCTTGCCGGTGTCGGCTGGCTGGCGCTCAGATCTCGGCCCGGCCTCGTGAGACCCTTCCCGGCTTCCACACGCAGCGCGCTCCGCGTTCTCCTGGTGGAGGACTCCGAGGCCGACGCGACGCTCATCGTGCACGCGCTCCAGGCCGAAGGACGGCTGGTGCGCTTCCACCGTGTGGACACCGCCGAGAGCTTCCAGGAGGCGCTGCTCTCCGCGCCGTGGGACGTCATCGTCTCCGACCACCGGCTCCCGCAGTTCGATGCGCTGGAGGCGCTCACCCGGCTCCAGGAAAGCGGGCTGGACGTGCCGTTCATCCTCGTCTCGGGGACGGTCAACGAGACCCACGCCATCGCCGCGATGAAGGCCGGGGCGCACGACTACCTCATGAAGGACAACCTGGCCCGGCTCGCGCCGGCGGTGGAGCGCGAATGCGCCGAGGCCGCCCAGCGCGCCGCTCGCCGCCGGGCAGATGCGGCCCTTCGCCGCAGCGAGATGGACCTCCGGGCGGTCATGGAGCACGTGCCCGACGGGCTCCTCACCGTGAGCGCGGGCGGTTTGCTGGTCTCGATGAACCCCGCCGCCGAGCGGATCTTCGGCGTGGAGTCCTCGGAGGTGGTGGGGCGCCCGGCGGACGAGCTCCTCCCGCCCGGGTTCCAGGGCTACGTGGGGCAGGGCAGCCGCTCCAGCGAGGCCCGCCGGCGTGACGGCAGCATGGTCCACCTCGAGCTGGCGGTGGCCGAGGTCCCGGGCGGTGACCAGCGGCTGGTGGTGAGCGTGCGCGACGTGACCGAGCGCAAGCGCCTCGAGGCCGAGGTGCAGCGCACCCAGAAGATGGACACAGTGGGCATGCTCGCCGGCGGCGTCGCCCACGACTTCAACAACGTCCTCACCGGCATCCAGAGCGCCGCCGCCCTCGCCCGGCTGGACCTGCCGGTGGACCACTCTGCCCAGACCGACCTCGCGGAGATCGAGCGGCAGTGCCAGCGGGCAGGAGCCCTGGTCCGCCAGCTGCTCGCGTTCGCCAAGCGCCAGCCGCTCGCGCAGCGCTCGCTGAGCCTCAACCAGGTGGTGCTGGACGTGGAGAGCCTGCTCCGCCGGGTCATCGGCGAGCCGGTGAAGCTGGAGACGCAGCTCGGCGAGGAGCTGTGGACCGTGTCCGGCGACCCGGCGCAGCTGGAGCAGGTCCTGATGAACCTCTGTGTCAACGCGCGGGACGCCATGCCCGAGGGTGGCACCCTCACCGTGCGGACGCGCAACGTCGAGGTGGAGGCCGAGTTCGCGGCCAGGCACTCCACCGTCCCGGGCAAGCGGATGGTGGAGCTGTCGGTCCGGGACACCGGCGTGGGCATCCCCGCGGGAACGCTGGAACGCATCTTCGAGCCCTTCTTCACCACCAAGGCACCAGGGCGCGGCACGGGGCTGGGTCTGGCGGTGGTGCACGGAATCGTGCGGCAGCATCAGGGCGTGGTGGAGGTATCGAGCACGCCAAGCAAGGGCTCCACCTTCCAGATCTTCCTTCCCGCCATCGAGGGACTGCCCCTGGAGGCCGAGCGGAAGACCCGCGCCCCCACTCCGCGCGCCGGAGGCACGGTGCTGGTCGTGGAGGACGACGCTGCGGTTCGCCAGGGGCTGGCGCGGTTGCTCGAGCGCAGCGGGTTCCGGGCCTTGACCGCGGACGACGCCGAGTCGGCCCTGGCGCTGCTCGGGGGCGTGGCGGTGGACCTGGTCATCCTCGACGCGGTCCTTCCGGGGCTGAGCGGCATCGCCGCCTACCGCACCATCCACCAGCGCCACCCCTCGGCCCGAGTCCTGGTGGTGAGCGGGTACGGCGAGGGTCAGATGGATCCCGAGCTGCGCCGCGACCCGGGAACCAGCTTCCTCCAGAAGCCCTTCACCCACCTCGAGCT